>DATARP010000265.1:0-5985 GCA_036264075.1 Gemmatimonadaceae bacterium
GGCAGCACGCCAAACGCTTTGGCGTTTTCGGGTGATGGAAGACGCCTTTTCGTCGCTGAGGCCGACAACAATGCAGTAGCGGTGTTCGATCTTGCGGCGAATACAGCCGGGTCGCCGACGGCGACGGGCAGCGATGCATTGATCGGCAGAATTCCGGCCGGCTGGTATCCATCGGCTGTCGCCGTCGACGGCAATGATGTCCTCATCGTGAACGGGAAGGGCCGGGGCACAGCTCCGAATCCCCGACTAAACCGGCCCGACCAGCCGCACGTGCCTCACACCACACAGTACACGCTTGGCCAGATCAACGGCACGCTCACGATCGTGCCCGCGGCGAACGCCGGCATCGCGGATCTCAACGCATTCTCGCAGCGTGTTGCTACGGCGAATGGATGGAGCGCCACGCCTGCGGCCTCAAGGTATCCGCCGTTCGAGCACGTGATCTACGTCATCAAGGAGAATCGCACCTACGATCAGGTTCTTGGGGATCTTACTCAGGCCGATGGCGATCCATCGCTGGTATTCTTTCCGCGTGCCGTGTCGCCGAACCACCACGCATTGGCGGAGCGCTTCGGAATCTTCGACCGATTCTTCGTGAATGCCGAAGTGAGCCCGGATGGTCACAATTGGTCGACCGCCGCGTACGTGACCGACTATTCGGAGAAGACAATTCCGTCCAACTACTCCGATCGCGGGCGCAGCTACGACTACGAAGGATATAACCGCGGTGCCGTACCCGATGATGATGTTGCCGAACCATCCAACGGATATCTCTGGGATCTTGCCGACCGCGCCGGCATCACGTATCGGAACTACGGGGAGTTCGTGAACAATCCAGAGGACCCGGACAGTCTGAAGGACTCGGCCTTCGTTCCTACCAAGCGCAGCCTGGCGGCCCACACCAACAGGGCATATCCGGGATGGAGTCTGGATATTCCCGATCAGGTGAGAATAGAGATCTGGCTGAAAGAATTTCAGGATTTTGTGCGGGACGGAAAAATGCCGGCACTCGAGTTTGTCCGCCTGCCAAACGACCATACGTGGGGAGCTGGCGCGGGGAAGCCGACGCCACGAGCGTACATGGCGGACAACGATCTCGCCCTCGGGAGACTCGTCGAGGCGCTTTCGAAGAGCCCGTTCTGGAAGAGCACTGTAGTGTTCGTGCTGGAGGATGACGCGCAGAGCGGGCCCGATCACGTCGACTCGCATCGGTCCCCGCTGCTCGTGATCTCCCCGTACAACAGGGGAGGAGCGATTCACCGGTTCGCGAACACAACGGATGTGGTCGCTACAATCGAAGACATCCTCCGGCTCGGCCGGATGTCTCAATTCGATCATTACGGGCGTCCTTTGCGGGAGATCTGGGATACGACTCCCGATCTCAGTCCCTACACCGCGCTGACGCCGGCGGTGTCGCTGAAGGAAGTGAATCCAAAGAGAGGAGCAATGGCCGACGCAACGAAGAAGCTGGCGTTCAACGTGGAGGACGCCGCGGATGACGACGCCTTCAACCGGATTCTGTGGACGACCATAAAAGGTGACACGCCATATCCCGGTACCAAACGGATGTCGGCGCTGGACGCGATGGTGTCGCGATGAGCCGGACGTATCCGCGAGTTGTAGCTCCAGCTTCCGGAGAGATTCTTTCTTCGGATCCCCGGACACGACGGGTTCGTGTTCTGGCGCGGTTACTCGACAACTCGATATCGATTCCGGGCACGAGCTGGAAAATAGGCCTGGATCCGATCATCGGATTGATCCCCGGCGTGGGGGACATGATAGGCGCAGCGCTTTCGGGTTATATCGTTGTTGAAGCAGTGCGCGCGGAAGTACCCACGTTTACACTGGCGAGAATGCTCGTGAACATCGGGATCGATACTTTGCTCGGCGCGGTCCCGGGCCTCGGCGATGTGTTCGACGCCGCGTGGAAGTCGAACATAATGAACGTCGCGCTTCTCGAGCGTCACATGCTGTCGACCGCAGGCGCTCCGCCGAAGCGACGCAACGTCGTCGGAGTGATGGTGCTCGCGTTGGCCGTGCTCATAGTGATCGTGGGTGCGGGCGTGGCGCTCGGCATCTTTGTGGCCCGATTGCTCTGGGGGCTCGGCACCCGATAACTTTGTTGCAAGGCGCCGTGGCCAAGTGGTAAGGCGGCAGACTGCAAATCTGCTATTCGTCAGTTCGATTCTGACCGGCGCCTCTTTTTTGTCAGCGGAGAGCTTCAGATGCGCAATGATACAGCAGTGCGAAGCGCTCACCGCATCCATTCGATAGACGTCGCGCGCGGCGTCGCGATGGTCCTCATGGCCATCGATCACGTTCGGGTTTACGCCGGCGTGCCCGCGGGAGGACCCAGACCGGGCGTCTTCTTTACGCGATGGATCACGAATTTCGTCGCGCCAGCGTTTGCCTTCCTCTCGGGCACGTCTGCTTACCTCCTCGGCCAGAAGCTCGGCGATCGAAAGGCGCTGTCACGGTACCTCGTCTCTCGCGGTTTGATACTGGTGTTGCTCGAGCTGACGGTGATCCGCATTGCTTGGACTTTCAACTTCGACTTCGGCCACTACCTCCTGGCCGGCGTCATCTGGATGCTCGGCTGGTGCATGGTGCTGCTCGCGGCACTCATCTGGCTGCCGATACCTGCTATCGGAGCGTTCGGCATCGGTGTGATCGCGCTTCACAACCTGATGGATCTGATCTCCGACGCGACCCGCACTGGTCTCGAGCAAAGCTCACTCAATTGGCTGTGGCAGATCCTCTATTTCGGCGGGCCGATACAGCTCGGACAGAATGGTCCGACGCTGATGGTGCTCTACTCGATTGTGCCGTGGATCGGTGTAATGGCGGCAGGCTACGCTTTCGGCGCGGTGATCACGCTCGAGCCACGGCGCCGCGACAGGACCTGTGTCGCACTCGGAGCGTCTGCCATCGTGCTCTTTCTTCTCCTGCGAACGCTCGACGTCTACGGTGATCCGCGGCACTGGCACGTGACAGAGCCCACCCAAATGCCGACGCTGTTTCGCTTCATCAACACGAGCAAGTATCCCGCATCCCTGCAATTCCTGTTAATGACGCTCGGGCCTACCATTCTGCTGTTGCCGTTGGCGGACCGGGCGCGCGGCAAAATCGGAGAGATCATCGCGACATTCGGACGAGTCCCGATGTTCTACTACCTGCTGCACATTCCGACGATCCACCTGGTGGCCGTGATCGTCTCGCTGGTACGCGAGGGCAAAGCGGACTCGTGGCTCTTCACAAATCATCCGATGATGAATCCGCCTCCGCCCGATGGCTACATATGGAAACTGTCGCTTCTGTACGTGGTGTTCATCGTCGTAGTCACCGCACTTTACTTTCCGTGCCGATGGTACGCGCGAAGAAAGGCGGCGGCTCCGGCGGCGTGGATGCGCTACATCTGATCCAGTCGCTTGTCATACTCTCTTCCCTTCCGCGCAACGCTGCCAGAGTACCAGCGGGAGGCGCAGCGCTTGTACGACGCTCTAAACGCGGGCGACCGGAACGTGCGCTGGAACTTCAAGTGGATGCATCCGCGCTACAAAGGGAAGTCAGTAGATGATGTAGAGGCGGCGAGTCTGAGTCTCGAGGATGCGCAGCTGGTGGTGGCTGGGGAATACGCCTTCAACAAGTGGGAAGATCTCGCGAAGTTCACGGACGCCGTCACTCGCGAAGGTCCGATCGTCATGTTCGAGTCTGCCGTGGATGCGCTCGTCGACGGCGATCTTCCGAAGCTCCAAGCGATGCTGGACGAACATCCGGAGCTTGTGCATGCGCGCTCGACGCGCCGGCACCACGCCACTCTGCTCCACTACATCGGCGCCAACGGCGTCGAAAGCGTTCGGCAGAAAACTCCACGCAACGCCTTGGAGGTCATGAGAACTCTACTCGAGGCGGGCGCGGAACCGGACGCGGTGGCCGATCTGTACGACTCGAAGTGCACGACGATGGCCATGCTGGTCACGAGCGCGCATCCCGCGCACGCAGGGCTGCAGGCGGCGCTGGCCGAGATGCTGCTCGACTACGGCGCAGCACCGAATGGTCACGGCACAGCATGGAAGTCTCCTGCGATGTCCGCGCTGGCGTTCGGATATCTCGACACGGCGAAGGCTCTAGCCCGCCGCGGTGCTGCACCCGATACTCTCTCCGCGGCGGCCGGATTGGGACTAATTGACGAGGCGCGGCGTCTGCTGCCGAGGGCAGGCGGCAACGAGCGGCACGTCGCGATAGCGTTGGCCGCCCAACACGGTCATACGGAAATCGTCCAGCTTCTGCTCGACGCGGGCGAAGATCCAAACCGCTACAATCCCGACGGATGGCACTCGCATTCGACGCCGCTGCATCAGGCAATTGCGGCTGATCGTGGCGATGTGGTGCGGCTCTTGGTGAAGCGCGGAGCGCGCACCGACATCAAGGACAGCATTTACAGTGGTACGCCGCTCGCCTGGGCTGACTACTGCGAGCGTCCGGCGATCGCGGAGTGGCTACGCGCCAACGGAGCTGAGAGGTGATCGATCCCTAAAGGGCTTTTCGGCTTGTCTGAATCACTGACTCACGCCACTCGATCGACCTGTTCAGCGCTTACACGGACGCGGTTTGGACGAAGGGATGCGTCTGTTGGTCCGGTCGAGCGCGGCTCGAAGTCCGCGCGCGAGCTTGGCCGCATCGTCGACTCCCCAGAAGTGCATGAAGTACAGACGCGGTTGTTCATCGGTCATGTGGCTGTGGATTGCCGTCACTTCAATCCCATTCTCGTTGAGCGTCCAGAGCACGGGGTTCACTTCCTTTCCCAACAGAACGAAGTCTCCGGTGGTGGCGGCCTTTCCGCCGACGATCGGCTGAAAGTTCATCGCGGTCGCGACGCCCATCGCGGGCATGATCTCTTGGCCTTCGTCGCAGACTCTCTCTCGCCGTGGGACGCTTACCTGGTACACGCCTCCGTTCATCTTGCCGGCGACTCCCAACGTCTTCGCCACGGTCACTGAGTCGAATGTCGGCGGAGGCGAAGCCGGCGCGACAGCCGGACTCGCTGAGGCTGGCGCGCCAAGTGGCGTCGTCGTGAACTCGAGTGCGGTTCGAATAGCTCTGGCAATCCTTTCGGCGCTGCCGATCGCGTGTATGTGCATGTACATCACTCGAGGCGACTCGCCCAGCAGATGATTGTGCAGGGCGGTCTGGTCGACTCCGTTCTGCTGCAGGCTCGCCATCACTGTTACAACTTCTGGCTCTAAGAGGACCAGATCGCCCATAACCATGGCGTGGTCCGCGATCCGCCTGAAGGCGATCCATGATCCGAGAGCGAGTGCGGGCTTTAGCGTCACTCCGTGCAGCACGACGTTGAGATCGCTGCGCGGAAAGCTGAACCTTGTGACCCCTCCCGGGCTGGGCATGCCCTTCCTGCCGAGCGCATTTTCGACCACAGTCCAGTCCGGCGCTGGAGATGGTCTTATCCGCTTACCCTGGGCGGCCGCGCTCGCGGCAAGCATCAAAGGGGCGCAACAAGCGAGGAGAGAGAAGCGACTGAATACCACTGCTGAATTCAAGGTTTCACAGGGTGAGATCGAAACGAAGCCGACGGCTGACTCTGGTCAGAACACGATGAATGTTAGCTCATACTGAGGTTAAGAATAGAGGGTGCGACATGGAAGACAGTCATCGGGAAGATACTGAAACCCGGCTACAACCCTGAGCGTACGTGTTACTGTCCAATCATGAGTACTTCTGCGAGCCGAGAACTATTATCAAGCCCTGTTCCCTTAGAGTCGCGGCAGGTTTCTTCTTTGGCGTCGCCGGCGCACTGCCAGCGCAGACCACGCCTGCGACATCCGCATCCCTACCGGTTGCTACCGCCGCCTCCGCTTCAGGCGGAATCACCATCGACGGCAAGCTCGATGAAGCCGCGTGGAGCAAAGCAACTCCGATCACGGATTTCCACCAGCAGCAGCCCAACGAAGGTGCTGCACCCACGCA
>DATARP010000076.1:0-4622 GCA_036264075.1 Gemmatimonadaceae bacterium
GGTGGTCGACGCGGCGGAGGGGCTGTCGAACTTCCTGTATCGCTTTGCCGAGGATGAGGACAACCCGCCCGGCGCGGAGATCGTCCGCGACGAGGCGGCGGCGCTCGCGCGGAACCTCGTCGACGAGATGGAGCGGACCAATATCCGTGGCGACCGCCTCGGCCAGTACATCCGCAACCTCTTCGAGTGCCTCGAGCTCGGGAAAGAGGGGGCCGAGATCTCCCTTCGCGCCGGCGAGAACCCCGACTCGCTGCAGCGGCCGGTCTGAGCGTCTCGTTGCGAATTCAGTAACAAATGTGTCTTAATGCGGAACTTATAGGTGACTGCGTTTCGCATAGAGAAATTCTGGCCTCGGGCGTTGCGGGACGTGAAACCGCTCGTGCAACACACCTCGCCGCCCGGCGCGTAACGTCGATTCTCGATGGGCGCGGTCGAACAGCTTCGTGAAGCGGTCAAGGCAAGCGGGAAGAAGCAGGTCGCCATCGCCGACATCGCCGGCATTCCGAAATCGAAGCTCAGCAAGATCCTCGGAGGCCATCAGGAACCGACGGTCGACGAGTTCATCGCCATCTCGCGGGCGATCGACAAAGACCCGGGCCTGTTCTTCAGCGACGGTGACGTCGTCGTCAGCGTCCAGGCGCTCCGCGAGGCGCACGAGTCGGCGACGCAGACGGGGAACTTGCTCGCCACTCTGATGAGCGGCAGCACTTCGCCGTCTCGCATCGTTCCGATCGCGAAGCCGGCACCGCGGCGCGAGGTACGGCCGATCCAGGCCGCGGCGAGCGGAAACGTCGAGTTCTACGGCGAGATAGAAGAGAAGCGCAAGACGATCCCGAGGCGCGCTTGGGCGCGCGGCGCGCGGCGGATCGTCCGCGCCATCGGCGACTCGATGGAAGGCATGGGCGGCATCGCGAACGGCGAGCTCGCTTACGTGAAGCCGACGCGCAACGTCCGCGCCGCGAACGGCCACATCGTCGTGATCCGGGTCGGCGACGCCTTGTACCTAAAGACGCTCGAGGTCAGCGGACGGAAGGTGAGGCTCGTCAGCATCAATCGGGAGCACCCACCGATCGAGGTCGACGGACCATCGTCGAACATCGAGCTGTACGGAGTGGTCGTCGACCAGCAGTCGCCGTAGCGTCGTCATTTCGTAGCGCCGCTGTAACCATTCCCCGACGCTGCGACGAATCCGAAGCCGAGTGGCTCCCGTGGTTCATGACGACGCCGGTGAACTGAGCGTCGCGCGTCAGCCGCGACGCTTTGTTGCTCCTCCCGTGTGGCGCGGCCTTTCAGCCCGCGCCCCTTCGGCCTCACGCGACAGCGCGCCGCTCAGCCTTTCGACCACTTTCGGTACCGAATCCGACGTATCCAACACGTCGCCATTCGTGAACTCGATCCGGGTCACTGTCTCGTTGTCATCCGCCATCTCGCGGATCGGCCGCACCGATCGGACATGCCACGCGACGATCTTAACGGGCGAGCCGGTCTCGTAGCTGAGGACTTCGACGAAGTGGAAGGTGGATGCGCTCATCACGGCTCCTTAGTCCGGGGTTTATGGACGCGAGTTTAGCCCGGGACCAAGATCGAAGCAAGCAATGCCACCACGACGCACCGGAAAACCTCAGCCCGAAGTAGCAGCATTCGGTGAACGCGTCCGACACCTACGCCTCGAGCGAGGGTGGACGCAGGAACGGCTCGCGGAAGCGACCGGCCTGAATGCCGTGCAGGTCAGCCACATCGAGAATGGCCTGAACGAGCCGAAGCTGACAACTGTGTTGCGGATCGCCCGGGCGTTCAAGATCAACTCTGGGGAGTTGCTGCGGCCGTTGCGGTGAAGATCGCTCATGGCCTAGAGAACCCGGATTCACTGCAGTAGCCAGACTCCCGGCTCCCGAAGACGCTGCATTCCTTCACCTGTCGTAGTCAGCTAACACTTCGGCTCTGCCACTGTCTGTCAAACTCCACCTCTAGAGCTGTGAATAATGCTGCGCAGATCTCTTCGGCCTGTGCGTTGGACTCCGCGAGCTCGCGCTTCTTTTCTGCTACGTACTTGTCAGTCAGTGCTTTATAGAGCCATCTATAATTGGGAGTGACCCGTTTAGCGGGTTCGTCTCCCTGCTCGATTTGTTCCAACACGAAGAACGTTCCGATTCTTCTCATCGTATCGTCGCGGTAGCGGCGACGATGAACGATGACATTACGCTGTTGGCGAAGCGGCTTCACCAAGGCCAGGAGTCGACGCAATTCCTTCGCCGCAGCCGAACTTTTCAAGTGAGCGTTCTCTGCAACGGTAGTTTCCGAGCATCCTCGCTCGGGAATGCCGAGACCATAGACTATATTGGTCAGTTGAAGGGACCGATCGATCAGGGTGACTGTTCGTATTATGTGATTCTCCAGATGGTAGATGAGATGATCGAGGCGCGTTGGCTCGAAACGAGACCCTCTCGCCTCTACTCTTCGAAACCCAGCGAGGGAGCGGACGGCATATTTCATCTGATCGACGGTCGCGACAAATTCAGACGCCGCAAAGAGTACCGCTTGCGCATACTCTTCTTGCGCGCTTATCGGTCCACTCTGCTCGCCGGAAGGTCCGAGTCGTTCGATCAATCCAGCGACCTTGCCGCCGACGTTTATTGCCAAGAAGCTGTGCTGATGTAGGCTCACCTCACGATGATATCTTCGGTAAGGCGAAGGAGCAGATCGCGATTCGCGAGCGACGAGCTGGTCGGTCGAAGGTGGCTTGCTCGTTTGACGTTCTCTTGAGTATCGAGCGCTATGGTGACCGAGTCGGAAATCGACGACCTTTGGCGAGAACTATCGACGCCGATCGGCGGGATGCCACGGCCGAGATTGATGCCTACGCTCTTTGACAACGTCGCCGAACCAAGCGACGATGGTTCGAACGAATTTCTGTTGCCGTGGTTGCGTGTCTACGATCAGGGCCTTTTGTGGCTTACGTACTTCTGGTTGTCGCTGAGGCACCGCCTCAGCCACGGAACAATTTCGCATGATGAGCAGTCGCCTGTGCGCTTCACCGGCGCGATTCTGCATTTCGGCGTCGGCGTTCGCCGATTGATACTAGCCGGTCAGGACTACCCGGCGCGCGTTCTGCTGCGCACGATGAGCGAGGTGACGTTCACTGCTACGGTCCTCTTTAACGACCGTGATATGCGGCATGAAATTCAAGGTGCCGATACTTTCGAAGATGAGTACAAGTTCTGGCGGAATCATCTCTCCGGCCGCCACATGGACCGGAGGTTGCGTGAAATCGAGGAGAGAATCGGGATCGAAGGATGGGCGACGGAGGAGTTTAGTCGTTTTCGTAAGGGCCTAGCTGGGGAGCTTTCAGCTGTCGTTCATCCGACTTATGGCACGGCAGCTCTCGCCGTGTACCATGAAAGCCCGACTCGCAAAGATTATCTTCACGAAACTCCATTCGGTGCGATCAATGCGAACTCACGATACACGCTCGATCGCGGCGCGAAGGTCTGGTTGTACTTCGGGTATTTCGGGTACCGGCGTGCTCTTGATTCGGGTGGCGCTCCTTACCTGCCGCTCGACATCGAGCGTTATGACAATCGGGCGATGGTGGTAGCGCACGATGTTTTCGAAGAACTGGTACGACGCCACTGGGACGATGCGGATCGATATGGTGAGCCGTCTGCTTGATGGCTAGGATTCGGCGACGGCTCCTTCCTTCCCGGACAACGTGAGGCCCGCTTGCGCGGGCCTCACGAACTACTTGGGAATTACCATTTCCGTCGGTGGCGACCGACACGGGGCGAGATGAACCTCCCAGTGCGGGCGTCGCGTCCGATATTGCGGTAGACGATTCGCATGACAATTTCTCTCCTTCTACTTGTGGCGTCCGCCGTTCCGATTGTGATGAAGCTGCATCGGGCGGGGATATCGGGGCGGTGACACCTTCGGTGTGAAGCGTGCCATGTGCGGACTGCGTCGGATTCTCTGCATCCACTGCGGGCGCATCACAGATCCTTTCCTGCTTTGAACGACGGATCGCTGCTCGCCGGGTCCGTGATGGTGTCGGCAGCGGCTGAAGCCGTGACCGGCACCGGCTCCTCGGACGACGACGCGGCGGCCAGCAGATCGAGAGCCTGGAGGAACGCGGTGAGGGCCGCGCGCCACGTCGGCGGGATCAGCGGGACGCCGGCGAGGAGCGTCAGGAACGGCATCAGCGCCTTGTAGATCTTGAGGACGCGATCGACCAGGGAGGTGTACGTCGCGGCCTGGATCGACGCGTGAGTCGTGACTTCCTCGATCCGAAGCGCGGCGATGCTGCGATGGATGATTCTGAGTTTCATGAAGAACATGTCGGTCTTCCTTTCTTTCTTTTCGTTGCTCACGCCGCGAGCGGAAGCGGCTGCGCCACGTTCGCGCTCGGGTGAAGCGTCGGGTGAGGGGGATTGCTGACCGGAGACGGCTTGCCGCTGAGCGGCACACCGATACCGACCAATGCCCAGGCTTGTGCGACGGTCAGTGGAACGTTGCCGCCTTCGCCGTAGAGCTCTCCCGCGGCTGCGACCGTTCCTCGGGCGAAGTCGTTGAAGTTGGCGTCGGACGACAGATGCTCGGAGACCGTTTTGAACCAGATGCGTCCGGCC
>DATARP010000009.1:0-9422 GCA_036264075.1 Gemmatimonadaceae bacterium
AAGGTCAAAGACATCATCGAGAAGGAGCTCGGTGTCGAGCGCGAAAAGCTGACCAACGAGGCGAGCTTCATCGAAGATCTCGGCGCCGACAGCCTGGACATCGTCGAGCTCGTGATGGAGTTCGAGAAAGAATTCAACATCGACATTCCTGACGAGGACGCCGAGAAGCTGCGCACAGTGGGTGACGCGCTCGGCTATCTGAACCAGAAGGTCGGAGCGTAATGAAGAGACGAGTCGTCGTCACCGGCATGGGGGTCATAACCCCCGTCGGCAACGATGTGGCGACGACCTGGCAGTCCCTGATAGAAGGGAAGTCGGGCACGGCACCGATCACCAAGTTCGACGCCTCGAAGTTCCCCGTGAGGTTCGCGGCAGAGGTGAAGGGCTTTAATCCGCTCGACTACATGGATCGGAAGGAAGCGAAGCGGGCGGACCAGTACACCCAGTACGCGGTCGCCGCTTCGAGGCAGGCGATGATCGATGCCAGTCTAGTCGAGCGCAACGGAATGGACCCGGATCGGATCGGAGTTATCATCGGGAGCGGCATCGGCGGACTGAAGAGCTTCGAGGAGCAGCACGACGTCTACCGCGAGCGGGGAGTCGGGAAAATCTCTCCCTTCTTCATCCCGATGTTCATCGCCGATATCGCCGCCGGCATCGTGTCGATGATGTTCAACGCCAAAGGTCCAAACTACGCTACCGTATCGGCTTGCGCTACCAGTGCTCATGCGATAGGTGATGCTTACAGGACGATCCAATACGGCGACGCCGACATGATGATCACCGGTGGTGCCGAAGCCACGGTCACGCCGATGGCGATCGGCGGATTTGCCAATATGAAAGCCTTGTCCGAGCGCAATGACAGTCCCGAGAGCGCCTCGCGCCCGTTCGACGCGACGCGCGACGGATTCGTGATGGGCGAAGGAGCCGGGATCCTTATTCTCGAGGAGCTTGAGCACGCGCTAAAGCGGGGAGCCAAGATCTATTCCGAGATCGTCGGGTACGGCGCGACAGGAGATGCATATCATCTCACCGCCCCAGCACCGGATGGGGAAGGCGCCCAGCGCGCCATGAAGCGCGCTCTCAAGGACGCCGGTCTGGAGCCGAAGGACATCCAGTACGTGAACGCACACGGCACCTCGACTCCCGCCAACGACTTCAACGAGACGCGCGCCATCAAGGCCGTCTTCGGCGACGAGGCGAAGAAGATCAACGTCAGCTCGACCAAGTCGGCTACCGGGCACATGCTTGGCGCGGCCGGAGCTGTCGAGGCAGTTATCAGCAGCAAAGTGGTCGGATCCGGAATCATTCCTCCGACGATCAACTACCACAATCCAGACCCAGAGCTCGACCTCAACTACACGCCCAACGTGTGCGTCGAGCGCGACGTGAACGCGGTGCTCAGCAACAGCTTCGGCTTCGGTGGTCACAACACCACCCTCGCCATCAAGCGCTTCAAGAACTGAGAATATGACCGCCGGGAAGTCGCTGGACCTCGGTAAGATCGCCGATCGCGAGCTAAGAGCAGTGGGTGAGAGGGTAGTCGCCGGCACCAGGCTTTCGAATCAGGACGCCGAGCTCCTTTTTACGTCTCCGGATCTGTTGGGCGTGGGGATGCTCGCCGACTATGCCAACCACCGCAAGCACGGCGACGTCGTCACCTTCGCCGCCAATCAGCACATCAACCCAACGAACGTCTGCTACCTGCGAAAGACGTGCGTGTTCTGCTCCTTTGCGCGACTGCCGAAGGAAGAAGGCGCCTACCACTACACGCTCGATCAGGTGTACGCCGAGGCGGAGACGGCTGCCAGCGGCCTGACGAAGGAATTCCACATCGTCGGCGGGCTCGACATGAAAGCCGGCCTCGAGTACTACAGCGAGATGTTCCGCGGTCTCAAGTCGCGCTATCCGCACGTCCACATAAAGGCCCTCACCGCCGTCGAGATCGCGCACATCGCCCGCATCGACAAGATGTCGATCGAAGACGTGCTCATCGCGCTGCGTGAGGCCGGACTCGACACACTGCCCGGCGGCGGCGCCGAAGTATTCGGCAGAGGCGTCCGGATGGAGATCGCCGACAAGAAGCTGGCCGCAGAAGACTGGATCGATGTGCACAGAACTGCGCACCGCCTCGGCATCCGCTCGAACTGCACGATGCTCTACGGACACGTCGAATCGATTCAGGACCGCGTCGAGCACCTGGCCATGCTGCGAGACCTGCAGGATGAGTCCGGCGGGTTTCTCGCCTACATCCCGCTCGCCTACCACCCGGATCACAACGAGCTGGGAATCGAGTTGGGTCGGCAGGGGACCGCGACGACAGGCTTCGACGACCTGCGAAATCTTGCCGTCGGCCGGCTCTTCCTCGACAATTTCGAGCACATCAAGACGCACTGGATCATGGTGACGCCGTTCCTGTCGCAGACGTCGCTGGCGTTCGGTGTCAACGACCTCGAGGGGACGGTAGTGCGAGAGAAGATCTATCACGAAGCCGGCGCGCACACCGCCCAGGGCCTGAGTCTCGACGAGATCCTCGACCTCATTCGCTCCGCGGGCAAGACCCCGGCGGAGCGCGACTCCTTCTATAACATCCTTCGCGTTTTCGACCGGAGCGCCAACGCGGTGGCTGCATAATGAAAATCGGTCGGATTCCCTACATCAACTGCTACCCGGTGTACGGCGCGATCGACCGAGGCGTCGTGCAGCTCGATGCGACTCTGGTCGATGGCGTTCCCACTGACCTCAACCGAAGAATGGGCGCTGGGGAGCTCGACATCAGTGTCGTCTACGCGGTCGAATACGCCCGCGATGCAGACCGCTACCTTCTGCTCCCTGATCTCGCCATCTCCTGCGACGGCCCAGTCCGCAGCGTCATGCTTTTCTCCAAACGCCCCGCAGGCGAGCTGGGTGGAAGAAGCGTGATCGTGAGCCGGAGCTCGATGACCAGCGTTGCACTCCTGGAGCTCCTCTTCGAGAATGTCTGGCACACGCGGCCTCGATTCGTCCCCGGCGACGCCGAAGTCGAGGATGTCGTCGTCGACAGCGCCAACGATTCTGACGCGAGATTGGTCATCGGCGACGCCGCGCTCGTGCTTGGCTCCAACCACCGCGAGCGCTACCCATTCGTGTACGATCTCGGGCAGACGTGGAAAGACTGGACCGGACAACCCTTCGTCTTTGCCGTGTGGGTCGCGCAGCGCTCCACCGACGTGAAGGAAGCGCTCCTCGCGCACGCCGGACTCATTGCTTCGCGCGATTGGGGACTTCAACATCTGCCAGAGCTGGCCGAGCAGGCGCACCGGGCGATGGGCGTGGAGCGGTCGATTTGCGCGGAGTACCTCTCCGGTCTGGATTACGGGCTGTCGTATCCGCACCTTGCGGGACTCACAGAATTCTATCGGCGGCTCGTCGAGCGCGGCCGCATTCCAAACGGAACGCTTACCTTTCTTCCAGCCGCATGAGCGAGACTTCAGAGCTCCTCGACTTCTACACGAACGCGCCGCTCCTCGAGCTGGGAGCAGCAGCCGATCGCGTGCGTCAGGAAAAGCATCCGGGAGATACGGTCACCTACATCATCGACCGGAATATCAACTACACCAACGTCTGCGTGGCCGATTGCGGCTTCTGCGCATTCGCGCGGCGCCCGAAGCATGGAGAGGGCTACACGCTATCCTTCGAGCAGATCGGCGCCAAGATCGAGGAGCTCAAAGCGCTGGGCGGCGTTCAGATTCTGATCCAGGGCGGGCACAATCCGTACATCCCCTTCGAGTGGTATCTGGACCTCATGCGCTACATCAAGCGCAACCACCCGATCCACATCCACGGATTCAGCCCGAGCGAGATCGATTTCTTTGCCAAGCTGTTCCGGATGGACGCGATAGAGGTCATTCGCGAGCTGCGAAAGGCGGGGCTCGATTCAATTCCTGGCGGCGGGGGAGAAATCCTGGTGCAACGCGTCCGTGACATTGTCGCCCCGAAGAAGGCTGGCGCCGACCGCTGGCTCGAGATCATGGAGCTCGCTCACAACGAAGGCATGAAGACGTCCGTCACGATGATGTACGGTCTCGGCGAGACGCTGGCGGAACGCCTCGAGCATCTCCAGAGAGTCAAAGATGTGCAGGCCCGTACTGGTGGGTTCACCGCGTTCATCTGCTGGCCGCTCCAGCCGGAGAACACGCCGACAATGTCCAGCCAGCCGAAAACCGGCGCGACGGAATACCTCCGCACCGTCGCCTTTGCTCGCGTCGTGCTCGACAATGTCCCGAATCTCCAATCGAGCTGGGTGACGATGGGGATGAAAATCGGGCAGATCGCGCTGCGTTTCGGCTGCAACGACTTCGGCTCGCTGATGATCGAGGAGAACGTCGTCTCGGCCGCGAACACGACGAATCGCACGTCGACCGAAGAGATGGAGCGCCTGATCCGCGACGCGGGATTCACGCCCGCGCGTAGAAAGCAGGACTACACGCTCATCGATCCGCCACTGGCAATTCGAGCGGATGCCGCGTGACACCCGCGTGGGTATCGGCTACGACTCTCATCGGTACTCTCCCCGCCGCCCCCTGACACTTGGCGGCGTTTTAATACCATCGGAACTCGGCCTCGAGGGTCATTCCGATGCCGACGCGATCTGTCACGCGATCACGGACGCGGTGCTCGGCGCGGCGGCGCTCGGCGATATCGGCGAGATGTTTCCGGATACCGATCCGGCGAACAAAGACCGCGATTCGATCGGCATGCTCGAGGCGGCGGTCAGACGAATCTCCGCCGCCGGATATTCCGTGGGGCAGGTCGACGTCACAGTGATCGCCGAAATTCCACGACTCGCGCCCCACCGGGCGGAAATATGCGCGCGACTGGCGACCGCACTCGGTATCGATTCGCAGAGCGTGAGCGTCAAAGGGAAGTCGAACGAGGGAATGGGTTGGATCGGGCGCAAGGAAGGCCTCGCCTGCATCGCCGTCGCAACGTTAATCGGGAAACGCTAGCGAATGCTCCATTCAATAACGAGTTGGCTGGGCGACCTGCCGCTCGGATCGCTATATGCAACTATTGCGGTGCTGTCGGCCTTCGAGAACTTTTTCCCGCCGTTTCCATCAGACGCGGTCATAGCGTTTGGGGCTTTCCTCGCCGACAGAGCTCACGGCTCGGCGTTCACGGTGTTCTTCCTCGGGTGGTTTGGAAACGTCTCCGGAGCTTGCATCACCTACGCGCTCGGTCGCCGTTTTGGCTCGAAAGCTTTCCTTCGGCGCCTGGAGAAATACGCCGGACCCGACGCCGAAAAGCGGATCAAGCAGCTCCACAAGAAGTACGGCTTCGGAGGTCTCTTCGTGAGCCGATTCCTACCGGGCGTTCGCGCAATAGTGCCCCCGTTCGCGGGGGCCATGAAGCTGCCCGCCGGCAAAGTACTACTGTCGGTGGCTACTGCGTCCGCGGTCTGGTTCGCGCTGATTACGTTCCTGGCTTTCCGCGCCGGCGACAATTGGGATGTCGTCGAGCGCTATCTCGTGCGGTCCGGCAAGGTCGCGGGCGCGATCGCCATTGGCATCGTCGTGCTCTCGGTAGCGCTCTGGCTATACAAGCGCCACGGAAAGAAACGTGAGTAGCAAAGGCCTGGAAGATGCCACTGCCCGCGCTTTTTACGTCGAGCGGTTTGACGATTTTCTCGCGCTGGAACAGGGTGCGTCGCTCCAGACCAGCAAAGCCTACAAGCTCGATATTGCGAGGTTCGTGACCTACATGTCGGTCAAGGGGGCCTCCTCCGCGAGCGAGGTCGGCACCCGCGTGTTGAGGGAATACGTGTACCATCTGAAGGATCTGGGACTGGCGCCAGCTTCGATCCGCAGGAACATCTCGGCTGTGCGCAGCTATTTCAAGTTTCTCCTCGGCGAGGGTCTTGTCGTCAGAGATCCGAGCGAGCGCGTGGAAACACCAAAAAAGTGGCGGACTCTGCCCGAAGTGCTGGGCATCGCGGAGATCGAGAAGCTCCTCGCGGCGCCATCGCTCGATGAGCCCCTGGCGTTCCGTGATCGCGCGATGCTCGAGCTCGCCTACGGGGCTGGTCTTCGCGTTTCGGAGTGGATTTCGCTCGGCGTCCGCGACGTGATGCTGAAGGATCATCTCATCCGCGTATTTGGCAAAGGAGCCAAGGAGCGCCTGGTGCCGATCGGGCGAAAGGCAATTGGTGCAACTGCCATCTATCTTCGCGAGCTCCGTCCTTCGCTCGAGAAGGGAGAAGGCAAGGGCGTGCTTTTCCTGAACGCGCGCGGACAGCCACTCTCACGGATGGGGGCCTGGAAGATCCTGAGGAAATACGTGCGTCAGGCAGGAATCACGAAACCCGTGTCGCCGCACACTCTCCGGCACTCCTTTGCAACACACTTGCTGGAGGGTGGGGCTGATCTCAGGGCAGTCCAGGAGATGTTGGGACACGTGGACATCTCCACGACCCAGATATACACGCACATCGATCGAGAATACCTGAGGAGCGTTCACAAGCAGTTCCACCCCCGCTCCTGAATCCGAGCCGCTAGAATTACCTATGCTTCTAGTCCTCGATAACTACGATTCCTTCACCTACAACCTCGTCCAGTACCTCGGGGAGCTGGGTCAGGAGCCCGTTGTCCGGCGCAACGACGAGATCAGCGTCGATGATATCGGGTCAATGGGGGTTACGCGCCTCGTGATCTCGCCGGGCCCGTGCACTCCGTCGGAAGCCGGGATCACAGTGGGAGCGATCAGGAAATGGGGCCATTCGATTCCCACTCTCGGAGTGTGCCTGGGACATCAGGCGATCGGCGAGGCGTACGGCGGTAAGGTGGTGCGGGCACGTACCCTGATGCATGGCAAGACCTCGCGAGTAACGCACGATGGCAAAGGCATCTTCACGAATGTTCCGAGCCCGTTGCTGGTGATGCGGTACCATTCGCTGGTGATCGAATCGACATCATTGCCGAATGATCTCGAGGTTGTGGCGCGGGGCCAGGACGATCCCACCGAGATCCACGCCGTGAGGCATCGCCAGTACCCGGTATGGGGCGTGCAATTCCACCCGGAATCGATTCTGACGCAGAACGGCAAAGAGATTCTGCAAAACTTTCTGAACATCTCCCAATGAAGACTTCTTTGTTCGTTGTTTGCGCGCTGCTTGGCGTCTCGACTGGCGTGCGTGCTCAGGACACGACGTCCAACGCGCCCGATACGGGCTACGTCGAGTACAGCGAATCTCCGATTTCGCTACCGCTCGGGATAGGACTTCGCATTCCGACCTACGATCGCGTGAACGGGCTTGCTCTGCCTTGGGGTCCCAAGCTGACCCTCGGCGAGGAGAAGTTCCAGCTCGATGGCCTCGTGACGTACCGCTCCAATCTTGGGAAATGGGATCCGTCGCTGGAGGGATTCGCGCGTCCTGGCGATGCCAACGAGCTGACGTTCTATGCTGGTCGAGGTACGTTCACGAACGACGCGTGGATCAGGTCAGATCTCGCGAACTCGCTGGCGGCCCTCGGCGTGGGCAGCGATTCGCGAAACTATTTTCGCGCGGACCGGGCGACAGCGCGCTTCACGCACACGCTGACGACTGGAGCGTTCACATTGACCCCTTTTATCGGGGGCAACTTCGAGCGCGATTGGTCCACCGGATCGATAGCGCCACTCAAGTCACCGTGGAGCTTCTTCGGCAGGAAAGGCGTGCTCAAGATGAAGCGCGCCAACCCTCGGGTGAAAACCGGGCACATCAGCTCTTTTCTAGCGGGCTCGGGTATAGCGGTCTCGCGTGGGGGAGTGGACGCAAAGCTCGACGCCAGCGTGGAGCATTCGTTCAAGACATCGCTCACTGCCGACTGCTCGGGGTTTCCGACTGACGCCGCGTGTGCGCTCGCGCCACTCGATTTTACGCAGTTCACACTCCACAGCGAGGTGGACTTCGCCACGTTCGGATCGCAGACATTCTCTTTCTTAGGCCACGCGGTGTTGGGAACGAGCAGTATTGCGCCCCCGCAGCGCTTCGCGTATCTCGGTGGCTCCGGGACGCTCGCTACGGTCAATCTCCTCGCGCTCGGCGGTGATCATCTGCTGTACGTGCAAGCCGACTATGTTGTACCGTTGGATCGTATTCAGCTGCCCATGGTCGGGCCTCCTTTCATAGGCTTGCGCTACTCGGCGGGGAACGCCGGACAGGGGAATCTCCCGCCGCTCATCCAGAATCTGGGTGTTGGCGCTGGCGTGAGCCTCTTCCGCGTCGACTACAGCATCGATCCCGCCCGAAATCGCTCACCGCTCTCGCGCAAATCGGCACTTTCGTTCGGACTTTCGCTGCCGATGTAGCGGAGAAAAAGTTTGCTCAGTTTCTGCCCGGCGGGTATATTACTGAGCGTGACTTTTGCCTTGTGTCGCGCAAAAATGGGCGGGTGATGGGGACGCTAGTGGTCATTCCGGCGCGCCTCGGCGCAATGCGCCTCCCCCGCAAGCCACTCCGCCTCCTTTCCGGACTCCCCCTCATCGTCCGGGTATGGCAAAGAATCTCAGAAATGGATGTCGCCGACACAGTCGTCGTAGCAACGGACGACGAGGCGGTTGCGAGCACGGTGCGCTCGGTGGGCGCAGAGTGCGTTATGACGAGCTCAGCCCACACTTCGGGGACGGAGCGGGTTGCTGAGGTTGCCGGTCAGAAGCGCTTTCAAGGGTACGAGACGATCGTGAACGTTCAGGGCGATGAACCGTTTATCGGGAGGGGGGCGGTGCGTGGCGCCGCGCAGCTAGTTGCAAGCGGGCAGTTTCCACTCGGCACCGCCGCATCTCGCGCGAGCTCCGAGATCCTGGACACGCCGACCCTAGTTAAAGTCGTAATAGCTGACGATGGGCGCGCCATGTACTTCTCGCGAGCCCCCATTCCGTTTCTACGCGATCGCGCCGACGCTGGAAGGCTCGCCGAGCGTACATTGCAGCATATTGGAGTGTACGCATACTCGCGGGACGCGCTCACGAAGTGGGTCTCGCTTCCACCTCATCCGCTCGAAGAGATCGAACGGCTCGAGCAGCTGCGACCGCTGGCCGCCGGGCTCGCGATTGGGGTCGCGGTCACGAACGAAGCACCGGCAAGCGGAATAGACACAGAAGAAGACCTGGAGCGAGCCAACGCGCGCTGGGATGCCTTTATGAAGGGAGCGGTGACAAATGTCGGGTAGTTCCAGCCAACAAACGCGCTACATCTTCGTGACGGGTGGAGTCGTGTCCTCGCTCGGCAAGGGGATAGCGGCCGCCTCTCTGGGACGACTTCTCGTCGAGCGCGGGATGCGCGTGACGATAATGAAGTTCGATCCATACCTGAACGTCGATCCGGGAACGATGTCCCCGTTCCAGCACGGGGAAGTCTTCGTGACGGACGACGGAGCAGAGACCGATCTGGACCTCGGGCACTATGA
>DATARP010000003.1:0-7070 GCA_036264075.1 Gemmatimonadaceae bacterium
CGAGAACACCTACACAGAGAGCTACAACCTGATCGCGAAGGGTAAAGCGCCCAACGCGTTGGTTCAGATCGACGACCACATCACGGTCACTCCGAATGGCGACGTCTCCTCCTATCACAGCAACTTCCGGATCGTGTGCCAGTAGGTTGCCGTCGTTCCAATCCAACTGGCGGCAACGAGTCATTCCTGAAGGCGAGACTTCGCGCCGCGAATGAACAGTCGTGGCTGACCACCTCGAAGGGCTGGAGCAAACTTTTCGGACGCTTCACCCGATAGAAAAAAGCTCAGCTATCGCGCGGATAGTTCGCACAAAAAAACGCCGCACCCAGATCGGGTGCGGCGTTCCTGTTCCAGCCGGAACTAGAGCCCCGACAGAACCACAAACTCATCGCGCCGATTCTGCGCGCGACATGGCTCGTCACGACCGGTTGTGCACGTCGGCTTTTCTTCGCCGAAGCTCACCATCTGTAACCGCGAGCCGTCGATGCCACGCTCGGTGAGATACCGGTGCGCAATCGCAGCACGCCTCTGACTGAGCGCCATGTTGTACTCGTCCGAGCCACTGTCGTCGGCATTGCCTTCGATGCGGACACGGATCGATGGATTCGCCTGGAGCGCCGCGACTTTCGCGTCGAGCAGCTGGAGCGCTTCGTCATTCAACACCGAGCGATCGAATTCGAACCGGACCGGCGTCGTCAGCGTACTCTGAACCTGAGCGCGCGCTGCAACCGCGCGGTCTGACTCGGCCTTGGCCGCCGCGGCCGCGCGATCGGACTCTTCGCGCAGTCTTGCTGCTTCAGCAGCAGCCGCATCGGCGGCCGTCGCGGAGGCAGCAGGCGCTGGCGCAGTTGCGGGCTTGTTTCTGGAACAGCCGGAGGCGACTGAGCCAACGGCAAGGAGCGACATAGTTGCGATGATTTTATAGCGCATATACCCCAATCACTGTGAGAGATTCATCAACAGGACGATCGCCTGCCGGAATTGGCCACTCGCGCGGCGGCCGAGCAGTCATTGATGGATTCGCTCCCAGTACGCTTGCGTCACACTATCGTCATGGTCCTGAAAGGTTTGCGGCGGTATTTTCATCCCAATGCGCCTCTCAATTGGGTTAGCGGTTGCGGTGCTGCCGGGCATCCTGTTGGGACAGGAACCGCCGCAGTGTACGGTCCTCAAGTCTGAAGTCACGCTTGGACCAGTCTCGGGCCACCGCATCGACTCGGTGTTCGTCGAGACCGCAAAACCGCATCTCGGCCGGCTCGCCAGTCTGATCGAAAAGATCCACGTCCGCACGCGACCCGACGTGATTCGGCGAGAGCTGCTCTTCGCTCCTGGCGACACCGTCGACACCTTGAGCGTTGCGGAATCTCTGCGCCGGCTGCGAAGGCTTTCGTTCCTCGACCACGCGCGCGTCGAAGCGCGACAGTGTCCAACGCAGACCGGCGAGTCGCTCGCTCTAACCGTCGTTACGCGCGATTCGTGGACGACACGTCCCGACATCCGGGGCAGCTCCGTCTCGCCGCGGATCGGGTTGACTGAGCGGAACCTGTTTGGGACCGGCCGCACCGTAGGCATCGATCTGGCTTCGCGAAACGGCACACTCGGCGCCGGTGTAATCGTGTCTGACGCGTTTGGATTCGGTACGGGCATGACGATGCGCGCTCAGGTCTATCAGTATTCGGATGGCGCCGCCCGCTCGGTCTCGCTGGCGCGCAGGCAGGCAACGCTCACCGACAAGTGGCGTGGAGAGCTGGATTTCTACGACCAACAATACGAGCCCAGGAACGCGCTCGCCGACAACTTCGAGCGGGTAGGAATGGAGCTGCTCGGTGGAGTACGCCTGACGCCGCGCCAGAACGCTCACGCCTTTTATCTGCTAGCGGGGGCGGAAGCAGAGAACACGTCGCTGGTTGCGGCGCAGAACGCCGATGTCGTCGGCCCGATCCGGATCGATCGACACTTCATGGGTCCTCAGATTGGACTTTCGGTCGTCTCGGCCCTCTATGACACTCTGACGTGGCTGATTCCCGGAGGTGCCGTCGTCGACGTGCCCCGCACGGTCGAGGGCGAGTTCCTCATCGGCATTGGTAGAGGATCGGTGTTCGCCCGCGACTCCGCTGGACCGTCGGAAATCGCTCATGCCGATTTCATGACACACTACGACGGGTGGCTTGGGCGCGAGTGGCTGCCGACTCGTCAGAGCCGGATCGTCGGCGATCTCTGGGCGTCCGGTTACAGCCGCGCCGGCCAATGGCAGTCGAGCCGCACGAGGGCAGCGATATCGGCCGAGCATGCCGCCTCGAACGGAGTCTGGCGTCTCTCCCTTGCTGGCGAGCAGCTGCAGGACCCAGATCCCGATGTCCGGGCTCTCGGCATCTACGATCGCGTTCTTGCTTTCGTCCCCAAACGCGTGCGGCTCGCCGAGTCCGCCCTTTCGCTCTCGATCGAGAGGACGAGACACCTCAGGTCCATCGGTTCCGAGGAGCTTGATGCGTCGATCTTCGGCGCCGCGTCCAAGCGCTGGGATCCGACCGCCACGGCGTCCGAAGATCTCATGGTGGGCGTCACGGGAATCGGATTGGCGCTTGTCCCCCGGCATCCGGGCGCGGCGACGGTCCGTCTCGATTATGGATTTCCCGTGTTTGCAACTCCAGGCTTGAGCCGCTCGCCGCGCTTCACGATCACGATAGTTCCCTGGCTCGAGACAAGCCGCAATCGCGAGAAGAGCGGACTTTACTAGCTATCTGAAGAAGCTCGCCAGATCGTAATAGTCGGTAAAGCGCTTGATTTTCCCGTTCCCGATTTCAACGAACGATTCGCCCCTGCCCGATATTTTTTTGTTTGTGACCGTCTTCCCGGCCATATCGGGACCGGTGTAAGTGCTCGCCCACGTCCACTCGAACGCGACGAATCTGCCGTCTTCGACGACGTTTGTGATCTGCCAGTTCAGATCCGGCTCGCTGGCGATGTCCTGCCGCATGAAATCCTTGACGGCGGCAATGCCTTTGGCGTGGACGTTCTGGGCGATGTCCTCGTGCACGACGTCCGGGGCGAGAATGGTGTCCAGCGCGGCGAAGTCGTGCTTGTTCCAGGCGCGCACGTAAGCGTCAGCGATTGACTTTCCACTCGCAGCGGGCGCCTTTTGCTCGACGGCGCACGCGGCTGCCACGATCCCGAAAAAACTTGCACCCAGATACGCCAATCTCCGCATCGAATCCTCCATCTCTTGTTTTTCTTAACTTGCAGAGCGCTCCGGAAAGCCGTAAGGTCTTTTCGATCAGCGAATCTCTCCTCTGCCCTGAGGTGCCAATGCGACGCTCTCGGCTATCGATCGAGCTGGTGCTCCTGGTGTTCGCCTTCGCAGTCCTTCCCGCTGGCGCTCGTGCACAAAACGGATCCATTCGCGGACGGGTCGCAGATTCAACCGGCGCGCCGATCGGACAGGCCCTGATCGTTGCCGATCCCGGCGGATATCGCGCGACCAGCAGGGACAACGGCGACTACGTGATCTCTCGCGTGCCGGCGGGAACGTACACCGTGCGGGTGCGCAGGATTGGATACGTAACACCCACCGTCGAAGTCACTGTCTCGGACGGCCAGGCCGTCGAGCGGAATTTTGTCGCCGTGCACACCGCGGTGTCGCTCGCGGAAGTTGTCATCGGTTCGCGCGCGCGACACACGGCGGCAGAGGAGCTCGCTGTGCCCGTCGACGTCTTTACTCCGGAGCAGATCAAATCTCAGGGAACGACCGAGACTTCGCAGATTCTCGCGCAGCTGGCCCCTTCAGTGAACTTTCCGCGGCAAAGCGTGTCCGATGCCACCGAGATCGTCCGTCCGTTCACGATGCGCGGACTTAGTCCGGATCACACTCTCGTTCTGCTCAACGGCAAGCGAAGACACCATACGGCGCTGGTGCACTATTACGGCGCGGGAGAGGGAGCGGGCTCGAGCGGCGTGGACCTCAACGCGATTCCCTCGGGGGGAATCGAGCGGCTTGAGATCCTTCGGGATGGCGCCGCGGCCCAGTACGGATCGGATGCGATCGCGGGCGTCGTCAATATCGTGATGAAGGACGGACAGTTTGCGCCGTTCCTGACGGCGGATCTCGGTGAATACATGACCAGCGAGGCGAATCCGGCGGCACTCCCAGATGCGAGCGGATCGCGACCCGCGTATCCGCACGACGGGCGCACGGTTGATGTGAACGGCGGATGGGGAATTCCGCTGGGACGCGGGTCGCTCGGGCTGTTCGCCGAGTATCGGGACCGTCAGCCGACGAACCGCGCCGGGCCCGATCCGACGGACATGTTCGTTGCTGGAGACGCTGATGCGGTGGCGAACGGCGATCTGACGGCGAAAAACAATTCCATCCCGATGCCGAATCATCACTGGGGCGATGGCGCGTCGAAGGATCTGATGACCTTCGCGAGTGCCAATTTCCCTTTCGATGCGACCAACGCCGCGGCGGGATTGTATGCGTTCGGAGGCTACAGTTATCGGCAGGGAGCCGGGTTCGGTTATTACCGTCCCCCCTCCAGCCAACGCAACTGGCCTCAGATCTATCCGAATGGATTTCTTCCCAAGTTCGCACCCGATGTGCTCGACTTCTCGGGAGCGGGGGGAGTTCGTGGATTGCTGTCGGGTTGGTCGTACGACCTCGGCGGCACCATTGGCCACAACGGATTCAAGTACAATCTCGACAACACGCTCAACACGTCTCTCGGTCCTTGCCTGGTCACCGCCTGCGCTCCGGGCGCCGACGGAGTGCTTGGAACCGCGGATGATCCGGGCATACCAAACCAGAAGAGCTTCTTCGCGGGCGAGCTCAAGTACACCGAGGCGATTCTCAGCCTCGATGCGAGCCACGAGTATGCGATGGGGCTGGCCTCACCGGTCAACGTTGCGCTCGGTGCGGCGTTCAGAAACGAGCGCTATCAGATTGTCGCGGGCGAGCCTGCCTCCTACATCAACGGATTCTATCCAGCGCAGGACGGAAGCATCGCACCGTCCGGATCACAGGTCTTTCCTGGCTTCCGACCTGCCGACGCATCCGACAATCACCGGAACAACATCGGAGCGTACGTCGATCTTGAGGGAGATCTCGTGCCGCGTCTCCTCGCCGATGTCGCCGCGCGCTTCGAGCACTACAGCGATTTCGGAAACAAGCTGACGGGCAAGCTGGCGATGCGGTTTCAGCCGACCCAAAGTCTCACTCTGCGATCCGCAGTCAGCACTGGATTCCGCGCGCCATCGCTCAACCAGAGTTTTTATTCGAGCGTGGTCACGAACTTCCAGGCGGATCCCAATACCGGCAAACCCGTCCCGTTCGAGATCGGCATCTTTCCCGTGAACTCCCGCGAATCCCGGGCGCTCGGCGCGCGTCCGCTCAAAGCGGAATCGTCCAGGAACTTCAGCGCTGGATTTGCTGTCACCCCTGCGACGAATCTCACCTTCACGAGCGATTTCTACTATATCGCGATCGATGATCGAATCACTATCACCGGATTCCTCGGCAGTGGAACCGACAGCGTTTCGAGGATACTCGCCAACATCGGATCGCCGGCCACGACCGCCCAATACTTCACGAACGCAATCAACACCAGAACCCGCGGCCTCGACGTCACGGCCGACTATACCGCCGATGCACTCGGTGGCACCGCCGGCCTCAACGCCGTGTTCAACTTCACGCGCACGACGATTCCGAACGAGGACAACATCCCATTGCCGCCCGAGCTCAAGGGCACCGGCGTGACCCTGGTCAACAGATACGATGAAGGCGGCTTGAACGCGATCACGAAGGAGCGTCCCGACTGGCGCAGCACGGTGACGGGGCTGTACCGTCGCGGGGCGTGGAACGGAATGGTGCGCTACTCCTATTACGGCAAATACACGTCGGCGCTCTACAGCTACAGCGCGAGCGACGTCCAGAACTACAAGGCGAAAAGCCTGGTCGATGCGGAGCTTGGCTTCACGCCAGCGCAGGGATTCAAGCTCTCCGTCGGCGGTCGCAATCTCTTCGACACCTACCCGGACAGAATGAATGAAGGGAACGGGTTCGACATTTTCCCATGGCCCCCAGCTTCGCCATTCGGTTACAACGGGCGCTACGTGTACACGCGCGTGGAGGTGACCGGGAGATAATCCGCCTTTATTGCGCAGAGGGCGCCCGCGCTCCATACTAGCCACACTCTCACCCAATTACTGTGATACAGACACGACGCAACTTCCTCGCGACTCTGGGAGTCGCTGCCCTCGGGGTCGTGAGCCGCAACGCCGACGCTGCTGCTGCCACTGTCGCTCGACGCCGCAGAATCGAACGCGTTGGGCTACAGCTCTACACCGTTCGCGATCTCATGAAGGCCGACATGCCGGGGACCATCGCGCGAGTCGCCGAAATCGGTTACAAGGAGGTCGAGTTCGCCGGCTACTTCGGCCGCACACCCCACGAAGTTCACGAGCTGCTCGAGAAGTACCACCTCTCCTCGCCGTCGACGCACGTGCCTTACGACTCTTTCCAGAACTGGCAGAAAGTCCTCGACGACTCCAAGGTGATCGGACACAAGTGGGTAACGCTGCCCTGGATCCCGCCGGAGAAGCGCACCACAGTCGCCGACTGGAAGGCGATTGCCGCGCAGTTCAACCAGGTAGGTGCGCAGGCGAGGAAGTCCGGACTCAGGTTCGCGTACCACAACCACGACTTCGAGCTGAAGGCGATCGACGGCGTCAGGCCGCTCGACATCCTGCTCGGCGAGACGGACCCGAAGTTCGTCGACTTCGAGATGGACATCTACTGGGTGATATTCGGCGGCGGGGACCCACTCGATTATTTCGCGCGCTACCCGCACCGATTCGCGCTCGCCCACATCAAGGATTCGGCCGGTCCGCCCGACAACAAGATGGTCGATGTCGGTCAGGGCAAAATCGACTTCCGCACCATCCTCGCGCAGAGCGATAAGGCAGGCTTCCAGCACTACTTCGTCGAGCACGACCAGCCGGCTGATCCGATCGCCACGATCCGCAACAGCTACAACTATCTCCACGCACTGACATTCTGATCGTAGCTGCGCCGACGG
>DATARP010000025.1:0-7658 GCA_036264075.1 Gemmatimonadaceae bacterium
CTGCGGCTGCGAGAATAGCGATGACGCTCAGAATGTCACGCGTTCTGCGCGCGGGGAAAATATTTACGAGCAGCAGAGTTACTGCGCTGCCGAGCGCGGCAGGTATGAAAAGAAACGGCAGCATCGATGCGACAGCGTTCAGCGGGTAGAGGAATCCACCGTGATAGCTGATGCCGTAGGCCGTGAGCACGGGTGTCGCAATGAGCACGACCATCCAGCTCGAGTGCGCAGTTGTCTCCAGGAGCTTGGCACCGTACAGCCGGAGCCAATCCACCGGTGCGGCGACGAGCAAGTCGAGATCCTTCGCCAGGAAGAAGCTCGACAACGCCGTCACGACGTTCGACAGAATCAGGATTCCGAACAGGCTCACGAACATCACCGCCAGTAGCTTGCCGGCGAGCAGTGCGCCGATCTCCGGAATTCCGCGGAAATAGCGCAGCAACCGATACAGCATCCCGAATACGAAAGTCCAGAAGACTCCGCCGACCAGGAAAAACAGAATCAGTCGGCCAGCGCGGTTCTCGGTCTTACCAAGTGGTCTCGCGCGCGCGGAAATGAATTTCGTGGACAGCAGGTGATTGAGGCTCGTATCGCTCACGATCCCGGGTGACGTGCCCCTCACCGGTGTCATGTGAACCCACGGATTCACCTTCACCGGTTCGGTCGCGCTCACTGCTCGTACGGGGGTGCTAGGCATCGAGCACTTCCATCGCATCGCGAGCGGCGCGCTCGCCGGTGAGCCTGAGGAAGATCTCCTCCAGTCCGCCACCGCCCGTCGCCTCGGCTCGCAGATCCTGGATCGTTCCGACAGCGCGAATCTTTCCGTGCTGGATGATCGCAATCCGGTCGCAGAGAGCTTCCGCGACCTCGAGCGTGTGCGTCGACATCATGATCGTGTGTCCACGACGCACGTACTCGCGGAACAGGTCCTTGAGAATGCGCGCCGCTTTTGGATCGAGTCCGACCATCGGCTCGTCGACGACGATCACCTCTGGCCGATGGATGAACGCGCTGGAGATGATCAGCTTTTGCCGCATCCCGTGACTGTAGCTCTCCACCAGCTCGTCGGCCCACTCCTCGAGATCGAACAGTGCCATCAGCTCGCGGCCGCGGTGCTCGACCTTGTCCCCGTCCTGTCCGTACAGGCCAGCGACGAAGCGAAGGAACTCCGCGCCGGTCAGTTTTTCATATATGAAAGGACGGTCGGGGATAAATCCGAGCTTCGCCTTGGCAGCGAGCGGATTGGCATCCAGATCGATTCCCGCCAGATGAATGGTCCCCGCAGTCGGCTGGAGAATTCCGGCGATCATGCGAAGCGTCGTCGTCTTTCCCGCCCCATTGGGTCCGAGGAATCCGAACAGCTCGCCGTCGGGCACGCTGAGATTGATGGAATCAACGGCCGTGAATGAGCCGTATTTCTTGGTCAGATTTCTTAGTTCGATCATTGTGCCTTTGAGTTTCTGAATGCGATTTCGAACGCCGTCCGAATCGCGGAGTAGCTTCCTGCCCGTGCGGCGACTAGACGTCCGTCGGCGTCGACCCATGCCTCGAGTCCATGCGGGGCTCCTTCGATGCGCCAGGCGCGCACAGTGTCACGGTGCGCGACAGTCCACTGTCCGCTCCGATCCCGTCCCGCGCTGTCCACCACCGTGAACAAAGACTCGGCGCTAATCCGCAGCGTCGGGCGCAGCACGGTGCGGGTCATCGGGTCGAAGACCGAGATGGTCTGGCTTCTGCCGACCTTGGGTGAGCCGCCGAGCATGAAGACGACGGATGCTACGGTCGGATTGAATAGCGGTCCAATGAACGTGTAGCGCGCCGCAGGTCGTCCTGTCACCTTTTTCCCCGCGATGAAGATGGACGTGTCTTCCTGCACGGTTGCATTCATCGAGAATGGCTTCGTCGGACGCGCTACGTCCGCGTTGAGATCGATCAGGTGCAGGCCGCGCGTGAGCCGCGTCTGCCAGCGCGCGGAGGTGCGCTCCGGTATGGCGGTCGTGTCCGAGCGGAAATCACCGACGAAGTACTCTTCGCTCACGAGCGACTTGGCAGTGGTGTCGAGCGCGGACGACGCCGCGCCGATCTGCTCACCGTCGCGTTCTACCGTGTAATAGAACGTGGCCGGCTGCACCCGCAGCGCGACTTCCGCGAGCTGTTGGGACTCGGTTCGGTTGGCGTTCCGATGCGCCATCATCGCCATACCGGCGATCCAAAGGACGACGACGAGCACGGCGATCGCGCCGCGTTTGGACTTCACTTTGTTTTATCGCGAGAAAAGGGGCGCAGCTTCACCCCTATAGGACGATTTAGACGATCGTGAGGCTCGTTTCGTCGTTGATCCAGCCGAGGTAGCGTTCGAGGCCCCCCGTCACGGGGACGGCGAGGAGCTCGGGGACTTTATAGGGGTGCAGCTCCTTGAAGGCGCGCTCGAGGCCGTGAATCGCGCCGGATCGGGTCTTCAGCATCACGACGACCTCGATCTCGTCGGCAAGCTTGTCCTCCCACCGGTAGAGCGATCGGGTTCCGGGCAGGATTGTCCCGCAGGCGACCAGGCGCCGCTCCAAAAGCTGTTTCACGAACTTCACAGCCTCGTCGGTGTTGGCGAGCGTTGTTAGAACGACGACGGCGTCGGTGTGGCCCACGTCAGGAGTCCGGGTGTAGGTGAACAGAATCTAACGCTTGACGGCAGCTTGCACCGGCATACGGCCCCGTAACTAACTCGTTACGGTCCTCCTGATTGCCCGCGCTTAACAAAGCACCGACCCCCGCACATCTTTGTGCTCTGGGGTATTACTCAGACAATGGCGCTCGATCCTTCTCTTTACATCAACCGTGAGCTGAGCTGGCTCGCGTTCAACGCTCGTGTCCTCCACGAAGCGTTCGATGCGCGTAACCCGCTGCTCGAGCGGGTCAAGTTTCTGTCGATCTTCAGCTCCAACCTCGACGAGTTTTATATGGTCCGGGTCGCGGGGCTCAGGCGTCAGATCGCTGCCGGTGTGCAGCAGGTCCCCCCCGACGGCCTGACCCCAAGCCAGCAGCTCGATGCCATCACTGAGCGGGTCGCCGACCTGATGGAACAGCAGCGGAAGTGTCTTTACGAAGTGCTGCTCCCCGAGTTGAAGGAGCACGGGATCGAGATCGTTTCAATGAGCGAGCTGGACGCAACCGAGGTGGAGCGGATTAATGCGTTCTTTGAGTCGCAGGTCTTCCCGGTGCTCACGCCGCTTGCGGTCGATCCAGGCCATCCGTTCCCGTACATCTCCAACCTATCTATCTCGATAGCAGTCCAGGTGCACGACCGAGCGACGGGCGTTACCAGGCTTGCCCGCATCAAGGTTCCCAAGAGCATCACGCGCTGGGTGCCCTTCGGCAAGGACAAACACTTCGTTCCGCTCGAGCAGGTGATCGGTGCCCATTTGGATGCGCTGTTCCCGGGAATGGATATACGCGGCTTCAGCACGTTTCGCGTGACGCGGTACTCCGATCTCGAGCTCGCGGGCATGGACGAAGACGACGATCTCCTCGCGATGATCGAAGAGCAGGTTTTCCAGCGTCGCTTCGCGGAAGTCGTTCGCGTGGAAGTTGACAAGAACTGCCCCCGCGAGCTTCGCGACCTCATACTCGCCGAGGTTCTGGAGGATCAGCCGCCGGAGATGCCTACGCTGACCGAATCGGACCTGATCGAGACTGGACCCCTCCTCGATCTCAGTGATTTGATGTGGCTCGCGACCCTCAACATACCGGAGCTCCGCGATCCGCCATTTATCCCGGTGACGCCTGCCGAGCTGCGCGATACGTCTCGGTCGATCTTTGATGCAATCCGCGAGAATGACATCCTGCTCCACCACCCCTTCGACTCGTTCTCGAACACAGTGGAGCATTTCCTCACCGCAGCGGCGCGCGACGCCAACGTGCTGGCGATCAAGATGACGTTGTATCGCACGTCGGGCGACACGGAGATCGTGCGGGCGCTGACGCAAGCGGCCCAGAGTGGAAAGCAGGTTGCCGTGATGATCGAGCTCCAGGCGCGATTCGATGAGGTGAACAACATCGCATGGGCGCGCACTCTGGAGGGGTTCGGAGTGCACGTGGCGTACGGTCTGCCTGGTCTCAAGACGCACACGAAAACAACGCTCGTCGTCCGAAAAGAGGTCGATGGCATTCGCCGTTACGCGCACATCGGCTCCGGCAATTACAACTCTCAAACCGCAAAGGTCTATACCGACCTTGGCCTGCTCACCGCCGACCCTTCGATCGGCGCAGATTTAACCGATCTCTTCAATTCGCTGACCGGCTTCTCGCGCCAGAACGCCTTCCGGAACCTTCTCGTTGCCCCGCGCAACATGCGTCAGCGTTTTACCGAAATGGTGGATAGAGAAGCGGCGCACGCGCGGGCGGGTAGGCCGGCTCGCATAATCGGGAAAATGAATTCACTCGTCGACGCCGAGATCATTCAGCACCTCTACGACGCGTCGCAGGCCGGGGTGGACATCGACCTGATTGTCCGCGGCATTTGCTGCCTCAGACCAGGAATTCCCGGAGTAAGCGATCGCATCAAAGTAATGAGTATCGTCGGCCGTTTTCTGGAGCATTCGCGAATCTTCTATTTCGGGAACGACGGCAACGAAGAGATCTACTTCGGGTCGGCCGACTGGATGCCTCGCAACTTCGACCGCCGCGTGGAAGTCGTCGCGCCGATCGAAAACCGGGATCTGCATCCGCGTGTTTGCTCTTTGCTGGAGACCTGCTTGGCAGATAACAGGTGGGCCTGGGAGCTACATCGCGACGGTAGTTACGTGCAGAGGAAACCAGGCAGAAATCCTCTGGTGTCTACGCACGAATTGCTGCTTCAGAACTCGTGGGGATTCATCGCTCTTCCAGCCACAAGCGACAACGGGCAGAAGGAACCCGCAAATAATGGGGAGCGGATAGCGGTCTAACTCTCTGGCATCTCGGTTTGTCGAGATCAAAACAACTGAACGGGTGCGAGTTGTTGTCTCGCGCCCGTTCAGTTTCACTTATCAGTATTGCGTTTGATAGTTGCCAAACCTGAGCCTGGACTCAGTCAGCGGCGCCGACTTCGTCCTCGTACGTCGTCACCGACCCATCCGGCGCGACGATCTCAACCGGCACCCCCGCGAGCTCAGAGAGCAGGTTGGACTTTCGACTCGCACCCCAAAGATCGAGCCTCAGGTTGTAGACATGCTTGCTCGGCACCGCCGTGATTCTCAGCGCCCGTTCCACCCAACGAACTCTTATTTCCGCTACCGCGCTGGCGTGGCCACGGTCAAAGCCATCTGCTACGCGTAGGATCGCTGACAATCTCTTGATCGTCTGCCGCACCTGCTTATCGAGACTGCCGTAGTTGCGGTGCTTCTTCTTCGGCTCTCCCCCGCGATGATACCGCGCAACGTTCGCCACTACTATCTGTTCCAGCGGGGTCATGCCGAGCAGCTCAGCGTGCCCGATGAGATGGTACGAGTGCTTGTTGTGCTTGTCGTAACTGATGTGATATCCGATGTCATGGAGAAGCGCGGCATCGGCCAGGAGCTTTCTCTCGTCTGGCGAGCACCCCAGTCGTTGGCCGATCGCATCGAATAACTGCAACGCCAGCTTCTGGACATGCTTTGAGTGCGGCTCTTCGAAGTGTGTGCGTTCCGCCAGCTCCCGCACCGACCGCTCCCGGGCCTCGCCGGGGTCTGCGGGCGCTGGCGCAACCCGCGCGGCTTCGAGCAAAATCCCTTCGCGAATTCCATACGCCGAGATGACGAGCTCCCTCGCTTCGACTCGGGCGGCGACTTCTGCGGCCACCGCGAGCCCACCAACGATGATGTCACTTCTCGCCGCGCTGAGTCCCGGCACGCCTTGGCGCTCAGCGTCCGACATGTTGTGCAGCGTGTCCACGATGTGCTCGAGCTCAATGCGTGGAATTACAGTCCCGTGAACAGTCTTCGCGCTCTCCATCCCGATGCGCGCAAGATAGATCGACGCCAAGGTTGTGAACGTCCCTCCTGAGCAGAAGATCCTTGTCGCGTGCCAATGGCGCGCGGAAAGGTGCCGACGCAGCTCGAGGCGCACGTGCTTCCTGAGCTTTTGCATGCCCTTCTTCTTATCGCCCTCGAGATAACGCTCGGTGGCTCGGATTGCGCCTAGCGGCAACGAAATGAGACGGTCGACCAGGCCGTCAGCGCTCAGCGCGAGCTCGAGAGAGCCGCCGCCGATATCCATCACCACCGAGCGACCCACTCCCAGATCGAAGTGCGCGAGAGCGCTGCGGAAGCTGAGTCGGGCTTCGTCTTCCCCCTGCAGGACCCTCACCTTGAGGCCGGTTTCCGACTTTACAAGCTTAAGGAATTCGTCGCCATTGGCGGCATCCCGCACAGCGCTGGTTGCAACGACCTCGGTGCGCGTAACACCGAGCTGGTCGGCCAGCGTCGCCATTCTCGTCAGTGTGCTCAGCGCATTCTGGATCGCGACTTCACTCAGCTTTCCCGTCTCGGACAGTCCTGCGCCCAGTCTCGGCGCAGCCTTCATTTCGTCGACGACCCTAATCGTCCCCGTCGGCGAAACATCGGCGATCGTCTGGCGAATCGAGTTCGACCCGATGTCGATGGCGGAAATGCGAAGGTCCCCATCGCTCCCAGGCGCGGGTGCGCTGGGAGTGCTAAGAGTCAGACGAGGATTCGCGGAGCCGGCCATATGTTAAAGGTGACGGGTGGTCGCGCGAAACGAAACTCCCGCCTCAGTGACATCTGCCTCCGGCTGGGTCCCAAATCCGCGAATGAGGAGCTTTGCGCCTATGGGAACTGATCAGAAACACTCGCGCCTCTTCCGAAGCATCCGCGTTCAGAACGCAAATCCGATGTTCGTCACTACGCGATGCGTGCTGCGGTTCGTGAACAGGACGTTGAAGTTGATTGCCGGATTGAGGTAACCAACCCAGAGTCCCCCGCCGGCGGCTGAGTGCCAACCGCCCGGCGATTGGCCGTTCACATAAACGCGGCCGGCGTCAGCGAAGCCCAGCGCGCCGACATCGAGAGGAAGGATGAACGGGAATTTTGCAATCGGCACACGAAGCTCCGCGCTTCCGTACACCGATGCGTCTCCAGCGTAGCGCTGTTTCTCTTCCGTTCGAAACGTTTCCGATCCGCCCAGAAACGCGGCGTCGAAATACGGGAACGGCCCCCACAGTTTCTTGCCGCCGGCGCGGAACGCGAGCACGGGCAGCTTCGGGGTGGGGAGCGTGAAGTAGGCGGCGGCAAACCCGTCGAGCGATTCATACGCCTTCGCCACGTCCCACATCGCCGGATATCCGGCTCCCGCCACGTCGAGCACGATGCGCGGCTTCATGGTGTCGGGGTAATAACGGTTGTCGATGTGCGCCTTCAGCCGCAAACCAGCCTGCCCATATTTGCTGTAGCCGGTCGGACGCTGTTGCGTGAGGAAGGGACTGCCGAGCGTATCGGTCGTGGTGTAACGCACGATCGGACCCAGCGAGATGTCGCTCACGGGACTGAACGACCGCCCGATCGCCGGGTTGAACTCCCACTGCCGTTGACGCACGTCGTACACCTTTCCGCGCAGATCAGCGACGTCGTTTCCGAAGCCATGAAACTGCACAACTTCGAATTGCGACATGTGCGCCGTCACCGGGATGT
>DATARP010000032.1:0-16734 GCA_036264075.1 Gemmatimonadaceae bacterium
GTTGGGGCGATACTGTTCGTCATCACGCTCATCGTAAACGCGGTGGCGCGCTGGCTGGTGTGGCAGGTCTCGCGGGACAGGGCCGTATGAAAACGCACGCCCGGCACTGGATGAGCGGGGCTATGATCGGCTTGACCTACCTGGCGGCCGTGCTGGCTACGTTGCCGCTCCTGTTGATTCTCGCGCACCTGATCAGAAAGGGCGCCGCGTCTCTCTCTGTGGCTTTCTTCACCCACATGCCTGGACCCGTTGGCGAGACCGGTGGCGGGATGGCTAACGCGATCGTCGGCACTCTTATCCTGATAGGAATTGCGTGCACGATAGGTCTGCCAATCGGAATCGGAGCTGGGATCTACCTGTCGGAGAAGCGCTCGAGGCCACTCGCGCAATCCGTGCGGTTTCTCTCCGACGTCCTGAACGGTCTCCCCTCGATAGTCATGGGCATCTTCGCATGGACTCTGCTCGTCCGCCCTGTCGGCCATTTCTCCGCACTCGCGGGCGGAACTGCGCTGGGAGCAATGATGATCCCTCTCGTCACGCGCACCACGGAGGAGATGCTCAAGGTAGTTCCGGTTTCGCTGCGCGAGGCCGCACTGGCCCTTGGATATCCGCGATGGCGTACTTCGCTTTCCGTCGTCGTGCGAACCGCACTCGCCGGAATCGCGACGGGAGCTCTGGTCGCCGTTGCCAGGATAGCAGGCGAGACTGCTCCACTTCTCTTCACCGCGCTCGGGAATCAGTTTTGGTCCACTGCGATACGCGAGCCGATCGCAGCGCTGCCCCTCCAGATCTTCGCCTACGCAATCAGCGCCTACGACGAATGGCATGCACAAGCCTGGGCAGGCGCGCTGGTGCTCATTTCGATCGTGCTTGTCATCAGCCTCGCTGCACGCCTCGTAACCCGGTCCAAGTTCGGTGCTCCAGTCGATTGAAGTCTCTCCGGAGCCGCGCATGATCCCGCGCGTCGTGGCGCCGCGAGCGGCCGCGCCGGAATCGCGCGAGAGCGCCACCGCCTCAAAGCCGTGCATAACCACCAGCCACCTGTCGGCGTTCTTCGGCGAGACGCCGGCGATCAAGGACATCTCGATGGTGGCTCCGCAGCAGGCTGTCACCGCGATCATCGGCCCGTCCGGATGCGGCAAGTCCACGTTGTTGCGCTGCATCAACCGCATGCACGAAACCGGTCCCAACACCCGCGTGGAGGGCCAGGTCGAGATCCTCGGCAGCGCAATTTACGGCGAGGGCACCAGTCCGACCGCCGTGCGTCGCCACGTCGGGATGGTGTTCCAGCGGCCGACGCCGTTCCCCACCATGTCCGTTCGTAATAACGTCGCGGCTGGCTTGCGAGCGGATCCCAAGATGCGATTGGCGCAGCTGGATGTTGACGAGATAGTCGAACAGGCCCTTCACCGCGCGGGTCTCTGGGAAGAGGCGAAGGATCGCCTCAATGAAAGCGCAATGACGCTCTCCGGCGGACAACAGCAGCGACTCTGCATCGCTCGAGCGCTGGCGACGAATCCGCGCGTCATCCTGCTCGACGAGCCGACGGCATCGCTCGACCCGCTCAGCACCCAGAAAGTGGAGGAGCTCGTCTACAACCTGCGCGAGACGGTGACCGTTGTCATCGTCACACACAACATGCAACAGGCAGCCCGAGTATCCGATCGCACGGCTTTCCTGCTGGCCGGCGAGCTGATCGAGCTCGCGCCGACGAACGCCCTCTTCACCGCTCCGAAGGATCCGCGCACGGAAGCCTACATCACTGGGCGGTTCGGATGACTTCGGCGCTCGCCCAGCCACCCGCCACCGACGCCACCCGACAGCTTGGATCGATCGAGGCGCGCGACTTCTCTTTCTGGTACGGGAAGAAGCAGGCCCTCAAGAACATCAGCCTCGCCGTGCCGCCACGCGCGGTCACTGCGCTGATTGGACCTTCGGGCTGCGGCAAGTCGACGTTTCTCCGATCGATCAACCGCTTGAACGACCTGATTCCCGGCATCCGTCACGAGGGGGACATGTGCCTCGACGGCCAGAGTATCTTCGACAAGGGAGTCGACGTAGTCGCAATCCGTCAAAGCGTGGGGATGGTTTTCCAGCGGTGGAATCCCTTCCCCAAATCCATTTACGAAAACGTCGCCTACGGTCCCCGGATCAACGGCGTCGACACGGACGAGTCACTCGACGAGATCGTCGAGCGTTCCCTCCGGCGCGCGGCACTTTGGGACGAAGTGAAAGATAGATTGCGTACGAGCGCCCTCGGGCTCTCGGGCGGTCAGCAGCAGAGAGTGTGCATCGCTCGCGCTCTCGCCAATCAGCCGGAAGTGTTGTTGCTCGATGAGCCGGCGAGCGCCCTCGATCCGAGCTCGACGCAGAAAATCGAAGAGCTCGTCTACGAGCTCAAACAGGAGTTGACGATCATCATCGTGACACACAATCTGCAGCAGGCCGCGCGGGCATCCGACCACACCGCTTTTTTCTTCATGGGCGAGCTCATCGAATTCGGACCGACGGACCAGATCTTTACGCGTCCTCGGGAGGAACGCACCGAGGCGTACATCACCGGGAGGTTCGGATGACAGAAACCACAACCGCGGCTACTGCCGGGTTCCGCCATTTTCACGACCAGCTTGGCTCCCTCAAGGAGCAGCTGCTGTCGATGTCGTCAAAAGCGGAGGAGCGCACCGATCTGGCCGTCGAAGCGCTGCTGGCCCGCGACCGCGAGAAGGCAAAGCTGGTCATAGAGGGTGACGTCGATCTCAATCGGCTCGAAGTCGAAGTCGAGCAGGCAGCGGTGGAGCTGCTTGCGCTGCAGCAGCCGATGGCCCGGGATCTTCGCTTCATCATCGGAGCAATCAAGGTGTCCAACGATCTCGAGCGCGTCGGCGACCACGCCGTAAACATCGCCGAGAGCGCGATCAGGCTCGCCGACAAGCCGAAAGTGAATATCAGCATTCCCGAGATCGAGGTGATGGCGCGGCGCGCGAGGAAAATGCTGGGCGATTCCCTGGACGCTTTCATCCGCGCGGACGGCGCGCTCGGAAGAAAAGTCTGCCGGGACGACGACGTGGTCGACTCCCTTCACGATTCCGTCTTTCGTGTTCTCCTCACGCACATGCTGGCTGATCCGAAAACGATCACGCCTTCGCTGGAGCTACTGCTGGCGGGCCGGAACCTGGAAAGAATCGCCGATCTCGCGACCAACATCGGCGAAGACGCCGTGTACCTGGCCGAGGGAAAACAGATCAAGCACCATCAGGAGGTGTAGCGGATCTAGGCGCTGATCCTCGACAGAAGCCAGTAGCTCACCGCCGCCAGCCCCGCCGACGCGGGGATGGTGATGATCCAGGCCCAGACGATCCGGCGGGCAATTCCCCACCTGACGGCCGAGAACCGATAGGTCGCACCCGCTCCCATGATCGAGCCGGCGATCGTGTGCGTCGTGCTCACCGGAATTCCATAGTGCGTCGCAAGAGTGATCGCCAGCGCTCCGCCCGTCTCGGCGGCGAAGCCACTGACGGGGCGAAGACGCGTAATGCGTGATCCCATCGTGTGGACGATCCGCCACCCACCGAACAAAGTCCCCAGTGATATCGCGGTATACGCAGCGAGCTTCACCCAGAGCGGGATGCCTTCGTCAGGCACGTAAAGGTGGTGGAAGAATCCTGTCTGCGTCGACATCAGCGGCTTCACGGACACCAGCAGGCCGACAATGATCCCCATCGTCTTCTGGGCGTCATTCGCGCCGTGCGCGTGCGAGAGGAGTGCCGAGCTCGCAAGCTGCGCCACTCTGAAAAATCGGTCGACTCGCGCCGGCGCCATTTTTTGAAAGGTCCAGTAAACAGCGACCATGAGTATGAAACCCGCGAGCATGCCGACGAGTGGAGAGATGGCGATGAAGGATAGAGTCTGAATCCACTTCAGGCCCCAGGTGATCGCGCTCCATCCCGCCTTCGCCACGCCGGCCCCCGCGTATCCTCCAATGAGCGCGTGCGACGAGCTCGATGGTATGCCGTAGAACCAGGTTATCAGGTTCCAGATGATCGCGCCGAGCAGCCCCGCCAGGATCAGATTGGGAGTGACGATGTCGGTGCGGATGATTCCCTTCTGGATCGCCTTGGCCACCAGCTCGCCGGCCGTGAACGCAGCGGCAAAATTCCACACCGCGGCCCAGATCACAGCGGCGAGCGGGCTCAGCACGCGCGTTCCCACGATGGTGGCGATCGAATTCGCCGAATCGTGAAAGCCGTTGATGAAGTCGAAGACGAACGCGACCAGAACGATCGCGGCGACGTAGTAGACCACTAGGCGTTCTTGAGGGCGATGCTCTGGAGCACGTTTCCAACGTCTTCACACTGGTCCAACGCGTCTTCGATCTTGTCGTACAGATCCTTCCACTTGATTACTTCGAGCGCGTCCCCGCCTTCGCCGAAGAGCTTGCCCATCGCATCGTGGTAGACCGCATCCCCTTCTTCCTCGAGCGTCTTCAGCTTCTCGCTGATCGCGTAGACGTGCTTTGCGCTCTTCATGTCGCGGACGCCCTCTTCGACGGTGGCGGCGGCTCTCGCCAGCACCTCGGCCAGTACGACCGCCGCCGGCCGCGTCTGCTGGATACGGAAGATCGTCGCGCGACGCGCCGTGCCATCGATCAGATCTATTACGTCGTCGAGCTCCGATGCGAGCGCATGGATGTCCTCACGATCGAACGGTGTCACGAAGGTGCGGTCGATTCGATCGATGATGTCGTGAGTCAGATTGTCGGCTTCGTGCTCGAGCTCCTTGATCGTCGACACCTTCGCCTGCAGCTCGGCGGGGGTCTTGAACATCTCGTGGAGAAGAGTGGCGGAAGCGGTGAGCCTTATCGCGAGCTCGGTGAACAGCTCGTAGAACTTTTCGTCGCGCGGCAGGATCCGCAAAAGGAAATCTCCAGAATGGTCAGGAAGAGCCGGATCGGGTCTTCGCCCGAAAAATCTACCCGGACGGGGTCCTTCGCACTACCAAATGCCGGTTCTCAAAAATTTTCACCAGCAATACTCCGGTGAGAAAACCGCCGACGTGCGCCCACACTGCGACCCCGCCGGTGAGATCTGCGCCGTTCTTCAGCTCGGGTAGCGCGGCGACTACCTGCCAGAAAAACCACCAGACGAGAACCATCCACGCAGGAATGGGAATGACCTTGAAGAAGATGATGAAGAAGAAGAGCATCCTCACCCGGACCTTGGGGTAAAGCACCAGGTAGGCCCCCAGTATTCCGGAGATCGCGCCAGATGCTCCCACTGTCGGCAACGGCGATGCCGGCTGGGCAATTATGTGCGCCAAGGCCGCGGCTAGCCCGCAAATCAGGTAGAACGCCAGAAACCGGAAGTGGCCGAGGCTGTCCTCGATGTTGTTGCCGAAGACCCAGAAAAAGAGAGCGTTCCCGAGCAGGTGACCCCAGCCGCCATGCAGGAACATGGAAATGAACGGCGTGAAAATATTTATCGGGTCGTTGTCGACAAGGCACGCCATGCCGCGTCCAAGCGGCACAGCCTGGCCCAGGGGCGCCATATGTGTCAGCTCTCCGGGGACCATCCCCAGGTTGCAAACGCTGGCAGCGAGGGCCTGCTGATCGAATCCGGCGCCTTGGACGAAGATCCAGACGGCGAACATCGCAATCAGGATCGCGTACGTCATCCATGGCGTGCGGACCGTGGGAAGTTCGTCGCTGAGCGGGATCACTTGACTCGGGCTAGGTAGTGAGAGATCGAGCCGACCTCGCCCTCGGAAGGGTGCTCAGATCGAGCCGACCTCGCCCTCGGAAGGGTGCTCAAATCGGACGCGCCAAGATGGCAACTACGCCCAGTTCGGGCAAGTTGGTTCAACTCGACCGGTCCCAGTGTCGGAAATTTGCGCCGATATGGCAGAAAAAGACGGCCCTTCGCTTGCCTAAGACCGGTATGGCGCGGAATAAGCGCTCCGCAGTAACACGAGAAATGCCCGAGCCTATTTGGCTCTCAGGAGAACCCAGAATGGCTGACAAAGTAATCGGAATTGATCTAGGTACCACCAACTCCGTAGTAGCGGTGATGGAGGGCGGCGACCCCGTCGTCATCCCAAATGCGGAAGGTGGGCGGACCACGCCCTCGGTCGTCGGCTTCACGAAAGACGGCGAGCGGCTCGTTGGTCAGATCGCAAAAAGACAGGCAGTAACAAACCCCCAGAACACCGTCTTCTCGATCAAGCGGTTCATGGGACGGAAGGTCTCGGAAGTGACCGAAGAGATCAAGCGCGTTCCATACAAAGTCGTCTCAGGCCCGAACGATGTGGCGATGGTCGAGGTCCAGGGCAAGCGCTACTCGCCGCCCGAGATCTCGGCGATGATCCTTCAGAAGATGAAGCAGACAGCTGAAGACTACCTCGGCTATAAAGTCGAGAAGGCAGTCATCACCGTGCCTGCCTACTTCAACGACTCGCAGCGCCAGGCGACCAAGGACGCCGGCAAGATCGCGGGTCTGGATGTCCTCCGGATCATTAACGAGCCGACGGCTGCTGCACTCGCCTACGGACTCGACAAGAAGAAGGATGAGAAGGTCGCGGTCTTCGATCTTGGCGGCGGTACTTACGACATCTCGGTTCTCGAGCTGTACGACGTCGAGGGCTCGCGCCAGTTCGAGGTGAAGTCCACCAACGGTGACACACACCTCGGTGGCGACGACTTCGACCAGCGCGTCATCGACTGGCTAGTGACAGAGTTCAAGCGCGACCAGGCGATCGATCTCTCCAAGGATCCAATGGCGCTTCAACGGCTCAAGGAAGCGGGCGAGAAGGCCAAGATGGAGCTGTCGACCACTCAGACGACTGACATCAATCTTCCTTTCATCACCGCCGACCAGAGCGGCCCCAAGCACCTGAACTATTCGCTCACACGGGCGAAGTTCGAACAGCTCGTGGACGACCTGATCCAGCGCACGATTCCGCCGATGGAACAGGCGCTCAAGGACGCGGGCATCAAGCCGAACGAGATCGACGAAGTTCTACTCGTCGGTGGCTCGACGCGCATCCCTAAGATCCAGGAGATCGTGAAGAAGTTCTTCGGCAAGGACCCGAACAAGGGTGTGAACCCGGACGAAGTCGTGGCAATCGGAGCCGCAGTCCAAGGCGCCGTCCTCACAGGCGAGCAGAAAGATGTTCTCCTGCTGGACGTCACTCCGCTCTCACTCGGCATCGAGACGTTGGGCGGAGTTACCACGGTGCTCATTCCGCGCAACACCACGATCCCGACCAAGAAAAGCGAGACCTTCTCGACGGCTGACGACAATCAGACGACTGTCGAGATCCACGTTCTACAGGGCGAGCGCGAACTCGCGACGTACAACAAGACTATCGGCAAGTTCCAGCTGACGGGAATTCCGCCGGCACCACGCGGCATGCCGCAGGTTGAGGTGACGTTCGACATCGACGCCAACGGAATCCTGCACGTGACCGCGAAGGACAAGGCCACTGGCAAGGAGCAGAAGATCCGCATCGAGGCTTCCAGCGGACTTTCCGACGCCGAGATCGATCGCATGGTCAAGGACGCGGAGAAGAACGCGGCCGAGGACAAGAAGGCGAGAGAGGCGATCGACGCCAGAAACCGTCTCGACTCGATGACCTACGAAGTCGAAAAGAACGTGAAGGAGTGGGGCGACAAGGTCACTCCGGACACGAAGGCGAAGATCGACGCCGCGATAGAGCGTGCGCGCAAGGCGCTCCGTGGCGATGACATGAACGAGATCCGCGCCGCGCAGGAGGAGCTGACGAAGGTGTTCAGCGAGGCCGGCCAGGCATTCTACCAGCAGCAAGGTCAGGAGGCTCAGCCCGAGGCCGGGCAGGCCGCTGGCGCTGGGGCAGAGGCGGGTGCCAAGCCTGCCGATGACGTGGTCGAAGCAGACTACGAGATCGTCGACGAAAAGAAGTAAGGACACACCCAAAAGAAGAGGCCCGGCTGATATCAGCCGGGCCTTTTTTTTCGGTCGTTCCGTTAACCCTACCGGCCACCGACGACGCTCCAGTCGGCAAGATTGGCCCACCACGCGTCCGGCCTCAGACCCACTACGTGGATGCGTTTGCTGATGCCGCGCACGTTCCGCACTTCGTAGAGCCACATAGCGGGAGCATCGTCGGTAAGTGTGCGATAGCCTCGCCGGTAAAGGGCAACGCTGCGTACCGGATTCATTTCTTTCACGGCACTGTCGATCACGGCGTCGAAGCTGGGATTTCTATAGGACGTCGCGTTGTAACCCCCTTTTTTGATTTCCGAGCTTGCCCATTCCTCTCTCACGGAGGATGGGGTCGGATCGATGTGCCAGGCATTCAGCAACGACTCGAATTTTCTCGACTCCATCCGGGCCCCGAACGTGTTCACCTCGATCGGCTCTATGCGCACGCTCGCGCCAGCCTTTCTCCACTGCTCCTGCAGTAGCACCGCGAACTTCATTCGGATCGCGCTCGAGCCGGGCACCATCAGCGAAAACGCGAGAGGCTTCCCGTTGCGTGCGCGAATACCGTCTGCGCCACGTTTCCAGCCGAGCGAGTCGAGTGTGCGCGAGGCCTGATCAGAATTGTACGGAAGCCCAATGGTTGTGTCGCTGGTTGCCATGATCCGGGTTGCAGGCCCGTGCGCCACCATTCCCAGCGTGTCGAACACGCTGCGCACGAGCGCTGATCGATCGACAGCCATCACGAGGGCCCGACGCGTGTCCCTGTCACCAAGGACGGGATGGGGTCCGGAGTTGTTTGCGTTGCGAAGGTTGAAAGCCACATACCCGTAGTCGAGGCTTCCCGCCGATGCGACGACATCTGCGCCCTTTGCTTTCGCCTGAGCCACCAGCTCGGGTTTTACGACTTCCAGAAAATCGGCGTTGCCGCCAAGGAATCTCAATGCAGCCGCCGCATAGTCCGCTGAAACGAGCCAGATGACCCGATCGGCGTTGGGTCGCCCCCGATAGTTCGTGCTGTCAGCCCGCAGGACGATGCGAGAGCCCCGCTCCCAGGCCTCGAACCGGAACCTGCCGCTGCCAACGGGTGCGCGCGCGAACGCGCTCTCTCTTAGCAACGCCGGAGATGTTTTGCTCAACAGATGGGACGGGAGAATCGCAACCGGGCTGGCAGCCTTGAAGAATTCGTCCGGCGTCCGCTCATGGAACCACACACGCGCCGTCAGCGAATCCTCTACCGAAACAGAATCAACGTTATCCAGATTCGAGGAAAGCGGAGACGCGAGTGTCGTGTCCTTCACCAACCGGAACGTATAGCGCACATCCTGAGCGCTCACCGCGACTCCGTCGTGCCACCGGGCGCGGGGATTGATGTGGAACGCGATTGACATCGAGTCCGGCGCCCACTTCCAGTGGTCGGACAGACGAGGCGTGAAGCCGGCATCGCCGACCGTGTTGAGCGAAGTGCCGATGTCAGCCAGGTTGTCGAACATCTGGTCGACGACTTGTCTCCCCTGCACTGTCAGCGTGAGCGGCGGAAGCATGTTGTCCGCGTCGGCCGCGGTGGAAATTACGATTGTGCCGCCGACTGGTCCTTTGGCCCCACTCCGCCCTTCGGGCGAGCAGGCGACGAGAACGGCAATGCCCAGAACAAGTTGCGAGATGGGAGCGCGGCAGTTCATACGTGGACGTCGGGTCCCGAGATCTTGTCCGTGAAGATCGCGTTGCGCTGAGGCGTGACCCGTGGCCCAACCTCGGCAGAATCCGCCCAGCTCAGAAACGCTTCCAGAAGTGCGGGGTCGAATTGTCCGTTAGAAGCGCGCATTTCCTGCGCGGCGCGCGCGTGCGACATGCTGTCGCGATACGATCGCGCCGTGGTTAGCGCATCGTAAACGTCGGCCACGCAGAGAATTCGAGCGGCAAACGGAATCTCCTCACCCGACAGACCGTCGGGATAACCGGTGCCGTCCCACCGCTCGTGGTGATTCCTGATCACAGCGCGCACGTCGCCGGGAAAATCGATGTCCGCGACAAGCTCGAGCCCGGCCTCTGGGTGGCGCTTCATTATCGCCCACTCTTCTGGCGTGAGCGCACCGGCCTTGTTCAACACTTCGGTGGGCACAATGATCTTGCCGATGTCGTGGAGCAGCGCCCCGAGCCTGAACCAGAACAGCGAGCGGGAATCCATTCCCATGCTGTCGGCGAGAACACACGCGAAGAACGCCACGCGCTCGCAGTGGCCCTGGGTGTAGTGGTCTTTGCTTTCGATGGAGTCGCCCCAATGGTGCGCCATCTCCAGAAAGCGGGACTCCAGCGCCGCGTTGCGCCGTTCGACCTGAGCCACACGATGCTGCGCCTTGAGGCGTGAGTAGAGGGCGTGCGACTTGTTCAGATGAGCGAGCATGTCGCGGTGGCGCTTCTGGGTCCAGTAAAGCTCGGCCAGCTGCTCCGCGACATCGGCCTTGAGCAGCAGATCTTCCCCTTCTTCCGCGCACTCTCCCGCGCGCCCGAGAAACTCCGCCGCCTTTACGTAGTCGCCGCGCTCGCGTGCGATGACGCCAACGTGCCGGAACACTTCGCCCCGCCACGATGGAGCGATCTCACCCGTCAGAGAAAGCAATGCGTCGACGCGTTCCTGTGCCTCGTCGATGCGTCCCGTCGCAATGCATAGCTGAACCTGATTCAGCGCGACGTTCATCTCGTTGGGATGATCCTGCTGTTCTCCGAAGGCCTCGGCCGCCGCCGTGTACGCGGACTCGGCTTCGTCGAGCTCCCCCAGATCCGTATACGCCAATCCGATGTTGTTGAGAACCTGCGCTGCATGATCCAGCATTCCGAGCGCGCGGTATCCGGCGAGGCTCCGCTGGAAGGCTTCCAGCGCTCCTCTGACGTCGCCACGGATGCTCGCAACGGTGCCGAGATTCTGGTCGATCATTGCCATGGCCTCGGCGTCCCTGATGGACTCTGCCGTGCCACGCGCTTCTCGGTAAATCAACTCCGCGCGATCGAGATCTCCGCTGGTCTGGTGAACGATTGCGACCACGTTGAGCGCTTGAGCGATCTTCGACGGAGAGCCGGCAGCAGTCGCCGCGGCGACTGCCGCTTCGAGAACGTCCATCGCCGCGCCGCGATTCCCCTGCTCGAGGTAGACGCGGCCCAGCCAGCGGAGCGCGGACAGCCGCGTTTGATCGTTGGCAAGCGGATCGCGAACCAGGCACTCGTAGTTGACGGCTGCGTCGCTCCAGCGACCTTCGCGCTCGGCCAACTTTGCCTGGTCCACCAACGCCTTGATCTGCGGCGACTCCGATTCTCTGGAGCCGGGTGTGGAGCGCAGCCTCACGACGAAGCGAGTATGGTGCGGCGGACGGAGCCTTCATCGCGAAGCTTTCTCGCGAGGGTGGGCCTCGATATGCCGAGTATGCGGGCGGCCGCGCTGAGATTACCGCCAGTGATACCGATCGTCGTGTGAATTGCCTCGTCAATGATCGATTGCAGCGACTTCCCTTCGGACGGAATCCTGATGACGCCGCCGGCCGGAGTTTCCACCAGAGGAATGAAGGAGCGGCGCTGCAGTGAAAGATGGTGCGGCTGAATGACGTCTCCCGTGCACACTACAACCGCGCGTTCGATGACGTTCTTGAGCTCGCGGATGTTGCCTGGCCAGCGGTGTCTCTCGAGCGCGCCCACCGAGTCGGCAGCGAGGTGAAGATTCTCTCTGCCTTCGGTTTCGGCATGGCGCTTCACAAAATAGAGCGCGAGGAGAGGAATGTCGCCATCCCGATCGCGCAGCGGCGGCAGCTCGAGCCGCGCGACGTTCAGCCGGTAAAACAGGTCGGCGCGGAAGCGATTGTCCGCCACCGCCGTTTCCAAAGATGAGTTCGTTCCCGCGATAATGCGCGCAGAAAGGGCGCGCTCTTCCGACCCGCCGAGTCGGCGAAAGCGTCGATCCTCGACGACACGAAGAAGTTTTGCCTGCAGCTTGAGTGGGAGTTCCGCAACTTCGTCGAGGAACACGGTGCCTCCGCCAGCGACTTCGAACAATCCACGCTTGAGCGTGCGAGCATCCGTGAAGGCGCCCGGCTCGTGTCCGAACAGCTCGCTCTCGAGCAGCGTCTCGGGGATTGCGGCACAGTTGATTGCCACGAAGGGCTCCGCCGCACGCTGACTGGCTGCGTGGATGCCGCGCGCAAACAATTCCTTGCCGGTGCCCGTTTCACCAACGAGCAAAACAGTCACGCTGCGACTTGTAGCTACCTGTGTCGCTAATGCGATCACTTCGCGGATTGCCGCGCTCTCACCGATTACGTGAGAGTCCCAGCGATCCGCCGACGCAAGCTGCGATCGGGCTGAAATAATGCACCGTTCCTTTGTCGCACGAGCGATGATCCGTCCGCGCGAGAACATGTGAGTTGCCGGGTCAATTAGGAGCCCATTTGGCTGTTCCGGGGCTCTGCCTAGCAGACGAGGCGGAGGGCCTCCAAGTCACCCCCTTTTAAGGGGTTAGGCCCCGGGGAAAGGCGCGACGCGAGTTAGCCCGCGTCGGGAGGGCTTAGCTGGCTGGGAGGGACGCCAGCAGAGCGTTGATTTCAGCCGCCTCGTCGCGGGCGCCGACGTCTTCGAACGACTCCGCGGCCTCTTTCCAGGCGAGCCGCGCCTCATCGGGGTTGCCCAGCGCCCGGGATGTCTGGCCAAACTCGCGCAGCATCTCGGCCTGGAGCAGCCTGTCTTCCAGGCCCTCTGCCTCGAAGATCGCGATTCGGAGCGTAGCGATGCTGGCGTCATAAGCGCCTCTCTCGCGCTCGATTCGCGCGCGGCACTTGAGCGCGCCGGCTATGGTCAGGTGGTCCCCACGACTGCTAGCGCTGTCGAACGACTTGCGGCACGCCTGCTCCGCCTGATCCAGCTTCCCGGCCGCGACCCAGACTTCGGCAAGGTTGAGCGTCAGGATACTCTCGACAAGCGCATCGCCGCGAGCCTTCGCGATGGCAAGCCCGCGCTCGAGGGTTTCGATCGCGCGCTGGTAGTGTCCGAGCTTGGTGTAAAGCATCCCGATGTTGTTCAGGACCCACGAAACTGCTTCCTCATCGTTGGCGCCGTCGAATGTGCCAAGGCTGTGGGAGTACCGCGCCTCGGCGGCGGCAAGATTACCCCGCATGTTCCAGAGGACGCCAAGGTTCTGCTCAATCATGCTCAGAAGCCGGACGTCCCCCGCTTTGGCCGCCAGGTCTGTTGCCTGCGCGTAGAGTCGCTCGCTCTCGTCGAGCTTGCCGCGACGCTGAGCGATGATCGCCAGACAGTTGTAACCGGCCGCCTGGGCGTTGAGCGAGCCGCAGGCGTCGGCGTGCACGAGGCTCTGCTTGTAGCAGCGGTACGCGAGCTCCGTCTCACCTTGTTCCCGGTGAAGCGTGCCCTTCCATCTGAGCGTGTCGGCGAGGAGCGGAAGGTCCGTCTCCTCTGCCAGCATAGCGAGCGCGTCGTCGTACAACCGCACAGATCGTGCGGCATCGCCGCGCTGCTCCGCTTCGCGCGCCAGGTTGACGAGACTCTGAGCGCGCCCGGGTTCAGGCTGCGTCATAGTGCCGCCAGTCTGCAGTTTTTGTCATGTCCAAGTCCTCGCCGATAGGAGGTGGTAGGCGAATGAGAGAGCTTGGATGCGCTCAGCCGCCGACCAGGACCCAAACGTTGGAAATGAGTATGTAGCGAGAGAAATGGTTGATGATCCAGACGTGCGATTCAGCTCCAGTCGCGCCGTAATACGTTGTGGCGGCCTCGAGCTCCGACGGAGCAGCCGAATCATCGTCGTCGATGGTGTCGCGCCCCTCGGGCAGATATGCAGTGCGGACTGCGTTGCCGTCGTTAGTTCCATAGGTCGCGGTATTCTGAAGACCCTGGATTGCCGTGACCGGCCTCAGAAACTGGAGACCGTGCGGCAGCATCTCGTACGCCACGTGCGACCCGGCTTTGGAAACTATTGTTATCGTCGTCGGCGCAGACAGAGCGCCGCTCGGAATGTTCATTGTGAAATCGGAGCCCGGCAGCGACACTGTTCCGCCCTCCGGACCGATCACTGCCGAAGCAGTCTGTTCGACACGCGAGTGGGCTGGTCCCCATCTTACCGCGCGCGCTTTTGAGCCACCCTCGACGAGCGAGAATGGGGTTCTGACGGCGACCAGTTTCGCTTGGGAAAGGGCGGGACTCGTCGCGCGGGTGTAATCCCCGCAGGCAAACAGGACGATCGCGCTCGCGGCCACTGCCAGTCGGAAAAACGCACGATGAGATGACATCGTGATAGCCCCCGAAAGAGGATGATAGTTCTCTCTTCCGCAGCAGGCATAGGGCATGCCCCAAGCTAAGTTCAACAATCACAACATATTACGAAAAGATCGGACTTTGCTTGATCCATTTCGGTATAACGTTTCGTTACCGTTGGAAACGTTTCTTTACCTGCCGGCGGTTCCGTTCAGGCAGAAGCGCTCGAAGCGAAAATCGCCTGCCTTTGTGGCGTCGGCCGGCCGGGAATGTCGGCGTTCTCGGCCCACTCCAGAAACATTTCGAGGAGATCCGGATCGAACTGACCCTCCGAAGACGACATGATCTCCGCGGCGCGTGAATGCGTTAGTCCGGGCCGGTAGGATCGCGTTGTGGTCAGAGCATCGTAGACGTCGGCGACGCAAAGGATGCGCGCAGCGAGTGGTATGTTGTCGCCCGCAAGTCCGTCGGGATACCCCTTGCCATCCCAGCGCTCGTGGTGGTTGCGAATGATCGACCGGATGTCTCCGGGAAAATCGATGTCCGCGACGAGCTCGAGCCCGGCCTGGGGATGCCGTTTCATTATCGCCCACTCTTCGTCGGTGAGCTTACCCGGCTTGTTGAGCACTTCGGTCGGCACGATGATCTTTCCGATGTCGTGCAAAAGGGCTCCAATGCGGAACCAGAATAGCGAGCGCGCGTTGAATCCGGCGCTGTCGGCGAGGACACAAGCGAAGAAGGCGACCCTCTGGCAATGGCCGCGGGTGTAGCGATCCTTGCTTTCGATCGAATCACCCCAATGACTCGCCATCTGAAGAAACCGAGACTCGAGAGCGTCATTCCGTTTCTCGACCTGGGCCAGGCGGTGCTGCGCTTTCATCTGCGAGTAAAGAGCGTGCGCCTCGTTCAGACTCTGAAGCATTTCGCGGTGACGCTTCTGCGCCCAGAACAGCTCGGCGAATTGCTCCGCCACGTCCGCCTTGAGAAGGAGATCACCCGTTTCGCCGGCGTGGGCGTCGGCCTTGTGGAGATACTCCGAGGCCTCCACGAATTGAGCACGCTCGCGCGCGATGACTCCTACGTGCCGAAATACTTCGCCGCGCCACGAAGGCATCTCTTCGGTCCTGACGGCGAGAAGGTCCCGACAGTGCGCCAACGCTTCGTCGTAGCGCCGGCCTGCGATATAGAGCTGGACCCTGTTCACCGCGAGATCGAGCAGCCGGGCACGATCTCCGTCCTGCTCGAATCCGAGCGCCGCTTCCGCATAGGCAGTCTCCGCATCGCCAAGCTCGCCGAGCTCCATGTAGGCGAGTCCGATGTTGTTCAGAACCTGCGCCTCGTGATTTCGCTTTCCCAGTGATTGGTACCCGAGCTGGCTTAGCCTGAACGCCTCCAGTGCGGCGCGCAAATCGCCGCGAATCATCGCGACGGTTCCGAGATTCTGATCGAGCATTGCGATCAGGGAGCCGTCACCGGCGCTCTCGGCTTTGTCGCGGGCAGCTTCGTAGATCTTCGCAGCCTGATCGAAATCGCCACTGGTCTGATATACGATTCCTACGACGTTCAGAGCCTGGGCGACGGCGAGCGGAGAGCCGAGTATGTCGGCCGACGCGACCGCCGCTTCGAGAACGTCGAGGGCAGCGCCGCGATTCCCCTGCTCCATGTAGGCGCGTCCGAGCCAACGCAGCACCGCCAGTCGAGTGCTCGCGTGCACATCCGGATTCCTCACCAATTGCTCGTAGACCGCGCACGCCTCGGCCCAGCGTCCGTCGCGTTCGGCGAGCTTGGCGCGCTCGACGCATTCGATGACGGCTGTCGATTCGAGAGCCTTCAATTCTACTGTGGGCCTGCTGAGAGTCATGGTGCGCGACAAAGAGCCAGCCAGCGTCGGACGACTTCTGGCGGGTGTTTCCACCTATGTCTGTGAGACGAGGCAGCGCGCTATGGAGCAACCCGGCTGAGGTGCCTACGCGGGAAGGGTGTCCAGTTGCGCCTCGACTTCCTTGACGTCGCGCGTAGCGCCTGTGAGCCGGAACGCATCCGCCGCTTCCCGCAAGGCCGAGCGGGCAGCCCCAGCATTGCCGACCGCGCGAGAGATCTCGCCCAGCTCGCGCAACATTTCGGCGTGCAGGAGCCGATCTTCGGCTCCTTCCGCCTCGTAGATCGCTATCCGCAAGGTCGCGATGCTTTTGTCCAGCGCTCCACGCCGGCGCTCTATGCTCGCCCGGACCTTCAACGCACCCGCGGCAGTCAGGTGGTCCCCGCGACGCTGAGCCTCGTCGAGAGCCCGTGAGCAAAGGACGTCGGCCAGGTCAAGACGCCCGGAGCCGACCCACGCCTCCGCCAGATTGAGCGAGACGACGCTCTGCACAATCTTGTCGCCCCGCTGGCGGGCGATCTCGAGTGCGCGCGCGAAGTACTCTCGCGCCTCTCGGAAGTCTCCCATTTTCGTGCGGAGCATTCCCATGTTGTTGAGGACCCACGACAGGGGCTCGGCATCCCCGGCTTTTTCGAATGCCTCGAGGCTTCTCGT
>DATARP010000043.1:0-10988 GCA_036264075.1 Gemmatimonadaceae bacterium
GTCGACGACAGCGGACTGGTCACGATCGCCGCGGTTGGTGGAGAGGCAATGGAAAGAGCGCGCCAGATGATCCAGGCGCTGACAGCCGAGCCGATCATTGGCGAGACGTACGAGGGCACCGTCAAGAGCACCACGGCTTTCGGTGCGTTCGTCGAGATCATGCCGGGAACCGAAGGACTGGTTCACATCTCCGAGCTCAAGCATGGCCGCACCGAGAAGACCGAAGACGTCGTGAAGAAGGGAGACCGCGTAAAGGTCAAGCTTCTCGAGCGCGACGAGCGCGGACGTCTGCGTCTATCGATGAAGGCGCTCACCTCCAGACCCGAGGGCGAGAGCCAATCGGGCGGCAGCGGTGAAGGCGGAGAAGCCACAGCGATGGCAGCCGTCGGCGCGTCTGGCGAGCAGGCTGATGGCGCAGAGAATGGCGGGCGGTCCGAGCGTGGCGACAGGCCGCGTCGTCCCCGCAGCGGCTCGCGTGGCGGAGGCCGCTCGCGCGAGTGAGCGTCGTGACGCCGTGCGCGGGTTCTGATCTGCGCCGTACCGTTCTACCGAACGGACTGACCGTACTCTCGGAGTCGATGCCGGGAGTACGGTCGGTCGCATTGGGGGCGTGGGTTCGCGCGGCTTCGCTGCACGAGAGCGCCGAGAAGATGGGTGTCTCCCACATGCTGGAGCACATGGTATTCAAGGGGACGCCGACAAGGAGCGCGAAGGAGCTGGCGCTCGCTCTGGAAGTGCTTGGCGGATCTCTGGATGCCTACACTTCCCGCGAGCACACATCGTATCAGGCAAAGGTGCTGGACGAGCACCTGTCGCAGGCGGCCGACGTCCTGGCCGATCTGATCTTCCGACCGACTCTTCGCGGCGCGGACCTCGCCCTCGAGAAGAAAGTCGTGCTCGAGGAGATCAACACAGTCGACGACACGCCAGACGATCTCGTCTTCGAGCTCCACAACGCTCAGATGTGGGGGAATCATCCTTACGGGTACCAGATCCTCGGCACCCGCGAAACAGTCGGCGCGCTCGGCACTTCGGACCTCAAAGCTCTGCATTCTCGCGCGTACCATCCCGAGCAGATCGTGGTGGCCGCGGCTGGGAACGTGGAGCACGACGATCTGTTGGAAACGCTGCAAACCACCGGCTGGACAGACATTCCGCGCGGCGGGCTGGCTCCGCTCACATCTCCGGCTCCAATCGTGCAGACTCCCACCGCCGTGCACTTTGAGCGTGAGACGGCGCAAACACACATTGTCATCGGAAGCGAAGCATTCGCGCACGGCGATCCGCGTCGCTACGCGATGTCGATGATCGGGATGCTCTTCGGAGGCGGGATGAGCTCGCGGCTATTCCAGCGAATCCGCGAAGAGTTGGGCCTCGCGTATTCGGTGTACTCGTTCCAATCCTTCCACGAAGATGCGGGCGTGCACGGTGTCTACGTCGGCACCACTCCCGACAGCGCCCGGGCAGCGGTCGACGCGATCAACGCCGAGATGGAGAAGCTCTCGCAGGAAGGGCTGAGCGAAGATGACATCACCGCTGGAAAAAGCCAGTTGAAGGGACAGATTACGCTGTCGCTCGAGAGCCCGACATCGCGGATGTATCGCGCGGCGGGAACCGAGCTGTATGGTGAGCCTTACCGAACACTGGACGAGCTGCTCGTGTTGATCGATGCGATCGACTCGCAAACGGTGGCCGACCTCTGCAAAACATACTATGCGCCCGGGCGACAGACGCTCGTGAGCCTTGGCCCTCGGGCCGCGGCGTGACGCGTGACCTCAACTTTCCAATTCGAATTAATCTGAGATGAAGATCGGCGTTCCGAAGGAAATAAAGACCAACGAGAACCGTGTTGCGCTCGTGCCTGCTGGCGCCGAATCACTGGTCGCAGCCGGCCACACGGTCATGATCGAGAAAGGAGCCGGCGAGGGCAGCGGGTTCCTCGATTCAGCGTACACGGCGGTCGGTGCCAAGATCGGTCCGGACGCGGATACCGTTTGGCGCGAAGCGGACATGATCATGAAGGTCAAGGAGCCGATCAAGCCGGAATGGGCCCGGATGAAGAAAGGGCAAGTGGTATTTACCTACTTCCACTTCGCCGCGGACAAGGACCTGACCCTCGCGCACATCAAGAGCGGGGCGATCTGCATCGCCTACGAGACCGTGGAGCTGCCCAACCGTGAGCTTCCACTTCTCACCCCGATGTCGGAAGTGGCCGGCAGAATGGCTGTCCAGGAAGGCGCCAAGTACCTCGAGAAGTTGCACGGCGGTCGTGGAGTGCTCCTCGGAGGGGTTCCGGGCGTCCCACCGGGAAAGGTCGTGATTCTCGGAGGCGGCATCGTCGGCATCAACGCCGCGAAGATGGCGGCCGGGCTGGGTGCGAAAGTCACCGTCCTGGACGTAAGCCTGGAACGCTTGCGCTACCTGTCGGACGTGATGCCCGCGAACGTCACACTCATCTATTCCAATCGTCATACAATCCTAGAGCAGATCTCCACCGCGGATCTGGTCGTCGGAGCGGTTCTGATTCCTGGAGCAATTGCGCCGAGGCTGATTCGCAAGGAAGATCTGAAGGTGATGCAGCCCGGATCGGTTATCGTCGACGTCGCCATTGATCAAGGCGGTTGCGTCGAGACGATCCATGCAACAACGCACGAGAATCCAACATACGTCGTGGATGGAATCGTTCACTACGGAGTCGCAAACATGCCTGGTGGTGTTCCACGAACGTCGACCCTCGCGCTCACGAACGCGACTTTCCCCTACGCCAAGCAGCTCGCGGCTAAAGGATGGAAGCAGGCGCTGAAAGAAAACGAAGCACTGAAGAAAGGACTCAACATCGTAGACGGAAAAGTGACATATCCCGCTGTCGCTGAAGCATTCAGCTTGCCGTTTACTCCACCCGATTCATATTTGAACTAATGCGATTTCCATTCTTCAAACCGGGCGCTCTCTTCCCGGCGAATGCGATCGCCGTCGATCTCGGCACCGCAAATACGCTGATTTACGTGAAGGGCGAAGGCATCGTGCTGAACGAGCCTTCGGTCGTCGCGCTCGACCGCGAAACCAAGAAAATCAAGGGCGTTGGACTCGAGGCAAAGCGTATGCTTGGCCGCACGCCCGAAGGTGTGATCGCGGTGCGACCGATGAAGGACGGCGTCATAGCCGACTTCGACGTAACCGAGAAAATGCTGCGCTACTTCCTGGCGCTCATCATCGAGAACCACGTCTTCAAGGTGAAGCCGCGCGTCATCGTCTGCGTTCCGTCCGGCATCACTGAAGTCGAGAAGCGCGCTGTGCGCGACTCGGCGCTCGGTGCCGGTGCAAAGGAAGTCTTCATGGTAGCCGAGCCAATGGCAGCAGCGATCGGTGTCGGGCTTCCGGTCGAGACTCCGACGGGCAACATGGTAATCGACATCGGCGGTGGGACCACCGAGATCGCCGTCATCGCGCTTTCCGGAATCGTGAGCGACACCTCGATCCGCACGGGCGGCGACGAGCTGGACATGGCGATCGTACAATTCATGCGCAAGAACTACAATCTCCTGGTGGGTGAATCGACCGCCGAGCAGGTGAAGATCCAGATCGGATCGGCCGCTCCGGTCGGTGATGAGAGGGAAATGGACGTCAAAGGCAGGGATCTTGTATCAGGGATCCCAAAGACGGTGCGTGTACACTCGTCGGAGATCCGCGATGCGGTGCAGGAGCCCATTCAGCAGATCGTCGATGCGGTGCGTCGCGCGCTGGAGATCACCCCGCCCGAGTTGGCCGCCGACATTGTCGATCGCGGCATCGTGATGACGGGCGGTGGCGCTCTCATACGCGGCCTTGATGTCCTGTTGTCGCAGGAAACCGGTCTACCGATCCACGTCGACGAGGATCCTCTGACCTGTGTAGTGCGGGGTACAGGCCGTATACTTGATGACGAAGCGAAATACTGGTCTGTCCTAGCGACTTGAGGTAACGCGTGGCCCGCGCCATAAGAAGCAACACCCGTGTCGATCTAATAGTTCTTACTACCTGCATCGTCCTGGCACTTGCGGCGCGAGCCCTTCCGAATACGATGCGCGATCCAGTGGCCACGGGAATGAGACGCTCATTCCTCGCCCCGCTGGTTCTTCTGCAGGAAAGGGCGGAGAAGGGCCGGCAATCGCTTCTTTCAGCCGACGCGAAGCAGACATACCTCGACAGCCTTTCCCTCGGAAGCATGAAGGCTGGGTCGCTCGAAGCGGAAAACGACCGCCTCAGGAAGCTCATGGGCCTCGGCTCTCGCCTCCGCTGGGGATTCATTCCCGCGGAGGCGTTGCACGGACGGGGAGTTCGCGACGAGACAACCGTGATTCTGAGCGCGGGCTCGCGCGCTGGCGTCAGCCGTCTTAGCCCGGTCATAGCACCGGAGGGATTGGTGGGCGTAGTGGACCAGGTCGACCCGACGATGAGTCACGCCATGCTGTGGACGCACCCCGACTTTCGGGTGAGCGCGATGTCCCCTGACGGCAGCGCGTTCGGCATCGCTCAGGCGCACCTCACGGGCGCGACGGGCGGTTATCTACTCGAGCTGCGCGGCGTCCCATTCAGGGCGACTCTCAAGCCCGGCTCGGTGATAGTGAGCTCCGGCTGGGGCGGGGTATGGCCGCGCGGAATTCCGGTCGGAACCGTCCTCCAGGAAATCAAGACTTCGGAAGGCTGGGCGCGAACGTACCTGTTGCGTCCAGCAGTCAACCCCGCCGACGTCTATTCAGTGATGATCCTTCGCCGCGACCGAGTCGCGAAGGGCCTCGACGGCGTGTGGCAAAACCTCGCGCAGGTCGACGCGGCGGCGCAGCGAATCGTGGTATCTGGTGATTCCGCTGCTAAGAGTGCCGCGCTCGCTGAGGCAGCCGCGCGTCGAGCCGTGCTCGACAGCATTGCACGCGCGAGTGCTCCCCCTGGTGCGGCCGCTACGACAGACAGCGCGCGGGCTGTAACGCCGCGCCCAGTGCCTGTCCGCCGTCCGCCCGTGGATACCAATGCGCGCCGCGATACAACTCGGCGCGACACCACCAAGCGCGATACGACCCGGCGCGATTCAGTTCCTCCGCCCAACCTTCCGTACCAGCCAGGAGTTACTCGATGAACATGGGCGGAGCTATTCGCGCGATAATCAGCTTCCTCATTTTCGTCGTTCTCCACTACACGCTCCGTCCGCTGCTCGGATGGCGCGCGCCGATGGACTTTCTGGTGCTGGCGCTCCTTCTCGCGTCGGTGAGAGTACGACCGGCTACTGCGGCGGTTATCGGCTTCGCTTTGGGATTGATCTCTGATTCGCTCGCACCCGACGCCTTGGGCGCCGGAGCTGTCGCGATGACCATCGTCGGCTTCGGGGCTTCGTACCTGAAGGCCGTTTTCTTCGCAGATAACCTGGTTTTGAACGCCTTCTTCTTTTTCCTCGGCAAGTGGGTGTTCGATATTCTGTACTTCATAGGTGAGCAACGCGTTCACGGATTTGAGCTGGTGCAGCAGTTGCTCTTGTGGTCACCGCTCTCCGCGGCAGTGACCGCCGCGGTGGGCGTCCTGTTACTCTTCATAATGCGTCCACTGCTCGAACCAAGCCCCGCATGAGCTTCCATCCGAATGATGTCGCCCGCCGAGCGCGAATGAGCTCGTGGGCGCTCGTTCTCGGATTTCTCTTCCTGATTGGCGCGTTCTTCAAGACGCAGGTCATTCAGAACCGTCAATACGTGATGCAGTCGGAGGAGAACCGTCTGCGACCCATACCTCTGCCGGCGCCGCGCGGAATCATCTACGACCGGCACGGAGAGGTAATCGCCGAGAATCTTCCGGCGTATTCAGTCTCCATAACAGCGCCGAACGTCGACAGCCTGCGCGCCGCGCTCAATGAGCTCGCCGGCACGCTCCAGCTCGAGCCGTACCAGATAAGCGCGGCGATCCGACGGTACCGTCGCGCGCCGACCCGTCCGACGGTAGTCCTGCCCGACGCGTCCATCGATATCGTATCTGTACTCGAGGAGCACCGGCTCGATTTCCCGCGGCTCATCATCCAGTCCGTCCCGAAGCGCTACTATCCCGACGGACCGGTCGTGGCATCGTTCGTCGGCTACACGGGCGAAATCACCGAATCGGATCTCAACGATCCGAAGTACGCCAGCTACAAGCCGGGTCAGGAAATCGGCAAAGCGGGACTCGAGAAGCAGTACGAGTCGATCCTGCACGGGAGAGAGGGCGTGCGCTTCGACGAAGTCGACGCGCGCGGACGTCCAGTGCGCGGAGAAGGCCCTCGGCCCGATCTGAACCCACTCGGCGCACCACCGCTCTACACCAACATCGACCTGGATCTGCAGAAGTTCATGGTCGGCATTTTCGCTGATTCGCTCCAGGGCGGCGCGGTTGCCATCGATCCGAGCACGGGTGAAGTGCTGGCGCTCTACAGCGCGCCGAGCTGGGATCCGAACAAGTTCACGGGCGGAATCCCGGCCGACTACTACAAGCAGCTGCTGGAAGACAAGCGCCGGCCACTGGTCAACAAGGCGATTCAGGGCCGCTACCCGCCGGGGTCGACGTTCAAGCTCGCCACGGCTGTCATCGCGCTCAAAGACGGACTTGTTGGACTCAAAGAGCACATGCCCGTCCCGTGCACCGGAGGGCTCCAGTACGGCTCTCGCTATTTTCGGTGCTGGGAGAAGAAAGGACACGGCTCGGTCGATCTCGAAGGCGCCATCAAGCATTCCTGCGACGTCTACTTCTACCAGCTCGGCCTGAAGGTCGGGCTATCGAAGATGATCGCCGGCGGCATCTCTCTCACGATGCGCGACAAGTCGGGGATCGATCTCCCGGAGGAGAATCAGCCTTTCTGGCCGTACGCGATCGATTACTACAACAAGAAGTACGGGCGTAACTGGAGCAACGCCGAAACGCTGAACCTCGCAATCGGTCAGGGCGCGAATTCGCAGACGGTCGTGAACATGGCGAAGCTGTACACGGCGCTCGCAACGCAGGGACAGGAAGCTCGCCCTGAGATCGCGCACCTCGTGCCGCAGCGCAAACAGGTCTACAACCTGACCCAGGAGCAGGATTCGGTGCTGCTCGAAGGATTGAAGGCCGTGCTCGAAGCCGGTGGTACCGCTGGAGCGTCGGCCATTCAGGGCCTCACACTCGCCGGCAAGACCGGAACTGCTCAGAACAGCGGCGGCGCTGATCACGGCTGGTTCGTCGGATTCGCTCCCGCCGACCACCCGAAAATCGTGGTCGCGGTTCTGCTCGAGTTCGGTCTGCACGGCTCGCGCGCGGCTCACATCGCATCTGCGATCATCGGTCACTATCTGAAGGTCGGACCGATCCAGGCTGTCATGGACGAAGGCTGATGAGCAGGCCGATCGTTTCTGATTACAAGTTGCTTGGCGCCGCCGGACTGCTTTCCCTGTTCGGTGTGGCGATGGTCTATTCCGCTGGGCAGACTGATACGCCGACCGCCGTTGCCCACGCCTACAAGTCGCAAATGTTGTGGCTGTTCATCGGGTTGGGTTTTGCGTACGCGGTAACGCATTCGTCGGTGCGCTTTATCGAGTGGATGACGGTTCCGCTCTACGCGTTCTCCGTTTTTCTGCTGGCTCTCACGCTGGTCGTCGGGAAAGGCGCGGGCACCGCCGCAAGCACCAAGAGCTGGCTGGCCATCGGTAGCCATCGCATCGGACAGCCGTCGGAAATCGCCAAGGTCACCGTGGTGCTGATGCTGGCCAAGGTTCTCTCGGAACGAAGAGAGTCCGCGCGCTCGCTGCTCGATCTATGGAAGCCCGCTCTCATCGTCGGAATTCCGTGGGCGATCATCATGCTCCAGCCCGACCTCGGCACCGGCATCGTGTTCATCGGGATTTTCTTCGCGATGCTGTACTGGTCGGGCGTTGAATGGCCGCTGCTCCTTCTTATCGCGAGTCCCGCGATCAGTCTCATTCTTTCGTTCAGCGTCGGATTGTGGGGCGCGTGGTTCTTCATTCTGCTGGCGCTCGTGCTCTGGTACCGTCCGTACCTGCTCGAAGGAATCGTGCTGATGGTGCTCAACGTCGCCACGGGCGTGGTCGCGCCGATCATGTGGGAGAAGCTCGCGCCGTACCAGCAGAATCGACTGAAGACGTTCCTCGATCCCACCGCCGACGTGCGCGGGTCGGGCTATCACGTGATTCAGTCGAAGGTCGCGATCGGCTCCGGCGGACTCGCCGGCCAGGGCTTTACGCTTGGAACGCAGAAGCGACTCGCCTTTCTTCCCGAACAGCACACCGACTTCATCTTTTCGGTGGTGGGCGAAGAGCTGGGCTTCATCGGTGTTACGATAGCGCTCTCACTTTTCCTCTGGCTGTTCCTGCGCATCACCCAGGTCGCCGAGCGCGCAAACGATTCCTACAGCAGCCTCGTCGCGTACGGATTGATGTCGAGCTGGTTCGTGCACGTGCTGGTGAACGTCGGCATGACGCTGAACCTGATGCCGATCACCGGAATTCCGCTTCCGTTCTTCAGCTACGGCGGATCCTTCATGCTCGCAAGCTGGCTGGCGGTGGGCGTCCTGATGCGGATCTCGGGCGAAGGCCGCGGCAGCGCTATGTCCCTCGGGGGTTACTAGGGCTGACAGTTCCCAAGAAATCCCGGGTCAACGAGAGGAGTCTACCGCCTAGTTGAGCGATCCGATTATCCGCAACATCCGCCAAATTCCGTCTCAACATTGAACCTAGATGCCGGCCCGAGCTTCCTGCCGCGCTGCAAACGCTTGCGGGGTGCGCATTTAGCCGCTCTGGCGTAAATTCCCTCGCATGGCCTGGTTCCGGAAGGAAAAGAAGCCCCGGCTTCCGCGACACGAAAAGCACGAGATTCCGCCCGACGCGTGGGAAAAGTGTGACAACTGCGGTCACACCGACCTGCGCGAGTAGTTCGTGCGCAATCTCAACGTGTGCCCCAACTGCGGCTTCCATCGCCGCATTCGCGCCAGCGAGTACGCGGCGATTCTCCTCGACGAGGGAACGCTGGAGGAGACCGAGATCGAGATCCGCTCGACCGATCCGCTTGGGTTTCCCGACTATCCCGCCCGGCTGAAGAAAGCGACCGGCGCGGCGGGTGAGGGGGATGCGATTCTCACCTTCACTGGGCAGCTCGGGGGAATGCCAGTCTGTCTCGCCGTGATGGACTTCGCCTTCATGGGCGGATCGATGGGCTCCGTCGTCGGAGAAAAAATCGCGCGACTCGGCCAGCGCGCTATCGAGCGCAAGTATCCGCTAATCATCATCTCCGCCTCTGGCGGCGCACGCATGCAGGAGGGAGTGCTTTCACTCATGCAGATGGCAAAGGCCGCCGCGATCCTCTCGCAGCTCTCCGAGCGCCGCATTCCCTACGTGTCGATCCTCACGAACCCGACCACGGGCGGCGTCAGCGCCAGCTTCTCCATGCTCGGCGATGCGATTCTTGCCGAACCGGGCGCAGTGATCGGCTTCGCCGGGCCGCGCGTGATCAAGCAGACGATCGGCCAGGAGCTGCCCGAAGGATTCCAGACGGCGGAATTTCTTCTCGAGCACGGGATCGTCGACTCTGTCGTTCCGCGCAGCGATCTTAAGCGGACCGTGGGACAGCTCTTGCGCCACATGAGCGGCAAGCCGGCATCGGCAGGGTGGACGACCTCCTGAAGTCCTACGGCGCGGCGATCGAAGCTCTTTTCGCGCGCACCACCAGCGGCATCAAACCAGGACTCGAGCGCACCGAGGCAATCCTCGCGCAGCTCGGCTCACCGCATCAGAAGCTGAACGCGATTCACGTCGCCGGCACAAACGGAAAGGGAAGCGTGGTCGCCACCGCGGAAGCGCTGCTGACCGCGCCCGGTCGCAAGATCGGCCGGTACACATCGCCGCATCTGATCGATTTCCGCGAGCGAATAACCGTTGACTCGGTCCCAATTCCCGAAGCTGCGGTTCTGGCTTTCCTGGAGAAATGGATTCCGGCCGCCGAAGAGACGGGCGCGACGTTCTTCGAGCTGACGACTGCTCTCGCCTTCGAATGGTTCGCCAGAGAGAAAGTGGACCTGGCAGTGATCGAGACGGGGCTGGGTGGCAGGCTCGATTCCACCAACGTTCTTACCCCCCGCGTCGCAACGGTCACCTCGATCGGGCTCGATCACACCGATCTCCTCGGCAATACGCTGGAGGGAATAGCCCGGGAGAAGGCCGGGATCTTCAAGAGAGGCGTGGCTGCAGTGGTCGGCGAAAATGCACCCCAAATTCGATCACTACTGGTGAAACGCGCGAAAGACGCCGGCGCTGCTCCGATCATCGTCCTGGACGACGAATACCGCGTGTCCGACGTCGAGGTTTCTGCGCGCGGCACATCTTTCGTGCTCAGTCGAGGGTCGGAAAGCCAGCGCGTGACAACGCCGCTCATTGGAGCGTTTCAGGCGAGGAACGCCGCGATCGCGATCGCCACCGTAGCAGCACTCGGCCCGAAATACCTTCCAGCGCCGCAAGAGATTTCGAGCAGGCTCGCGAAGATCCACCTTCCGGGCCGCCTGCAGCGCTCGGGAAAGTTCATCTTCGATGTCGCCCACAATCCGGATGGAGCTCGCGCGGTGGCAGATGCGGTGCGCGCATTGAAACCACCCGCCCCGCGCGTCGCTCTGGTCGCGGTCCTCAGCGACAAGGACTGGAAGGGAGTCATTGCAGCGCTCGCGCCTGCGGTCGATCGCTTCGTATTAACCAACGCTCCGACCGCGCCTCCCGAGCGCCGTTGGGATCCGTTGCAGGCCCAGGCTTTCGCTGAATCCGAAGGGTTGGCGTCAGAGGTCGAGCCCAATCTCGACAAAGCATTGGACATCGCTCAGAAAACTGGGGAGACAGTGATCGTCACCGGATCTTTTCACACTGTGGGCGATGTGATGTCACGCTTGCAGGTGTCTCCGTTCGCCGCGTAGCTTTCCTCCATGTCACAGGGAGCTTTACCAGGATTTCGCGACTTTTACCCCGAGC
>DATARP010000056.1:0-25024 GCA_036264075.1 Gemmatimonadaceae bacterium
ACCTCGCGCATCGATTCGTGCACCTCCATGCGCTTGAGCTGGCTGTAAAACACGAGCCCGAACAGAAGTCCAAGCGCGCAGATGACCAATCCGCCCATGAGGAGCGAGCGCCCGTGAATGCCGCCGAGGAAGCTCACTTGCGACAGATCGGGAATCCTGAGGTTCGCTTCACCGCCGGGCTTGTGCTCAACCTGAACGGGCTGCGCGGTTCCGGTCGCGGCGGCGGCAAGCGAGCTGTCCGGACGACTCGCAGATACTCCCTGGGCTATGGCCGGCTTTATCGCTGCGAAAGCGACAAGTGCGAAAACGATGCTTAGTGTACGAACGACGAACGCAAACTTCCGATTCATTCTTGAATTCTCCGAGGGTGAAAAACGGCCGGCTCCAGCAGACCCGGCTTCGTGCTCAGCGAGCAGATCCTGATTCGACTTTGCGCCAGATGAAGAACACTGGAATGCCGAGCAATACTATCACGAGCCCCGAGATCGACTGGGCCCGCGTTTGATCCGCAATCAGCAGAATCACTGCGATCGCCGATGCGAGAATGATGTACAGAGCAGGCAGAACTGGGTAGCCGACAACTTTATATGGACGCTCGGCGTCCGGACGCAGCTTGCGCAGGCGGAACAGGCCCACCGTCGTCAGCGCGTAGAAAATCAGCGCAGCGAAGATGACGTAGTTGAGCAGCTGCCCGTACGTCCCCGTGAGACAGAGGAGGCTCGTCCAGATCGACTGAGCGATCAGCGCCGCAGAGGGGACGTTGTTCCGATTGAGCGTCCCGGCGCGCCGGAAGAACAAACCGTCGCGTGCCATGGCGTAATACACCCGCGCGCCGGAGAGGATGAGTCCGTTGTTGCAGCCGAACGTGGAGATCAGGATCGCGGCCGCCATGATCGAGGCGCCGACAGCGCCAAAAATCGTCTCTGCCACAGCGCTCGCTACTCTATCCTGCGTCGCGTACTGAATTCCGCGCTCCATTACAGTCGTACCGTTTTGGACGCCGTGAAGCGGAAGCACGTTCAGGTAGGAGATGTTCGCGAGGAGGTACAGCAGACACACGAGCCCGGTTCCGTAGATGAGCGCGCGGGGAAGATTTCTTTGCGGAGAGTGAACTTCGGCGGCGGCGAACGTGACGTTGTTCCAGGCATCGCTGGAGAACAGCGAGCCGACGAGAGCCGATCCGAAGGCAATTACGAACGCCGGGGTAAATGCCACCGGATTGAAGTTTCCATTGTAGAAATTGGCCGCGATCGCTTCGGTGTGACGACCGATTGTGAGTCCGAGAAGAATCAGGGCAGCGAGCGCGCCGGTCTTGACCACCGTCAGCGTCGTCTGGACGATCTTGGCTTCCTTGATTCCGCGCAGGTTGATCCAGGTGAGAACCCAGATGGTTATGAGCGCAATAAGCCGTTGCGGCGACAATCCAACCTGCACCGGAGTACCGGCAGTCGCAAAATCCATCTGCGGGAACCAGGCGAATCGGTCCGGTGTGATCGCGGGCCAAAGAACGCCCAGGAACTTTCCAAACGCTACGGCTACGGCGGCGATGGTTCCCGTCTGAATCACGACGAACAGAGTCCATCCATAAAGAAAGCCCATGATATGACCCATGGACTCCCGGAGAAACACGTACTGGCCTCCCGCCTTCGGATACATCGCCGCGAGCTCACCATAGGCCAACGCGCCGAAAATGGTGACGACTCCGGAGGCCACCCAAGCCATCAAGAGCCAGAAGGGCGAGTTCACCGTGCGGGAGATCTCAGCGGAAACGATGAAAATTCCGGACCCGATCATCGATCCCGCGACCAGCATGGTCGCGTCGGTGAGCGTCATCGCCTTGACGAACTCGCGTGACGACGGAGCTGTGTCGGCCGTGGCTGTCGTGGTTGTCAAAACGCTCCCCTCGGATGCTCGGTTTTCGCCCGGTGCCCGCCTCCCCTGCAGCGGGCAGAAGTTATCCGCGCGACAGGTTTTTTGCTAGGGAACCATCCAGTGGCAACTCGGTTTATCTGGGAACGGAACTGCAACTGAACGGGCGCGAGTTGCTAGAGATGCACAGATGATCGTTCCGAGCTAACTACGTCCTGACTTATCCCGTTGGCGCTCGGAGCAACTGCCTGTGCCATGAACGCCAGTAGTAAAGTCCGGAAGAGTGAACGGGTATCTCCAAGCTGTGCTACTAACAACTCGCGCCCGTTCGGTTGCTTGCACAACCGGACAAGCCGTGATGCCAGTCAAAAGATGATCTCTATCTCAGCGGTATCCCGCTTGGGCGTCCCATCTGCGTGGACGCCAGGCCGGAAGCGCATCGACTTGAGGACATCGGCAACGCGCCTGTTGTAGCCGCCGTCCCGAGTGGGATTGAACCCGAGTAGCCTGGAGTTTCCCTTCTCATCGACGTCGAAGAACGCTTTCATGTGAAAACCCTTCACGGCGGAAGGCGCGGGCATCGGCGGAATGAACAAATCCCTGACAGTGGGCGGATAATCCTTTCCTGGTCCACCGCCGGTGCCCGGCCCGATTCCGCTTCCACGTCCGGGACCTTCTCCCGATCCGACTCCGCCTCCGCTCCCGGGACCGGCGCCGGCCGTCCCGGCGTTTCCAGTTCCTTCACCAGTTGTCGGAGTTGTCACGGGAGTTGTGACGACTTGCTGCGCGGGCGTCACGGGTGACTCGACCGGAGGCTTGGGCTCCGGCGGCTTCACCGGTGGAACTGTTGCAGGAGTCACCTTGGGCATCACCGTCGGATCGGACTTCACCCGCACGAACTGCAGATGCTCCTCCCTCGAGCCGGATCCGTTGACGCCGCCACCTCCACCGCCGGCGGGCCCCGGTCCTCCGCCGCCGATGACGTCGGGACGAACGAAATCAGAGGAGCCGACTATAGGTGCCAGAACGAGAAAAAGGATCACCGCGTGTATCAGAAGCGACGCGATGATCCCTTTCCACGATTTTTCTTTCTCTTGCCGCTCTTCGAAAGTCGGATAGCGCGTGGTTATTTCACATCCTTTGGTGTGGTCGCAATCACTTTCACACCCGAGCCACGGGCGACATCCATTGCGGCAATCACATCCTGATACTTCACCGTTGGATCACCCTTGACGAAGATGATCTTGTCCGGCCGCGGATCGTAGATCTCCTTGAGCTTCTTTCCCAGGTCGGCCTTCGAGACCGGCTGCGAATTGATCTTGAACGTATTCCCCGGCAGGACCTCCAAAACGATCTGCGAGGGAGGCGGTCCGGAATTCGTGTCGTCGGGGGTCGGATCCGGCAGCTGCAGATCGACCGCTTTCCGCGACATCGGAATCACCATCATGAAGATGATCAACAGCACCAGCAGCACGTCGATCATCGGCGTGACGTTGATCTCGTTGGTAAGGCCGCCTCCCCCTCCTCCTGACATCGCCATTATTTCTTCCCCGCTGCCGGAGCATTGAAGAGGTTGTCGGCCTGGATTCCGGAAACGGTTCCCGGCCGCTGGTCGGTGATCATGCCGGTCACGCGAACATCGTTATGAGCGGCGATGTCGAGCGCGTCGAGCACTTTCCCGTACTGCAGATCTTTGTGCGCCTTGACGTAGAGAAGCTTGTCTTCCGTGCGGTTTTCGAAGATCTGCTTCAGTCGGACGCCGAGCTCGGCATTCGGAATCGGCTTCTTGTTCAGGTAGTACTGTCCATTGGCGTCGATGCCCAACACCTGATCCTGATCTTCTTCGGGATGCGGCTTGAGGTTGACGCCAGTCGGCGGGATTGCCTGGAATCCCGCGGTGATCGCCGGGATGACGAGCATGAAGATGATCAGCAGCACGAGCATGACGTCAATCATCGGCGTCACGTTCGGCGAAGCTTTCACACCCCCGGAGCTGCCAGCGGACATTGCCATTGCTGAACCCTCCCCGGGTTACTGCGAGATCGGATTGGAGCCGGCGGTCGCCGTGGTGTTGAACTCACGCGTGAAGCGCGAGCGGCCGAACTCTCCGGTGCCCGAGATGTTCTTGATCATGTAGTCGATCATCTCCTTCGAGGTGTACGTCATCTCGGCGGTGAGATTGTCGATCTTGATCTGGAAGTAGTTGAAGAGCCACACGGCCGGAATCGCGACGATGAGACCGAAGGCGGTCGTGATGAGGGCCTCGGATACACCGGACGAGATCGAGGCGAGTCCGCCTGATCCGGACGCGGCCATCGCGGCGAAGGAGTTCACGATTCCCATTGTGGTTCCGAGCAGTCCGACGAACGGCGCGGTTGCACCGACGGTCGCCAGAATGCCGAGTCCACGCTTGAGGTCGGTGATCGTCATCAGCATCTCACGCTCGACTGCGCGCTCGGCCGAGTTGATGTCGGCGACGGTTACGGAGCCATCCTGAATGAGCGGGCGAATTTCGGTGAGAGCTCCGCCGAGGACGCGCGCGACGTGCGACTTCTTGTACTTGTCGGCGAGAGTCACCGCTTCGGCGAGGTTGTCTTCCTCGAGGAACTGCGAGAACTCAGGGGCGAATTTGCGGGTCTCCTTCTGGGCGGCGCGCAGATCCCACCACTTCTTGATGGCGACCGAGAGTGACCAGATCGACATGATCGCGAGGACAAACACAATGCCCTTCGCGAAGTTGCCCATCTGATTGTAAATGTCGAGTAGTGACAGCTGCATTGTTTACTCCGTTGGGGATTGTTTAGCGGGGAACGGCGAACTGGAACGATTGCTGAACCAGCTGATTTACCGGCTTACCACCAATCTGAGCGGGACTGAAGTGCGCCCTCGGCAAGTAATTCTTGATGGACTGCGTGAAGAGCTCGTTGGTCGACTTTAGAACTTTGAAGGTGTCCATGTCGGCTTTCCCTGCACTACTCACCACAAACTGTGCCTGAACCTCTCCGGCAATGCCTGAGCTCTCCAGAACTGACGGATATTTCGGCTTGGTGCCATCCTGAATCATCTCAGCCGGCTTCTCGACCTGGAACTCGAAGTACGTCTGGTTGGTCACAGGGCCCACGCCGCCAACAACTCCGTTGCCGGTGCCGCCCTTCACACCCTTGCCGCTGAAGTCGCTTTCGTTCGTGATCGCCTTCGAGAGATCGATCTCAGGAATCTTGATGTCGATCTTGACCGGAGCGCGAAGAACCTGGAAGCCCTTCGGCGGAGGCGGCTTGACGATGACCTCTTTCGGCGGCGGTGGCTTGTCCGGAACCTTGGGCGGTTCCTTCTTCATCTCGACGAACTGAATCTTTTCGGCCTTCGACTTCTCGTCCTTCACGCCGGCCCGGGCGGTCGCGTAGACTGCCCCGGCGATGAGGAACGTGTGGAGTACGATGCTGAAGACCGTACCGCCGGCCATCTTCTGCTTCTTCGCCTTCGACTCGATCAGTTGGTTGAACATTCCTCACCCAAGTTGAAGTTCGGTGGAAGAAAAGTGCGGATAAGCGGAATGCGATGGAATAGCCGCAAGATTAAGAATCCATGAAATAGTATTAACCCAGACTTAATCATCGGGATAGAGCGAATACGAAAGGCATTTCCACGAGCTGCCTCACTTTTCTGCCGCCGATCTCGGCCGGAACAAACCGCATTCGGGGCAGTGCCCGGCGAACGGCCTCGTCGAAGAGGACGTTGTCCGGGCGTGTGAGCTTGAGCGTTTTTTCTTCGACACGCCCCTCTTCATCCACAACGAACTGGGCGACGACTCGACCCTCCCTGCCGGCCACTCTCAGTGCCTCCGGATACGTCGGGAATGCGCTCCCTGAAATCAGTGAAACCTGTTTCTCGACCTGGTCTGCTCGAAAGGTCCCGTTGACGCCATCAGGAACCGTGCTGGCGGCCCCGAATTGCGCCGAGCTCCCGATCGGATCCCCGTGAAAATCCGCCGTGCCCGCGGTGGTCATTGAAATGTCGATCGAAGGAAGCGCGATGCTGAGGGCGGGATTCACGAATACCAGCCGCCGCTTGACCGTGCCTAACGCCTTCCCTGAAGCCGTGTGCGACACGACGGGGGCACGCGTAGGGGGAAAGTACAGCGGCCGGACAATCTGGGCAGGCGGCGCAATTTCGGGCCGCGCCTGCGCGGTTGCATAAATCGCGAGCCCGATAAGTCCCGTGTGCGCCACCACGCTCGCTACCGCACCGCGGAACGAGCGTTCGTGATTCACCTTCGATTCGAGAAGCCTGGCGAGCATTTCGTCTCCGGGAAGTGTGTGCCGCACAACTCCTCGGAGTCCTACACGGTGAGGAATAGCGCGCGCGTTAGCACTCCATGAAAGCCTGCTGACATTAGCATTAGCGAACGGTTAAGAGCGCTCTGCCTCGTTGGCTATGGGAAGCGTGACCGTGAACAGGCTTCCTCGCCCAAGCCGTGAAGAAGCGGTGAGCGTTCCCCCGTGCGCCTGCGCGATCCACTGACTGATCGCCAGGCCCAGACCGAATCCCCCCCTCTCCGACATTCGCGACCGGACGCGGTCGGCGCGCCAGAAGCGCTCGAAGATGTGTGGGAAGTCCGCCGCCGAGATGCCGATCCCGGTGTCGCGCACCGCGAACGTCACGTTGTCCGGATGCCTGCCGAGTCCCAGCTCCACCTTGCCGCCAGCGGGCGTGTACTTGATGGCGTTGGTGACGAGGTTCAGAAATAGCTGCCTGAGACGCGTCCGATCGGCCATGACGACGACGTCGGTAGTGAATGGCAGGTTGACCGTCACTCCCTGCGCTTCCCCGAGGATGAGAGCGGTCTCATAGACCTCCTGCACCAGCGGCTGCAGCTCGATCGGCTCCCGATAGATGTCGAACCGCCCTTCGTCGGCGCGGGCGAGTGTGAGCAGGCTCTCGACCAGATCCGTCATGCGCCGCACTTCCTGAAGCGCTTCCTCGAGCGCCACCATGCGCTCGGTCTGACTGGAGTTTTCGTGCATCGCCCGCTCGACATCGGCGCGAAGCACAGCGAGCGGCGTCTTGAGCTCGTGGCTCGCGTCGGCCGTGAATCGTCTAAGGGCGCCGAACGATGTCTCCAGGCGGCCGATCATCGCGTTGAGCGTCGTCACGAGACCGGCGAAGTCCGTTGTCTCCTCGCTCAACGCAAGTCGCCGGTGAAGACTGCGTCCGTCGGTGATGGCGGCGACCTCGGTGGTGATCTCCGCGAGCTGCCGCTGCGTTCTACCGAGAAAGACGAACGCACCGAGCCCGGCCGCCACAATAATAAGCGGAACGATGAGCGACGCGTCCAGCAGGTACTCGCGGGGGACAGTGCTGGCGCGAGTGGCGACAGCGCCCGACGCGATACGACTCAATCCACCAGGCGTACCGGGCAGCGAGTGCGAAACGAAGAGAAGCTTCTCCTGGAGCGAGTCGAGCGAAAAGATCAGAGCTTCACCGGACTTCGGGAGATCCTGCAGCTGCGTCTGCAGCGTCGCCATATCGTCGCCCTTCAGGCGCATTACATCGCTGGAGCGAAATACAGCTCGGCCAGCCGTGTCGACGACGACTATGTAACCGGGAATGGCCTGGAGGCGGTCGGCGAGCCTCGGCGCGAGGACCGGGATGAGCGCGGTATCCCCGTTGGCGAGCACCTTCTCGCCCGAACGCGCAGCTTCAGTTATCACACGCGACGCAAGGTCGCCCTGTGCAGCGGCGTATTGCGCAATGTCGTGGTAAACCGCGTTGTTGCGCGCGGTGAGCACGGCCAGAAAGAGCGTGATCGCAACTGTGATCATGCCCGCCACGAAGGCGATCGTCAGCTTTGCCCGCGTCGAGACCACGGCGCTAGCTCCCCTTTCCGGTCGCGCTCTCCTCGCGAATCACGTAGCCCACGCCGCGGATCGTGTGAATGAGCTTACGCGGATTGCTCGCGTCGATCTTCTTGCGCAGGTGGTTGATTACTACGTCCACGATGTTGGTTCCCGGATCGAAGTGATACCCCCATGCGTATTCTGTGATCAGGGTTCTGCTCATCACCCGGCCCGCGTGGCGCATCAGGTACTCGAGGACGGTGTATTCCTTCGGCGTCAGCTCGATTGTGTTCCCTGTGCGCGCGACCTCGCGAGTATCCAGATTCAGCGTAAGGTCCGCGACCTTGAGAACCGGCGTCAGCCGAGCGCGCGGACGACGAGAGAGCGCCTCTACGCGCGCGAGCAGCTCCTCGAACGCAAATGGCTTGGTGACGTAATCGTCGGCGCCGGCGCGCAGCGCCTCGACCTTCGAATCCACCGCGTCCTGGGCGGTGAGGATCAGCACGGGCCTGTCGAAACCCCGCGCGCGGAGATCGTGGAGCACCTGCCCGCCGGACTTCCCCGGGAGCCGCATGTCGAGCACGACCACGTCGTACTCCTCGGCGAGTGCGCGAGCCTCGCCATCGTCTCCGTTGGCGACGAGATCGACGCCCCAGCGCTGTTCCTCAAAGCCCCGTTTGACGAACTGTCCGACGGTAGGGTCGTCTTCGATTACGAGGATTTTCATGGACTTCGTTCGTTAAACGCCAAGAGGGCGGATAGATATCCGCCCTCCTGCTAACATATATCTGCGCTACCCGCGGTTCAACGCGCGCGCACTCTGCGTGTCTTAGCGGATGAAGCCCCTGTCGGGTCGGCGAGGACCGCGCACGGCTTCCTGTTTCTTCACCATCGCCAGCGAAGCGGAATCGGTGCGCGACTTCACGATGGTCTCGTCCACGCTGTCGAAGCCCGCACCTTGCTCATTGCAGCCGCGGGCAGAAGTTCCAGCCTTCGCTGCGCAACCAGACCGCAGAAGCTTGGACGCGCTGCTTTGCGTCGCGTGCGCAACGCAGTTGCCGGGAACCTTTCCGTTCTTTGCCGCGCACGCCGCTGGCTCCCTTGGCTCAGCCTCAGGACGGCGAGACACCGAGTACATCAACGCGGCGAGAGACGAAACGGCGACTGCCAGTAGCAGCAACGCTACCAGCAGCTCGCCGATTACGAATCCTCGTCGGCTCCGTATCCCGGAGCGATGTTCGCCAGACACTAGTATTCCACCCAGTTATCTACCCAGGTGTTCGGGAGAGTTATGAGCGAGCCGGATGTCATCGTGGCTTTGTTGACTTCACAGGAGTTGAAGTTGTAGCTCTTCGTACCGTTGGCGGTCGAAGACGGCACGTAGGTGCCGAGCTTCACGTTCAGGCCGCTGACCGTGGCTCCCTGAATTCCGTTGTTTCCGTTGGACGTGATGTCGCCGCCGACGAGAAGCACGCCCTTCCAGGCTGCGCTTCCACTGATCGTGAGGTTGCCGGTGACGATGAGCATTCCCTGCCCGGACGAGGGCAGCGTGAAATCTCCATTGACGCGAATGATCGGATAATAGTTCGTGTCCGCGAGCGCGGCGGTGGGCCAGCTTCCACCAGGAATTGTGATGGTGGGCGTGATCGCATTGTTGTTCACGATGCCATTCCAGTCGATGTGAACGGAATCGGGGGGAACGGAATCGATTGGCGGGTTTCCTGAGGCAGCATTGGTCTTGCCAGTGTATCCTGGATTGATCGGCACGACGACGCCTGCCACTGCCGAGTCCTGGCCGCAGAGATCCGCGCCGCCCAGCGTACCGGCGTTACCGTTCTTCTGGAGTCCCGAGAGCGCCGTCCATCCGGCGAGCACCTGCATTGGAGCGGGAACCCACAACACGTACTGGGCAACCGTACGAACGCCCTGCGGCGCCATCGCATAGGTGTTAGCCGTCTCGGTGCCGCGCGAGCGGACGATGTACAGGCCCGACTGCGTACCGGTCGGCGGACGCAACCTAGTCAGCGAAACGTTTGCAAACCCGCCTGGCATGTTGATGACTACGCTGTCACCGGCGCCTGGAACGCGAGAATAGCCTGGCTGGCCGGAGACGAGCGAATCGCGGCGCACGAGATACAGCTCGAGTCCCTGCTCGGCGATCCGGAAGGCAGAGATCTGCGACTTCTGATCCGACACGGACCGGCGCTCAGCGCTTACCAGAGAAAAGCCTCCGGCGAGCATGATCGTCAGAACGGCGATGACAAGAATCGCAACTGGTATCGCAAATCCGCGGCGTTCGGTGTTGTTCAGCATATATGACTAAGCCTCTCGGCTAGGTTGTGCGGTTCTTGAAGAAGACCGCGGTTGTCAGATTCGAGAGTTCGGGTGTCATTTTTGTTCTAGCAGTGCCTTCGCTCAGGCCGTCAAGGTGCAGCTCTAGACCGCGAATCGTGGAGAGATCCGCCGGCGGATTCACCTGCGCAACCGCTCCGCCGCCCACGGTAAAGAACTTCCAGCTTGCCGTATTGGCGAAGGGAGCGACTAGCTCCTCCTCCGTAACGGCACCATTGGGCGCGATCTCCGCCCTGTAAAGACCAATTGTGCCTGGGACGGCTGTCGATGCCCGGAACTGGTATCGGACCTGGGAATAAAGGAAAACGGGTGTGCCGAGTCCCGTCAGATTTGGGAGTACGGGCGTCACGCTGACCACTCTTCCAAACCGGACGGTAGTGACATTCACACCGGTGCACGCCGCGAGTGCAGCGGCATCGCCAGGAGCGACAGACGTCCCCGCTCCTTGTACGTAGCCATACGCACCGTTTGCCCAGTTTCTCCAGGCGTATCCAAAAAAGACTGCGTTGTTGTACATGGTGGAATCGACCGGCAGCAGGCTGAGCACACTTGCGCCGTTCGAGTTCGCGCACATGACACCGATCGCGTACGGAATGCGGATGGTGAGCGACGTTGAGGATGCGGCGAGCACGCCGCCGCCAGCCTCGATCATTCTGAAATCGGATACCACTCGGTTGAGAGAAGCGCGCGACACGTTACGCGCGGCGTTTCCCATACCCTGCCTGTCGAAGAAACGACCCTGTGTCGTGAGCAGCTTGGTGAATAGCACTCCGACAATGCCGAAGAGGACAATGCCGACCAGGAGCTCGATTAGCGTAAAGCCGCGACGGACGCGGCGATGATCGATGTGTCTCATTGTGCTGGCGCCAGGCAGGTGGTGCAAAGCGTGGCTATGGTCCGCGCTCTGGTCCGGGTGAATGTCACGGAGTCTTTCTTGTAGGTCACGTTGCTGGGCGTGATTACAACCTTGACGGCCTTGAACGTGCCCACCAACGGCTCGGTAACGGTTACGACGCGAGTGTGCGGGTAAGGCGGAGTTGAGACCGTGGTGCTCACAACCGCGACCGGAATCGAATCGTAGGGAATGCCCTGGAGTCGATTCACTTCCTGCATCAGGACGGCGTTTCTATACGCGTCACCAGTCGCCTTCATACCGCTTTGCGACACGGAATACATCATGGCAGCGAGTGAAGTGACCGCGACGGCAAGGAGCACCATCGCCACGATGACTTCGACAATCACGAAACCGCTTCGCTGTCCTGCGGAGACGGTGCTCGTCTCACCCGGGGAGCGAAGGGGTGTGCGCAATGAGATTCTCATCTTGCGACCCTCACGAAGCCAGCGGTGCTGGCGGTGATTTGCTTGGAGTAATCGCCATTAGCGAGATCAACGGTCAGCCTGGCGGACGATATGCCGTCGGGAAAGACGTCGATTGTCGCGGGAGTGAAAGTAAGAGTAGTAAGCTTGTATTCCGTGGTGTCTCCGTAGAACGACCTCATGCGAAGAGTTACCCCGCTGTTTCGGTCGACGAAGATGTAGCTGCGTCCCGCGTTGTCGGCCTGTATGCGCACCGGCTGGCGCTGGCGGGCAGCGGTCGCAAACGCGTTCTGGAGGTCCGCCGCGACGAGCGTCGTGGCTCGGTTCACACGTTGATGCCGCACAATGCGCGACATCGCGGGACCGGCTACCGTAGCCATGATCCCGAGAATCGTCACGATGACAAGCAGCTCGATTATGGAAAAGCCAATTCGGGAATATTTGTGACTATCCGGCTTGATTCGCATGGCCAAATCCTGCTTGGGGGAGGGATCGAGGGATGCAGCCCCCGAACACTCCCAGTAGAATGCCTTTCTATAGAGGATGGACGAATACTGGGTTGTCCGGTCACCCCGAACGGGCGCCAAAACCGAGTTAGCTGGCAATAGGCGGGGCTAACCCGCCAATGTCTAGCTCAGCCGTTTGATTGCGGCCAGAATCTCTGAGTTCTCGCGCCTATCGCTGTTATTGCCTTCCACGTGGGACCAGCGAATCCGCCCCTCCTTGTCGATCAGGAAGTACGCCCGGTTGGAAAAGAATCTATCCTCGTTGAGGACGCCATAAGCACGCGAAATATCACGCTTGAAGTCGCTCAGAAGCTCGGTTTTCATCTTGAGCTTGTTCTTGAACTCCTTTAGAGACGGCACGGAGTCGACTGAGATCGGCAGAATCTCGACGCCGTTTCCCGCGAACTGGTCGAAGTCTTCGGTGAAGCAGACCAGCTCCTTTGAGCAGGTTCCGGTGAAGGCCAGCGGGAAGAAAGCGAGCAGCACGTTGCGCTTCCCGCGGAGCGAAGACAGCGATACATCCTTCCCGGCTGTCGATGCGGCCGTGAACTCGGGCGCGACGTCGCCGACCTGCGGCGAATTTTGCAGTTGTGTGCTCGTCATCGCAGAAACCTAATAAAAACCGAGGCTCGGATGGAGACAGAGGCCAAGACAGCGACGAAGAAACTCACGGTTCGCTGCCAGTTCTGCGAGACGTGGAACAGAATAGCCGCCGATAAGGTGACCGCCGGTCCCAAGTGCGGAAAATGCGCGAAGCCGATTCTCCTCGAGCGTCCCCTCCTGCTGAACGATGACACTTTCACGAGAACGCTCAACGAGAGCGATGTACCCGTGGCTGTGGACTTCTACGCCGACTGGTGCGGACCCTGCCGGATGATGGCGCCCGCCGTAGACGCGCTCGCCGCTCACGTCCAGGGGAAGGCGCTCATCGGCAAGCTCAACACGGATCATTCGTCCCGGATCGCCGGAGGCTTCGGCATCCGCGGCATTCCCACCACCATAGTATTCGACCGCGGAAAGGAAGTGGCTCGACAATCCGGCGCCCTCCCGCTGGAAGGGCTCAAGCAACTCCTCGCAAAGGCGGGGGTTGCTGTCTGACCTACCGCGAGCGGCGGACGCTCAGGAGAGGGTCGGACCCTTGAGCACCGCTTCGACCGCCGCGGTAAGCTCCTGCCCCGAGAAAGGCTTGTTAAGGAAATTCGCGCCAGGCGGTACAGCGGTTCGCGAGTCTTGGTCCGCGTATCCGGACATGAACAGCGCGCGCAAACCCGGACGCATGGGGACGATCGCCTCGACTACCTCCGGACCGCGCAGGCCCGGCATATACATGTCCGTCAGCACGATATCGATTTTTCCAGGATGCGCTCGTGCGAGCTGGAGCGCGACTTCGCCGTTCTCCGCTTCGATCACATTGTATTTAGCTCTGCGGAGGATCTTCACAACGATGGCGCGAACCGACTGTTCGTCGTCGACCAGAAGAATCGTTATCGGATCGGTTGCGGCTGGTTCGGCAGTCATGCAGGGATACGGTCTCCTTTGATTCCGCTTTTTCCATTCGACAAGCTTTAAATCTGCTGCGAAAAGGCCCTCAGAGGATGCCACACATACGTTTGTCGATCGGTAACCATAAACTCTCAGTCCCGACTCAGCAAACCCCCCACGGATATCTGGGCCATCGCTCCCCCCGGCCCTTCAGCCAAATCGCCTGACCGTAACCCCGTTCGCGCTTCAGTCGTCACCAAATAGAATCGTTTCCGAGGCGTAGCCTTGCATCGCTCCGGATAGTACCTCCGATAACCGGCAAACCCATCGAAAGGTGGCGACGCAAAGCTACGAGGCTAAAGTGCGGTCATCGCGCCACGCCAGTCGAGCCGCCGAAGAGGAGGCTCCATGCAAATGCCACTGGATCGGCCACCACTCGCCCTGATCGCCTGCGGCGATGACTGGATGAGCAGAGCGCTCGAGAGCGCGTTTCAGCAGCGCGGGTACGTCGTCGCGCACACGCGCTCGGGCGCCCAGGCCGTCGAGTTGGCGAAGCTCGCGAATCACGACCTGGTGATCCTCGACGAATCCCTCAACGACGTGAAAGCAATCGATGTCTGCCGAGCGATACGAGATGGCTCCCAATTCGACCATTCGATACCGATCGTAATTACGTCTTCTGCGTCGGTAGACCGTCGAGGCCGCATGGCAGGTCTGATCGCTGGAGCCTGGGAGTACTGCAGCCATCCTATCGACCTCGAGCCGGTTTTCATCAAGCTGGAAACGTTTCTTCGCGCCCGCAGTGAGCTGATGGTTGCTCGGGCAGAGGATTTCGTCAACGCCACCACCGGACTCTACACGACGTTCGGCCTCAGACAGCTGGCTGGAAAGCTCGGCGCCAGCGCGTTGAGAAAACACGAGGCGTTTGCGTGCGTCGCGGTCGCTCCGCAGGTGCAGGATCGCGAGGTCGGATCGAGCATGTTGTGGAAGGAAAGCGCCGACGCGTTCGCCGATCTGGCCCACGTGTTTCGGGAACAAAGCCGCCAGTCAGACGTCGTTGGCCACGTCAGCGATACCAGGATTGCAGTTTTGGCTCCCGACACTGACGCCGCCGGAGCCCGTCTCCTGGTTGCGCGGTTCCAGAACGAGCTCGATAAGGCGTCGAAGAACAAGTCCATCGCCAACGTCGTCAGGCTGCGCGCCGGATACTCGGCGGTGTCAGACCTTGCGATGGCCCAAGTGAACGTCGCCGATCTGGTTCACCGTGCCGAGAGCGCTCTCGATCACGCGCCGATCCAGGGTGCGCGCGCCGCGGTCGTCAGCTTCGACGACCTTCCGCCGACCTAAAAAACCTCGGTTGCAGTGCGAGAGGATGCGTTATCTTCTCGCACAATGTTGAACGCAAGGACACGCCGCGCGTGACCGCGCTCGCGCTGATGGTGCTGGGATTCTTTCTCGGTATGCGGCACGCCACGGATCCCGATCATGTGATTGCGGTGACGACGATCGTCGCCCGCGAGAAGACAGCGTCGAGCGCTGCCGCCATCGGTGCCGCGTGGGGATTGGGCCACACTCTTACGATTCTTGTCGTCGGTGGCGGGATCATCCTGTTCGGATGGGTGATTCCACCGCGAATCGGATTGTCGATGGAATTCTCCGTCGGCGTGATGCTGATCCTGCTGGGCATCATCAACCTGGCAGGTGTGATGCGCTACGTACGGGCAAGCCGAACGAGTCGCGCCGCCGTGCACGAGCACACGCATGCGCACAGTCACGGAGACTACGTGCACACGCACGCCCACTCACACGATCCGGAAGCTCATCCCCACGAGCCCGGGCGAACGCCATTGAGCTGGCTCGACAGGTATTTCGGCCGAATCAGTTTTTATCAGCTGGTAAGGCCGCTCGTGGTCGGGGTGGTCCACGGTCTCGCCGGCTCCGCCGCGGTGGCTTTGCTGGTTCTCACCACAATTCGCGATCCGCGCTGGGGACTCTGGTATCTGCTCGTCTTCGGAGTCGGCACGATCGTGGGGATGACTCTGATGACGGCCGCCATCACGATTCCCTTCTCCGGGCGACACGATCGCTTTGCTCGCCTCGGTGGCGGCCTTCGAATCGCGTCGGGGGTGGTCAGCCTCGGGTTCGGGCTGTTCGTCGCCTACCGCACGGGCGTCGTTGGGGGATTGTTCGCTGCAGCTCCGATATGGGCTCCGCGATGACCCTGCGAAGCCTTCCCATTTCCCTGACACGGCGCGATCAAGCGTAGTCGGATATTGGTGGCCCGGATAACGGACAGGTGATTTTGTCGTCCAGTCGGCTGTCGTATGGGAGCGGTCGGGTGACGGCCTCCACCCCTCGGAATTTCAGGTTCCTTCCCCGAGTGGACGAATATGGTTTCGGGATCAGGCTCGGCAAATGCAACAAAATCAGCACACTGCCGACTAGGCGTGATATGAAGGCTGAGAAGTCGCCCGATCTGCATCTGGCGGGAATCGGGCCGGGCGATATACACGCGACCCCTCTTATCGCGCTTCTCGTCGAAGCCAACCCAGCCGATGCCGGGCACATTTCGCTGGTTCTCCAACCCGGTCCACTCGGCGCGGGCTTGATGCCGGTCCACGTCATTCAGAGAGGGAGCGTCGCTTCCGCCTGCGCGGCTCTCCGTTCACTGACCGTCGATGTTGTGCTTCTCGATCTCACACTCCCGGATTCGAGGGGCCTCGAAGCGTTGCACAGAGTGCGCGCGGCGTCGCCGCAAACTCCGGTAATCGTGCTTTCGGGTGTTGCCGACCAGGTTCTCGCGCTCGAGGCCCTTCGGGCGGGAGCGCAGGATTACGTCCTGAAGCCGCCCCCCGACGGACCGACGTTCGCCCGTATCCTCCGCTACGCATGCGAGCGGCATCGCCTGATGCAGGCGATCGAAGAAGCGCGCGTCTTAGCGGCGGTCGCCGCACGGCAGTGGAGGCTTCTGGCTGAAGTAGCAAAAGTACTTGCGGCATCGACCGATCCGACTCAGGCGATTCCGCTGGTGGCGAACCTCATCGTTCCCGATGTCGCCGACTGTTTCGTCCTCTTTCTCGCGGCGGGTGACGAGGAGATGCCGACAATGGTCGAGCGGTGGCACGTCAACGGCGAATGCGCGCCCGCCCTGCGTGACGCCCTGCAGAATCTGTTGAGCACGAACGGCGGAAGCGGGAATGACTTGCTTGCGAGCCTTAGCTCGGACGACGCAGGAAACACCACTGTGTGGGATGAAGCTCTTCTTTCCCTCTATGGCCCGGTCGGGCTGAAATCCGGATGCGAAGCACCGCTTCGATTCGGTGAGCGAGTGCGTGGCGTTCTTGTTCTCGGCTTCGCTCACGGCCGCCGCGATTCGGCGGCCGATGGAGAGTTCACTCACTCTGTGGCCTACCGAATCAGCATGGCGCTGGAGCACGACCGACTGCTGCGGCGCGCCCAGCGCGCGGTGGCAGGGCGCGATCGAGCGCTGAGCACCGTATCGCATGATCTCAGAAGTCCGCTCAGCACTATCCAGATCTGCGCCGACGCTCTGCTCGATCCAGAACCGGCTCCGCCGAGCGGCATTCGCGAAATGGGAGCGCTGATCGGCAAATCGGTCACCTGGATGCGGCAGATCGTCGAGGACCTGCTCGATCGGGCAAGTCTCGACGCCGGTACGCTCGCTCTTCACCCGCAGCCGACGTCTGTCAAAGATCTTTTTAGCGCATCACGCGAACTCTTTGCGCCGGCGGCGGCGGAGCGCGCAGTAGTGCTCGTCGTGCACGAAGACGCGGATCTTCCTGCTGTCAACGCGGACCCCCATCGACTGCTTCAGGTGCTGGCGAATCTGGTAGGCAACGCCATCAAGTTCACGCCCGAGGGTGGCCGCGTCGAGGTCGTCGCGCAAGCGGTCGAAGATCCGACCGCGGGAAAGAGGGGATCAGCCGTCCGCTTTACGGTGAGCGATACCGGTTCCGGGATCCCCGCCGAAGACTTGACGCACGTTTTCGAGCGGTACTGGCAATCGCCTACCGACAGCAGGAAGGGCGCCGGTCTCGGACTCGCCATCGCCAAGGGTCTGGTAGAAGCACATGGCAGACAGCTCAACGTTGAAAGTGTTGTCGGCAGGGGTAGCTGTTTCTGGTTCACCATTCCCGTAACTATTGACGTTCTGCAGCAGTTCGGAAGCGGAGCGCTTACATGATCCCGCCGAAAAGTGCCAAGGCGGTTCCGGCCGTCGACCGTCTGGCGGAATTGGGTGCATCAATCGCGGGGCGCCCCTACGCCCGCCGCGGCATGTCGCAGAGCAACGAGACGATCCGCGTCCTCATCGCCGACGATCACGCCATCGTACGCGAAGGTTTGCGCGTGCTGCTTCGCACCCCTCCTGACATCACGGTGGTTGGCGACGCCGAGAATGGGGCCTCGGCGTTGACGCTGGCGCAGCAGCTCGGCCCCGACGTGCTGGTTCTCGACCTCGACATGGCGGGCGGAGACGGCGCGACCGCGCTCCGAGCGATCCAGGAGAAAACCCCAAGCGTGCGCGTGCTCATCCTCACCATGCACGGCGAGCACGAGAGACTCCTGCCGCTACTCGAGGCTGGTGCTCGTGGCTATCTCTGCAAGGCGGCGGCATCGACCGATCTCATCGAAGCGATTCGCGTCGTGGCCGCTGGCGAAGTTTACGTGCGGCCCGCCGCCGCTCGCCTGTTGGCGGCAGCCATTGTTCCACAGCGCGCGGATGAAACGGCGCAGAGTCGCTTTCGCACGCTTAGCGACCGCGAAAAAACGATCCTGCGCTCAGTGGCGCAGGGCTACAGCGGCGCCGAGATCGCGCGCCGGCTCGGCATCAGTAGCAAGACGGTTGACGCATATAAGCGACGCGTGGAGGAGAAGCTTGGATTCCGGCACCGGACTGACTATGTGAGCTTCGCAATAGATGCCGGAGTAATCGGTCACACGGAGGGGGGCTAGCTCTTACTGGTTCACCGCATCAGGCAGGACAAGCGTGAACGCTGATCCGCGCCCCGGCTCGCTCTCGACGAGGAGCCGACCACCCATCCCTCTCGCAAAATCTCTGCTGATCGAGAGCCCCAGGCCTGTTCCGCTGGACCTGCTCGCGAGCGGGCTGGTCAGCTGCATGAACGGCTCGAACACGCTGAGCAAACGGTCAGCTGGAATGCCAACGCCCGTGTCGCTGACACGAATGCGAATCTCTGATTCATCGGTGTCCCACTCGACGTCGACCCGCCCGCCCTCCGGCGTGAACTTGATTGCGTTGGAAAAAAGATTGAGCACGATCTGCCGAACCTTGGCCTGATCCCCACGGGCGACGAGGGAGCTCCCCGGGGCCTGACGTGTGTATCGAAGGCCTTTCGACTCGATGAGCGGCCTCGTGAGCTCTTCGACGCTCGACACCACATCGTCCACCGAGACCTCGCCTATTTCGTACGCAACCCGACCGCTGCCGAGTTTTAGATACCCAAGGACATTTTCGATGACGCTGAGCAAGTGTCTTTGACTTCGCTTGATGCGGCCGAGGTCCGTGCGCTGTTCCGGGGTCACTGGTCCCCTGATGCCATCTTCCATGATCGCGACATAGCCGCCGATCGCGTTGAGCGGAGTGCGCAGCTCGTGGCTCATGATTCCGAGAAATTCCGATTTCAGGCTGCTCGACTTCTCGGCGCTTGCCCGTGCGGCTTCCAGCTCCGTCGCCAGCTTCTGATGCCGTGACAGAAGCTCCGCGTGTCCGAGGGCAACAGCGATCTGGTTGGTCGCGACCTGCATCAGCAGTAGCTCGAGCCTGGTGGGAAAGTTCGAACGAGACGAGCCAACCGATATGTGACCGAGTTCACCGTCGAGTCCGATGGGAAAAGAAGTGAGACCGAGCGCGACTTCCGAGTCGAGAAGCAGCGGCTTGCTGGAGACGTCGCGGTAGAGTGACCGGCCTGCTTTGGTCGAGGCAGGTATCGCCATTCCATGTGCCGTGGCGATGTGGGTCAGGCCGTGGACCCTGTCCTGGAGCTGCACATACACTGAGTCAGGCCGAAGCATGCCTATCATGAGGTCGCGAGCGCTTTCGGCGACTGCCGCCGGCGGTCGGCCGATCCAGCAGGCCTGCATGTTGGAAAGCGCGACGAGATCGCGGACGCATTCCTGGAGCGCGCCGGCATCGACCGCCGACGGCCTGACTTGCCGAACCGGCTCCGATGCACTCGTACCCAATGTGATCAACGGCCGCTCCGGCTGCGCGATTTTGTTTCTGCCTTTCCGCGCGGCTTCTTCGGGGATTTGCGGCGTTCCGCAAGCTCCCGCAGGAACTCGTCAGGTGGCACGAAGAACGGGTTCTCCTGGAGTAGTCCCCCGAGCACGACCAACGGGTGCGTTCGAAGGACGTCCATCACGTATCCGGCATCTATGCGATCGAGATCGTACGTGCACACCACCGCGTCGGGGTACTTCGGGAGGATGTAGTTGAGACGCGACTCGTACTCGATGAAGGCGTCGGCGCCGTTCGAGTCCTTCATCACGTGCTCGGCGTGGGCAATGAGGCGCGTCATCGGAAAGCCGAGGTCGCGGCCGCTCGTTAACATCTGCGGCACCAGCCGGAGCATCGACTCCCCGTCGAATTGCCCATCCTTCTCGATGTAAGCGTCCTCGGACTTTAAGTCTTCGAGCTGATGCGTCTTTTTCGAACCGTCCACGTCGATCCCCCCGGCGCGCAATCGGGCGTCGTGGTCGGTGCGATCCTGGGGAACGAAGTTGACCAGACGGTCACCGGCAGCGAGTCCGTCACGCATGAAAGGAAGCGTCGTTCGGTACTCCTCGTCCTGCGACGAAAAGAAAGCGCAGATGTGGTGAAAATCTCCGAGAGTCGACCCGGCGAATTTGATGGGTGCATTATGCGAAGTAGCCGTCATGGGTTTCTCTGAATGTTGCAAACTCAAGCGTTGGCCCGCGTCCATGACCTGACCCGTAAAGCCAGGACCAGCGAAACGACCCCGTACGCAAACGCGTACGCGCCGAGCCACCAAACCAGTAACAGCGCACCCGTGCCCGGAAACAGAGCTACGAACACGGCCAGCACGATCGACAGGAGACCGGCAATCAGCAGGAGCCATTCGCCGGTAATCACCTTCCGCAGCCGAATCGCCGCCGCGATCTCGAACGCGCCGGTGACGAGCGCCCATCCCGCCACTAGATAGGTCAATGCGAGCGCGCCGATACCGGGCCAGAAGACCGCGATCGCGCCGGCGGCGATGCCGACCAGTCCCTCGAGGAGCATCGGCCACCAGCGCTCCTTTTTTCTGAAGCCGCGAACGGCCGCCACAATGGCGAGGATTCCGTCGATGATTGCGTAAATCCCGAATACGATCACGATCGCCGCGAGCGTCGGACCGGGCAAGAAGATGGCGATGATGCCGAGCAGGATGGCTGCCAGAGCGCGAAGCGCAATTGCCCACCAGAGGCCGCTCATGATGCCCTCTACCACATCGGGCGCGGTCATTTTGTTCTCCCTGGCTGATCAGCTGTTGTTGAGGAGGTGGGAGCAATTCCGAGGCGATTCACGCGGGCGATTTCGCGCGTCCCATCGTCTCTCACGATCTCGATCGCCTTGACGAAGCCGTCGAGTTCCTCGGCGGTCCAGACTTCCTTCGGTTTCGTGACGCGATGGTCACCGCCTTCGAGCTCGAACTCGAGCGCGTTGTCCTTCGGGTCGTACGTGATTCCGTAAAGGTGAGCAGCCTCGGCCGCGATTTGATCGCCCCAGTCGGCCGAGAGGATCTCCACATCCATTGCGTTTGTGGATTCTCGCAGCAGGAAGTGCTTCGTGAACTTGTCGAAGTAGGTCTTGAGCTGATCGTTCGGAACTCTGGTCGTCTCGAGCTGGTCCTTCGGATTCGGTGACGTCACGATAGTCTCTCCGGTTCGATTTTGGATGCGCTCATCATCGTCGGCCGGCCGGCCGCGGCGGCATCCCAAGTGCTCCCGCTGGACCCGAGCAGCCAATCGATGGTCACTCCGTACGTGTAGATGACCGCGACGAGCGCGTCCAGTGAGAACTGTCGCCAATCGCCGGTGAGCAGGCCGTCGAGGAGTTCGCGTTTCACGCCGAGGTGCCGCGCAGCCAGCCCGCGATCGGCGCCGTGGTATCGCTCGATGAGCGTTCTAACTCGCGCGGAGACCTCGGTGCCTGATGATTGTCTCAAGGTGAACATCCTCGCCGTTCGGTGTATGGTCGTTGTTATCGGAAGAAGGCTAGCCGGTCAGATGTGCCTTTCCGCCAGACAAAAAGCCTTTGCACTTCCAAATCTCCCGACAGGACGGCATGCCTGATCGACGGCCTGCCGAACAGCGTCGGGAGAAAAGGAAGGTTTTCTCCCGGTTATCTGGTACTCGCACAGCGTGGCGCGGTCCATCCTCAGGAATCGAATGCCGACGGCAGTTCGAGGCCGCGGCTCACATTCAGCGAAGAAACAACGGAGGCTTTGATGCGGACAGACAGCGAGGTTCAGCGGGATATCGAGGACGAGCTCAGGTGGGATCCGAGTCTCGAGAACGACGACATTGCAGTCTCGGTGCGCGATGGCGTCGTCACGCTCGCAGGGTACGTAAAGAGCTATCTCGATAAATGGCACGCCGAGCGCGTTGCGAGCAGAGTGAAAGGCGTGAAGGCCATCGCCAATGACCTGAGCGTGAAGCTTCCATCCAGCTCAGAACGGCCTGATCCCGATATTGCTCGCGCCGTGCTCGATGCGCTCAAGTGGAACATCGCCGTTCCGGCGGATCGCATCCAGGTGAAGCTGGACAAAGGCTGGGTGACACTCGAAGGCGATGTCGACTGGAACTTCCAGCGCGAGGCCGCGGAGAAAGCCGTGCGCTCGCTCACTGGGGTCAAGGGAGTGACAAATCTGATCGCGATCAAGGCGCGCCCGACTCCGCAGGACGTGAAGCAGAAGATCAAGGCAACACTGGAGCGTGGAGCGCAATTCGACGCTGATCACATCACGGTCGAGATCGATGGGAACAAGGCGACACTTAAAGGAACTGTCAGATCGTACGCCGAGCGCAGAGACGCCGAGCGCGCAGCGCGCAATGCTCCGGGGATCACCGACGTAGAGAACAGGCTCATGGTAGACCCGAGTATCTTCGCCGGGGTCTGACAATTCGGGGTGCCTTTTTGAGGAAAGTTCCGGATACCGAGGCAGGGAGCGGACAGCTTTAAAGCTGAATAGCTCCCTGCTTTGTTTTACTGGGTGGCGACGTGCACTTGCGCGGCGGCCTCGGAAAGCGCCTGGATGAATTCTCCGGCATCTGCCCAATTGCCATCGTAGCGCAGTCCGTTGATGAAGAATGTCGGCGTGCCGTTCACTCCGCTACGGATGCCACCGAGAAAATCGCCGCGTACTTTCCGGGCGTGGGTTCTCGCCGCCAGCTCACGCGCCAACCGCTGCGCATCGACGCCGATTCTCGCCGCATACAACAGCAGGTCGTCGGGTTCGAGCGCGCTTTGATTGCGGAAAAGCACGTCGTGCATCTCCCAGAACCTGCCCTGCGCTCCCGCTCCCTCTGCCGCCTCGGCCGCCGACTCCGCGTGCGGATGCGCCTCGGCTAGAGGGAAATGGCGAAACACGAACCGAAGCTGGTCGCCCATGTAGCGCCGGATTCCCTGCACTATCGGATGGGCGCGGCCGCAGTGAGGACATTCAAAATCGCCGTACTCGACGAGCGTCACTGGCGCGTTGTTGGGTCCAAGCGTGTGATCGTGTTCGTTTACCGGAATTGTAAGCTGCGCTGTTTTCATGACTCCATCTCGGGTTGGATCAACAATCAAATGCGCGACACACTTCCCGTGCCGCGCCGGCGCATTATGGTCGCTGCCGCGGACCACACATCGCTGTCGGGCAACCTGCACAAAATCTTCGCATTTGTCTGACACCACAGCAACGCAAGAGACGCTTGCTTGCTCTTCGCCGCGCCAGATCGCCCCTCGCAGATCCTTTTCACGCGCGCTCACAATTCGCGGAGAGAACTATGTCACCAAATCCAAATTTCACTCGCGGTCTCGGAACACTGACACTTCTGGCGCTTTCTGTCGGGTGTTCGAAAAAGAGCAGCTCCGCCGCCGACACGGCCGCTGTAGCGGTGGTTGCTCCGGACACCTCCGCGGCAGTAGCGGTGACCGCCGCCCCTGGCGGTCAACTGGCACTTACGGTCGCGACCAAGCCGGGCGTCGGCGTCTATCTCACCGACGCTCAGGGACGCGCGGTCTACGTACTGGACGATGGCACCGGTGCCCAGGTAGCCTGCACCGGAACCTGTGCGACATCGTTCGTCCCCGTTGCCGGAAAGGCGTCGAAGGCGGCCAGCGATACCGCGCTCAAGGCTGATCTGATCGGTGTAACTACCCTGCCCGACGGGACGATCCAGGTGACCTACGCAGGGAAGCCGCTCTACTACTCGAATCAGGATCAGGGTGCGTCTGTCAGCGCTCAGGGAAAGAAATCAGGCAAGACGACATCATACCTCGTGAGCCCGAAGGGGACCGAGATCAAGAGGAAAGCGGCATAACGACCCAACCCGCGGAGACTGCACCGACGACCGAGAAAAGCCGCGATGTCGGCGTCGATGCAGTTCTCCCGGGTAACCATCAAAACTAGGTTCTGGTCCAGAGCGCAATCACGCCGCAGTTGGCAAATGGTCCCTGAAACTCGGGCGGGACCTCTACCGCGTGCGTGTACACCTCGATCCCTTCGAGCGCCATAGGATTCACGATGTCGTCAATCGATTCGCCCATGAGCGGAAAGCGGCTGCCATCGAGGTAAACGGCAGGTGTGCATCCCTCGATGGTCCGGACGACGTTCCCGAACGCGCGCATCGACGGAATCACCTGCAAACCTGGAACGGTTCGGAGCAGATCAGTCACGGAGAAAGGGCGCATCTGCTCGATCTTGTCTCGCGTAATGAAGTAGCCGAACCCATGGGTCTTCATTCGCTGTTCGAAGCCGCTCAGTTTGCTCGAGTTCGGTCGGTCGTTCGAGATAATGGCGATTGGCCTCAACTGAAGAGCCCCGGCAAGGAGACGCCAGGTGATGTTGAGCTCGTCGCCTGATACAAGGTCGATAGCCGGAGTCGTCGCCGTTATGTACCCGGCCACGTTGGCCCGCAGTCGATAAGTCCCTGCTGCGGGCGCCCTTATGGAGAAGCTTCCGTCAGATGCTGTTTTGGCGGTGGGTCCCACCGGCGCATTCTGTGGCGTCACGAGCGTGATCGTCGCGCCGGGAATGGGATTGTTGGTGTACTGGTCGAGCAGCTTGCCTCTAATCGTTTGCGCGGCCAGGTGCTGGGCCACGCCAACGACGAGTATCACTGCGGTGAGCAAAACGATTGTAATGGGGTGGGTGCGCCTGCGCATTGAACGATCTCCGGAAATGGGTTCCCATCGATCGCACGGCCGCGACAGCGTCGCGATGAGGGTGACCAGAAGTTCAGCAGAGTCGGCGGGCGGAACTGTCGGGCAAACGCGACGCGCGACGCATGCGTCTCCCGACATGATCTTCCGGAATCGCTGTCAGGCTTTGCGCGGGCGGTCCAGGTGGTGTAATCGTAATGGCCGTGTTGACGGAATCATGGACCAACACTTGTTCAACAAGTATCTCC
>DATARP010000102.1:0-7930 GCA_036264075.1 Gemmatimonadaceae bacterium
AATCACGACGAGAAAGGCGAGCGCTTTCCAGTCGATGGACTGGTTTCCGGGGCGAGCGCGCGGGACTTCGACGCCTTGGTGCTGCCAGGGGGCGTGGCCAACCCGGACAAGCTTCGGACGAACCCCGACGCGGTGAAGTTCGTGCGCGACTTCATGGAGGCGGACAAGCCTGTTGCCGCAATTTGTCACGGACCCTGGCTGCTGGTGGAGGCCGACGCTGTACGCGGCCGGACAATTACGTCGTGGCCGAGCCTGCAGACGGACGTGGAGAACGCCGGAGGGGCGTGGGTGGACAAGGCCGTCCAGCTGGATCAGAAGCTCCTGACCAGCCGAAAACCGGACGATTTGCCGCCTTTTTGTGCGAAGCTTGTGGAGCTCCTGACAGACGCGATCGACGAGCGGCGCCTCGACAGAATGGTCGAGCAGAGCTTCCCAGCCAGCGACCCGTTGCCCGGTCCGATAGCTCTGGGGTAGTAACAATTCAGCGGCTGCAACATAGCTGCACTTTGCGTCGCAAAGTACTTGACAGTCTTTGGTCCCATCCCTAGCTTCTGATTCATGGCCTCCGTAACACCGCTGCACCGCGCACCTGCCCCAGAACCGCCCGCGCTCCACGCGCGAGCGATGGACAATCTCGCGTTCATCCGCGACACGATGGAGGCCGCCGGCTCGTTCACCGCGGTGTCCGGCTGGGCGATGGTCGCTGTCGGTATCATCGCGACCATCGCTGCGATGATCGCCTCTGCCCAGCACTCGGTGTTGCACTCCTTGTACGTCTGGATCGCGGCAGCTGTGCTGGCCCCCGCTGTGATGTTGTCGGGAATAATTCGGAAGGCGCGCCGCGCACGGATGCCCCTTCTGTCCGGTCCCGGACGGAAATTCGTCCTCAGTTTTTCTCCTCCGATTCTGGTCGGCGCGCTCATCACCATCGTCCTGTATCGGGCCGGGCTCGTCGGTGTGATTCCGGGAATGTGGCTTCTCCTGTACGGGACAGCGGTCGTCGCCGGCGGCGCATTTTCCGTGAAGATCGTGCCGGTGATGGGGATCTGTTTCATGCTCGCTGGTACCCTCGCGGTGTTTGCTCCGACCGCGTGGAACGACTGGATCATGGCCGCCGCGTTCGGGGGCCTGCACATCGGGTTCGGAGTTGCCATCGCCCGGAGGCATGGTGGCTAAGCACGGAACAGCGCGCGATGACCGCCGGCCCAACGTGAGCAATCTGCGAACAGTGCGGGGCAAGCCCGACGGCGCTTCGGCGGCCGCGTCCCGCGCGGACGCACTCGACAGGCTCATTCATGAGCGCCTGCGGCTCGGCATCGTGAGCGCGCTCGCGGTCAACGATTCACTCAGCTTCAGCGATCTCAAGAAGCTGATGAATACGACCGATGGCAATCTCAGCGTCCACGCGCGCAAGCTCGAGGAAGCCGAATACATCGCGTGCACGAAGTCGTTCGAAGGACGCATGCCGAAGACGCAGTATCGTCTAACGTCGGCGGGCAGACGGGCACTCGAGCGTTACCTCGACCACATGGAGGCGCTCATCCGCGCCACGCGGGACCGCTGAGATGCCGAATAACCGCCGCTCAGTGAGTCACGCGCACTCCCACGCATCCCAGCCGACCACCGCTCAGTCGGGAATCCACGTCGCGGTGATCATGGACGGCAACGGCCGGTGGGCGAACGCGAGGGGCCGTCCGCGTACGGCTGGACACATCGCTGGCGCCCGCGTCGTGCGGAAGATCGTCGAAGCCGCGCCCGATTGTGGAATCGGCATGCTTACGCTGTACGCGTTCTCCGCCGACAACTGGGCGCGTCCTTCGCGCGAAGTCGCACTTCTGATGCGGCTGTTCCGGCGGTACCTCGTTGCCGAGACGGATCGCTGCGTCACGAACGATGTTCGGATGCGGATTATCGGCCGCCGCGATCGCATCCCTCCCGAGCTTCTGCGCGCCATCCAGGTCGCGGAAGATGCAACGCGCCGCGGAACGAGACTCGACCTCCGGATCGCCGTCGACTACTCGGCGCGCGACGCGATGGTGCGGGCGATGGAGCGCCTCCGCGGCAACGGTCCGATCACCCGCGAGGATCTCGCCCGCGCGATGTGCGACGTCGATCATTGGACGGGAGAGTGCCGCGACGTCGACCTTCTGATCCGCACGGGTGGCGAGCAGCGCCTGAGCGACTTCCTGCTATGGGAGTGCGCCTACGCCGAGCTGTATTTCACCGACCGGCGCTGGCCCGACTTCACCCCCGCCGACCTCGAGCACGCGGTGCAGGAGTTCCACTCGAGGGAGAGGCGGTTCGGGACAGTTCCAGCGGCGGCTGCGGGGTAGCCCGAATAGGCGGCTAACCAGGTAGAGATACCCCCTTAACAACATGTGTGTACCGGCGTCTACCAGTTGAGCCGCGGCATTTCCGCGCGCGGCAACTTAACAGTTGTGGAGGTTGGAAATGTCGACAGTACGTACCCTGGCGCTTGGCGCCTTGATGCTTGTTGGAGTGGCGGGCGTTTCCGCAGCTCAGTCAACAGCGACCCCGCGCCGTCCGGAAGCCGGCTCATATCGTCGTGGTCCCGGTGGCGGATTTGGACGCGATCTCAATCTTACCGACGCGCAAAAGGCGCAGATAAAGGCGATTCGCGCGAAGTATCAGCCGCAGAACCAGGCGCTCCGCGCTCAGGCCAAGCCGTACATGGATGCAGCCAAGGCCGCCCGTCAAAAGGGTGACACGGTCGCCTTCCGCAGCAACATGGAGAAGGCGCATCAGGTGATGCAGAACGCGTCGTACCGCACTCAGGAACAGGCGGAGATTCGCGCCGTTCTGACGCCGGAGCAGCAGGCAAAGTTTGATGCTCAGGCCAAGGCTCGCGCCGAGGGCGGACACAAAGGCTGGGGGCACAAGGGCAAAGGCGCCAAGCCTGCGACCAAGTAACACCCAGTAAGTAGGAACTCGCAGAATCAAAGAGCCTCCGGCGCTACGGCGCCGGAGGCTCTTTGCGTATTCCACAAGACTACCCGCGACTTCCCCCAAAAACTAACTTTGCCGGGAGAGAGCTCGAACGACCGTGATCACGCGCTCAGCGCGAGGTATCTGATCAATGGCATCTGAAGTCGTACAAATCACCCGCCGCGGCTTCGGTCAAACGATGCGCCGCGACACCTGGTGGGTTCAGCCGCTCATCGTGTTCATCATCCTCGGCAGCTTTCTCGTCTACGCGACCTGGGCGGCTTTTCAGAACAAGTTCTACACGTGGGGGAACTACCTCTCTCCCTTCTACTCGCCGCTTCTTTTTTCGGAATCTCCCCACGCCTGGATCCACGGACCCCGTCCTTCCTGGCTGCCGGCGTTTCTTCCGTTCTCTCCCGCGCTCCTGATTCTGCCCTTTCCGGCCGGGTTCCGGCTGACGTGCTACTACTATAGGGGAGCGTACTACAAGAGCTTCTGGGCGGACCCGCCAAACTGCGCGGTGGGAGAGCCGCGCAAGGGATACCGCGGCGAGAAAACTCTGCCGCTCGTCGTCCAGAACATCCACCGCTATTTCCTCTATGCGGCGCTGGTGTTCCTCGTGATCCTCGCGAGCGACGCCTACAAGGCGATGTGGTTCTTCGATCGCGGCACCGGACTCTACCACTTCGGAGTTGGCGTCGGGACCATCGTCCTCGTCGTCAATGTGATCCTTCTGGGTGGCTACACGCTCGGCTGCCACTCGCTTCGACACCTGGTGGGCGGCTACCTGGATCAGCTGTCCCGCGCTCCAGTGCGAAAAAAGACCTACGACTGCGTCAGCTGCCTCAATCGCGGACACATGCGGTGGGCGTGGCTGAGCCTGTTCTGGGTTGCGTTCTCGGACATCTATATTCGACTCGTTTCAATGGGCATCTGGCACGACGTGAGGCTCTTCTAGGTGCCGGAATACCAAAGGCACGAGCACGATGTGCTCGTGATCGGCGCCGGCGGCGCGGGCCTTCGTGCGGCGATCGAGGCCGCCCACTCCGGAGCTTCGGTCGGCCTGATTTGCAAATCGTTGCTCGGCAAGGCGCATACGGTGATGGCGGAAGGAGGCGTCGCCGCCGCGCTGGCGAACGTCGACGATCGTGACAACTGGCAGGTGCATTTCGCCGACACGATGCGTGGCGGACAGTACCTCAATAACTGGAGGATGGCGGAGCTCCACGCCAAGGAAGCACCGGATCGCGTGCGGGAGCTGGAGGCCTGGGGTGCGGTGTTCGATCGGACCCCGGACGGCCGAATTCTTCAGCGGAATTTCGGCGGGCACAAATATCCCCGGCTCGCGCACGTCGGCGATCGTACCGGCCTCGAGATGATCCGCACTCTCCAGGACTACGCGGTCTATCAGCCGATCGATGTTCACATGGAGTGCACGATCGTCTCGCTGCTCAAGGACGACAATCGGATTGCGGGCGCGCTGGGCTACGACCGAGAGCGGGGAAGGTTCAAGGTCTTCGCCGCCAAATCGGTCGTGCTTGCCACCGGCGGCATCGGCCGCGCGTTCAGCGTGACGAGCAACAGCTGGGAGTACACGGGCGACGGACACGCGCTCGCATACAACGCCGGTGCCGCGCTCCAGGACATGGAATTCGTCCAGTTCCATCCGACGGGAATGGTGTGGCCGCCGAGCGTGCGGGGAATTCTCGTGACGGAGGGCGTGCGCGGGGAGGGCGGCATTCTCGTGAACCGCGAAGGCCGGCGCTTCATGTTCGACGACATCCCCGAGAACTACCGCAGTCAGACGGCTGACAACGAAGAAGAGGGCTGGCGCTACACGCAGGGGGACAAGAACGCGCGCAGACCCCCCGAGCTGCTCACACGCGACCACGTCGCGCGCGCGATCATGAAAGAAGTGCGGGAAGGCCGCGGCAGCCCGCACGGCGGGGTGTTCCTGGACATATCCTGGATCAAGTCGAAGCTCCCCAACGCTCAGGAGCACATCAAGAAAAAGCTCCCCAGCATGTACCACCAGTTCAAGCAGCTCGCGGACATCGACATCACCAGCGAGCCAATGGAAGTCGGACCCACCACGCATTACGTGATGGGCGGCGTCCGCGTCGACGGCGACACCCAGATGTCGACGGTCCCGGGTTTGTTTGCCGCGGGTGAAGTTGGCGCGGGGTTGCACGGTGCAAACCGCCTCGGCGGCAACTCGCTTTCGGATCTGCTCGTCTTCGGCAAGCGCGCCGGACAATACGCCGCGGAGTTCGCGGGAAGGCAGTCGTCGCCGCGGGTAGATCCGCAGCAAGCCGACGAAATCGCGCGGATCGCACTCGAGCCATTCAGCAGGGAAGAGGGCGAGAACCCGTACAAGGTCGAGCACGATCTGCAGGCGATGATGCAGGACCTCGTCGGAATCGTGAGGAAGGAAGACGAGATCCGGCGCGCGCTGGACGGCCTCAAGCTGCTCGGCCAGCGTGCCGCAAAGGTATCGGTCACCGGAAACCGCGAGTACAATCCGGGGTGGCATACAGCGCTGGATCTGCAGAGCCTGCTCACAGTGTCCGAGATCGTCGCACGCGCAGCACTCGAGCGAAAGGAGAGTCGCGGCGGGCACTTCCGTGACGACTTCCCGGATAAGGATCCGAACTATGGGAAATTCAACATCGTCATTCGCAAAGGGCAGGGCGGCGAAATGCAGGTGACGCGCGAGCCGATTCCCGAGATGCGTCCCGATCTGAAGCAGATCATCGAGGCGAACAAGTGATGGCGGCGCCGGCAAAGAGCTCGGCCAGCAGCATCGTCGCCAGCGGACAACGCGCCGCGGAGCGGACCGACACAAGCGCCGGAACCACTACGCGCACCGCTCGCTTCGAAGTGTGGAGGGGGGCCGGCGCGTCCGGAAAGCTCGAGACTTATACGACGAGCGTCTCGGAAGGAATGGTGGTGCTGGACGCGATTCATCAGATCCAGTCCGAGAGCGCGAGCGACCTCGCGGTGCGATGGAATTGCAAGGCGGGGAAATGCGGATCGTGCTCCGCGGAGATCAACGGAATCCCGGGTCTCATGTGCATGACGCGATTGAGCGAGCTGGATCTGGCGAAACCGGTGACCGTGGAGCCTATGCGTGCTTTTCCGCCCGTGCGGGATCTCGTAACCGACGTCTCGTCGAATTTCCGCGCCAAGAAGCGCATCCGGAAATTCACGCCCCGGCCGCCTGATTCGCCGGATGGCACGTGGCGCATGCAGCAGTCGGACGCGGATCGCGTTCAGGAATTCCGGAAGTGCATCGAGTGCTTTCTGTGTCAGGATGTGTGTCACGTGCTGCGCGACCACCAGCTGCACGAGCAGTTCGTGGGTCCGCGCCTCCTCGTTCACGCGGCGCAGCTGGAGATGCATCCGCTCGACTCCCTGGACCGCACGAGTGATCTCAAGGAAAATCACGGTATCGGCTACTGCAACATCACCAAGTGCTGCACGAAGGTCTGCCCGGAGCACATCACTATCACCGACAACGCGATCATCCCGCTCAAGGAGCGCGTAGCGGACCAGTACTACGATCCGCTCCGGAAACTGGTTCGCCTCATGCGGGGTAAAAAAACCATGCGGCCGGAAAACGAACGGACAACGTCGGGTGGTACTCGATGAGCGAAGAGTTCAGGCTGAAGCCGATCTCGAGCGACGCGATCCCGCGCGCGATCCAGAAAGCGGAGCGATACCGTCTCATCAATCAGTCCTGGGCGGCCGAGAGCATTTGCCGAGACATTCTCGAGATCGATCCGGCAAACCAGCAGGTGCTGGTGATGTTCGTGCTCGCACTCACCGATCAGCTCGCGGACGATCACGGGCAGCTAATGAAGATCGTACGCGAAACGTTGCCACGGATTGTCGATCCCTACCAGCGCGCGTACTACACGGGCATCGCCTCCGAGAGGAGCGCACTGGCGCTGCTGCACCGCGCCGGAATGGGAAGCGGCCACATGGCGTACGACGCGCTGCGCGACGCGATGGGCTGGTACGAGCGGGCGGAGGCAATTCGCCCACAGGGAAACGACGACGCCATTCTCCGCTGGAATACCTGCGCTCGTCTGATCAGCGGCAACAGACATTTGGCACCGCAGTCGGAATCCGCGTACGAACCAGCTCTGGAAGATTGATGCGCAGAAGGCTCGAAGTTCGAACGCTCTCCGTTCTGGCTTTCTTGCTCGTCGCCGGGCAATTGAGCGCGCAGAAGAAGCCACCGACTGCGCCGCCACCCGCGCCGGCGCCGACCGGCAGAGCGGGAACTGGCGAAATCGCAGGCGTCGTCATCGACAGTCTGAACGGACGGTTCCTCGTCGGCGCGGATGTCCTGGTCCAGGGGGCGAAGGCCACCGTGGTCACTGATTCGGTCGGCAAGTTCCGGATCGACAGTCTTCCGCCGGGAACGTACCAGATCGGCGTCTTTCACCCGCTGCTCGACACACTCGGCCTGACGTTAGCCACCAAGCCGTTCCACGTCGGCCCGGACAGCGCCACCTTCATCGTGCTCGCTGTACCGTCCGCTGCGACGATCATCCGTCGCGAGTGCCCGGTGCGTCCCCGCGCGCAGGGGACGTCGGCCGTGATCGGTCAAGTGCACGATCCTGAGACACTGCTGCCCGTTGCCGGCGCGGAAGTCTCGATTGCCTGGTCGCAGCTCGAGGTCTCGAAAGAGACCGGCGTGCGACGTACGCCTCACGTGGTGTACGACAGCACAGACGCCTCCGGAGCTTTCCGCATTTGCGGATTGCCCAACTCGATGCAGGCCACGCTCCAGGCCAAACGTGGCAAGTCCGTCACCGCAGAGATTCCGATCGCGCTCGGTGAAGAAGAGTCCGAGCTGTTTGCCCGCACGTTGCTCTTGTCGAAAGCCGATTCGGGAGCCAAGGTGGGCAACGCCACGGTCTCCGGTCGCGTCATACTCGAAGGGGCTGTCAGCAACGCCGGGAGCAGGGTCGAA
>DATARP010000228.1:0-2580 GCA_036264075.1 Gemmatimonadaceae bacterium
CTCATTCGCTCGGGCCGGATCGGATCGTTCCTCGGCGTCTGGGGAGTCGACTACCTGCGCGAGCTCCAGCGCATCGCGACACAGGAGTCGCGGCTCAGGATCCCGCTCCTCTTCGCGATGGATGTCATCCACGGCTTCCGCACCATCTATCCGGTGCCGATCGCCGAGGCGGCGAGCTTCGATCCGGCGCGCGCTGAGTTCTCTGCGCGGCAAGCGGCGGTAGAGGCCACGGCGCACGGACTTCACTGGACGTTCGCGCCAATGGTGGACATCGCGCGCGACCCGCGTTGGGGACGCATCGTCGAGGGCGCCGGCGAAGATCCGTACCTTGGCAGCGTCATGTCCGTCGCGCGCGTGCGCGGGTTTCAGGGCGGTGACGGCGCGGTGGGACTCGGAGCGCCGGACGCGCTGCTCGCGAACGTAAAACACTTTGCGGCATACGGAGGCGCTGAGGGAGGCCGCGACTACAACTCGGTGGAGCTGAGCGAAAGAACACTGTGGGAGACGTATCTCCCTCCTTACGAGGCGGCCGTGAAGGCGGGCGTCGCGTTCGTCATGACGTCGTTCAACGACATCGGCGGCACACCCGCGCACTCGAGCGACTGGCTCGTCGGCGACGTGTTGCGTCAGCGCTGGGGATTCAAGGGCGCGGTCGTGAGCGATTGGGGTGGAATCAGCGAGCTGATTCCTCACGGAGTCGCCGCGAACAGGGGTGAAGCTGGAATCCTGGGGATTCGCGCGGGTATCGACATCGACATGTCCGACAACGTCTACATTGACAGCCTTGGCGCTGCCGTTCGCTCGGGGAGAGTGCCGGAGGCGCTCGTCGATTCGGCGGTGCACAGGGTGCTGCGGATCAAGTACGCGATGGGACTATTCCAGGATCCGAACCGCTTCAACGACGTCGCGCGCGAGCGACACTACACGCTCGCTCCCGAGCATCTCGTCGCGAGCCGTCTCGCGGCGCGCGAAGGAATCGTGCTCCTCAAGAATTCGTCGAAGACGCTTCCGTTGCGCAAAGATCTCAAGACCATCGCCGTGATCGGTCCACTCGCCGACGATTCACACGCCGCCCTGGGCGGTTGGGCCGCCGACGGACGTCCCAGCGAAGCTGTCACCGTGCTCGCGGGTGTGCGCGCCGCGGTCGGGCCTTCGGTGAAAGTGATTTACGCGCGCGGAGCTCCGATGGACAGCGCAGACACCTCTGGGTTCGCCGCAGCTCGTGATGCCGCCAGTCAGGCGGATGCCGTCGTGCTCGTGCTCGGCGAAGGCGACACGCTGTCCGGAGAGGCGTCGAGCCGAGCGTCGATCGAGTTGCCGGGCTTGCAGCTGCAGCTCGCGCGGGCGGTCCTCCGCGCGGTGCGCCCGAGCACGGCATTCGTGCTGACCGATACGACGCCAAAACCTGTTGCGGTGGTGTTGATGAACGGGCGCGCCCTCGCCATTTCACAGCTGGCGCGCGAAGCGCCGGCGATTCTGGAGACGTGGTTCCTCGGTAGTCAGCACGGCGCCGCTGTCGCCGACGTCCTGTTCGGAGATTACAACCCGGGCGGGAAGCTGCCCGTGACTTTCCCGCGCGCGACGGGACAGATCCCCATCTACTACAATCACCGCAATACCGGCCGTCCGTCGGACAGCTCGAATCACTATACGTCGAAGTATCTCGACCTCCCCTCGGGTCCGCTCTTCCCCTTCGGGTATGGTCTCAGCTACACGACTTTCGCGTACTCGAATCTTCGATTGTCGTCCGCGACGATTACAGCCGGCGATTCACTGGAGGTATCGGTCGATGTGAAGAACTCGGGTGATCGCGGTGGTGAAGAAGTCGTGCAGCTCTACGTGCGCGACGACGTGGCGAGCGTTGAGGAGCCGGTGAAGCGGCTCGTCGGGTTCCAGCGCATCGTGTCGCGGTCGGGCGATTTGCGAACCGTCACCTTCAAGATTGGTCCCGAATCGCTATCGCTTTACGATCGGCAGATGCGGCGGGTCGTAGAGCCGGGTACGTTCACGCTCTACGCGGGGACCAACTCCGATGACTTGCTCACAGCGCATTTCACGGTGACTGGTGACACGCTGGTGCTCGCGCCTGCGCCGACGCGCATGCGGTGAGCCGTTCTTACTCTATACTGAGCCGCAATTGCAGAAACAACTCGCGGAAATAGTCCAGTCGCTGGAGTCGGCCCAGTCAAAGCTCCGGCGATTCACCGACAAGCTGCCAGAATCCGCGTGGAGCAGGAAGCCGGGCCCGAACCAGTGGTCGGCGGCGGAATGCATCGAGCACCTCAACCTCACTTCCCGCGCCTACATCCCTCTCCTGCGCGATGCAGTCGCAAGAGCGGGCGAGGTCCCGCACGCTCCCACCACGCACTACCGTCACGATGCGCCGGGTTGGTTCCTGTCGAAGATGTTCGGACCGCTGCGACACCTGGGGAAATTCAAGATCGGCCGGGTCAAGACGACGCCCACATTCGTACCGAAAGCCGGAGGCTCACGCACTGAGATTCTGTCAGAGTTCGTCCGACTTCAGGCGGAGATGATCTCGATTGTCAGGCTCTCCGATGGATTGCCAATCGACGACGT
>DATARP010000282.1:0-20097 GCA_036264075.1 Gemmatimonadaceae bacterium
CCTCGCAATCGACCACGACCATCCCATCGCAAAGAGAACGAGCAGAACGACCGAGAATACGTTGAACGCGCGTTCGGCTTTGCCCGGCGAGTGCCGGAATCCCCGCGGTCGTTTCTCGGGGAAAGCCAGCAACCAGTCTCCTGGAGTTGCTTTGCGTGGGGAGGGAGTTGAACTTGAACGTCTCTCTTCCATTCTACCTCACTAAAGCAGCTGGATGCAGGCAATCACCGATTTATTCCACCGGCTCTCGAATCTTCCCGATCTCGTACAGTGGGCCGGACTGTTCGGATTGTCGATAATAGTCTTTTCGGAAACCGGACTTCTCTTCGGAGTCTTTTTACCCGGCGACTCGTTGCTTGTTACCGCGGGACTGATCGCGGCGCGCGGATACCTGAATGTATACCAACTCGCTCCCCTCCTCACGCTCGCGGCAATCATAGGCAATTCCCTCGGCTATTTCATCGGTCGCACCACGGGCCCAAGGATCTTCAACAGGGAAAACAGCCTTTTCTTCAACAAGAAGCATGCTATTCGCGCCCACGAATTCGAGGAGAAGTACGGGCGAATGACGATCGTGCTCGCGCAGTTCATGCCGATCATACGCACGTTTTCGCCCGTCATCGCGGGCGTGGGCGGAATGAAATTCCGCGAATTCTTCACGTATAATGTGCTGGGTGCGGTCGCTTGGGTGTGGAGTATGCTGGGGATTGGCTATTTCCTCGGGAGCTACATTCCAGGAATCGACCGGCATATCGAGATCGTCGTGGTGATCGTGGTTTTGATATCACTGCTGCCCGGCATGATCGGCGGTCTCAATGCGCGGCGAAAAAGACGTTTGACCATTCAGGAGAAGAAAGACCATGGCGTTTACACTTCCACCCCTTCCCTACGATTTCGCGGCGCTGGAGCCCCACATCGACGCGAAGACGATGGAAATTCATCACGGAAAGCACCACCAGACGTACGTGAACAACCTGAACGCAGCCCTCGAGAAGGCCCCTGAGCTCGCCAAGAAATCTTTGGATGACCTGCTTCGCACGGTGAACACCCTTCCCGAGGCGGTCCGCACTCCGATTCGCAACAACGGCGGCGGACACTGGAATCACTCGATGTTCTGGCAGATCATGGCGCCCAAAGCAGGCGGGGAGCCCGGCGGAACGCTGGGTCAGGCGATCAAGAGTACGTTCGGCGACTTCGCGAAGTTCCGCGAGCAGTTCAGCGCCGCGGGAGTTGGCCGGTTCGGATCGGGATGGGCATGGCTGATCAACAGCGGGGGCAAGCTCTCAATCAGCAGCACGCCGAATCAGGACAATCCGCTGATGGAAGGACAGAAGGCAATCATGGGCCTCGACCTCTGGGAGCACGCCTACTATCTAAAGTACCAGAACCGACGGCCCGACTACATCCAGGCGTGGTGGAACGTGGTTAACTGGAAGGAGATCGAGAAGAGATTCTCGCAGGGCTGACAAGTGGCAACTGAAGACTGAGAACGGCGGTGCGGGAGAGCTCGCAATTACCTACCGTGCCGCCTCGCCTTCGAGGTACGTATAGCCTTCGAGCCCCGCGATGTACTCCGCGATGAACGTATTGGCCTCCTGCCGCGCGAGCGTCGTCGCGTTGGCCACTTTCCGCCTGAACGTCGCCAGGAGGTCTGACGAGCGGAACTGCACGTAGGCCAGGACCTCCGTCACGGTGTCGCCGTGCACGAGGTCCGTCACCTCGTATCCCTTCGTCTGGGACAGGCGGATGTGCACCGCGTTCGTGTCACCGAAAAGATTGTGGAGATCGCCGAGTATCTCCTGATAGGCGCCGGTGAGAAAGATACCGATCATGTACGGGTCGCCGTCGTTGAACGGGTGGAGCTCCAGACTCGGCCGCGACGTACGATCGCCGATGAACTTCTCGATCTTGCCGTCGGAATCGCAGGTCACATCCTGGAGGGTGCCACGGCGCGTCGGCTCCTCGTTCAGTCGATGGATAGGCATGATCGGAAAGATCTGATCGATCGCCCAACTGTCGGGCAAAGACTGAAAGAGTGAAAAGTTGCAGAAGTAGCGGTCGACCATCGTCGCTTCGAGATCATCGATGATGTCGGAATACTCGTCCCGGTCGCGCTGAGCGATTTTCGCCACCACGGCGATGGTGGACAGGTAAATCTGCTCCGCGACTGCGCGATCCCTCAAAGTGAAAACGCCGCTGTTGAAGAACTCCTGCGCGCGTTCCTTGTCGAACGTCGCGTCGTGGTAGACCTCGCGGATACGCTTCTTCGACACGCGGGGTTTGGAGAGCGACGTGAAGTCCGCAGCCATCTCGTGCAGAAGCGTCGGATGCTCCTCGCTGAGCTCCGGCACCGCGTTGTCCGACTGGGACTCGACGTCGATGACGCTCAGGAGGAGAAGCGCGTGATGGGCGGTCAGAGCCCGACCCGATTCACTGATAATGTGCGGCATCGGAAGCTCGTGCTGCCGGCAGGCCTCGGCGATCGTGTAGATCACGTCATCGGCGTACTCCTGAAGCGAATAGTTGACGCTCGCCTGCGACGTCGAGTTGCTCCCGTCGTAGTCTACACCCAGACCTCCGCCGACATCGACGTGCGTGATGTCGACGCCAAGCCCCCTCAGCTCCGCGTAGTACCGCGACACTTCCTGAAGCCCGGCTTTGATGTAGCGGATATCCGTGATCTGGGAGCCGAGGTGAAAGTGAATCAGCTTGAGGATGTCGAGCCGGCCCTCGTTCTTGAGACGGTCTACGAGCTTCACCAGCTGCGCGGTGCTCAGTCCGAACTTCGACTTCTCGCCGCCGCTCTTTGCCCAGCGTCCGGAGCCCTCGGAGTAGAGCTTGATGCGGACACCAGCTGTCGGCGTGACACCCAGCTCGTCCGCGACCTGGAGCAGCACGTCGACCTCGCTCAGCTGCTCTAGAACGATGAAGACCTGGTGCCCGAGCTTCTGGCCCATCAGGGCCAGGCGCATGAATTCTTCGTCCTTGTATCCGTTGCATACGATCATGTGATCGGTGTGCTCGGCGAGTCCGAGCACGGCCTGCAGCTCGGGCTTGCTCCCGCACTCGAGGCCGACACCAGCGGCTTTTCCGAACTCGACGATCTCCTCGACCACGTGGCGTTGCTGATTGACCTTGATCGGATAGACTGTCGTGTAACCACCCTCGTAGCCGAACTCGGCGCGCGCCTGCGAGAATTTCTCGTTCAGCGATTCGATTCTCGAGCGCAGGATATCCGAAAAGCGAAGCAACAGCGGGAGGCCGACGCCCTGCTCTTCCAGATCGTTCGCCAACTCGAAAAGATCGAGCTCGCGATCAGTTTTTTCTCTGTCGGGCCTCACTACGACGTGTCCGGCTTCATTGATGTCGAAGAAGCCGATGCCCCAGCCTTCGATGTTGTAGAGGGCGCGCGCCGACTCGATCGTCCAGGGCTCGGATGGCGCCGCCGGAGCGGGAGCGTGCGAGGTCTTCGTTGCTGGAGGAATTCGGGTGCCGGTCATCTCACCATTCTAGGGCATATCGCGCTCGAGTGGTACCGTCGTGCGTTCACGGGTAGATCGTCTCGATCTTCCAGCCGGCTCCAGCGCGTGTATACAGATGACGCTCGTGCAGTCGATTTGGTTTTCCCTTCCAGAACTCGATACGCTCCGGCGAGACCCGAAAGCCGGACCAGTATTTCGGGCGGGGCACTTCTTTGCCCGCGAATTTTTCCTCGTATTTCCTGACGCGGTCGTCGAGCGCGGTCGGATTTTCGAGAGGCTCGCTCTGACGCGATGCCCAGGCCCCGATCTGGCTGAGTCGATGGCGGGTGGCGAAATAAGCGTCCGCCTCGTCGTCTGCGACTTTCGTCACCGGCCCCTCAACACGCACCTGAATGTCGATCGTCGGCCAGAAAAAGCAGAGGGCTGCTTTCGGATTGGAGAGTAGCTGTCGCCCCTTTCTGCCCTCGTAGTTCGTGTAGAACACGAACCCGCGTTCGTCGAAGGCCTTGAGAAGCACGATTCGTACGGACGGCTGCCCTTCTGCATCCACCGTACCCAGCGACATGGCGGTCGGGTCTGGAAGAATCGAGCGGTCGATCTTTCCCGCGAGCGCGTAGACGCTGCGGAACCGCTCTATGGGATCCGGTGGGATCAACTAATACCTCGCCATCGTCGGATCTACTTCGTCGATCCAGCGAAGAATGCCGCCCGCCAGATTTCGGACGTCGGACACGCCTGCCTCAGCCAGCTGTTGCGCGGCGTGCATGCTGCGCGCGCCCACCTTGCAGTAGAGAATTGTCTCCCGTCGCTTGTCGAGCCGCGGGATCTCGGCGGCAATGTTCGCCAGTGGAACAAGCCGCGCGCCTGGAATGTGCCCGATCTCCCATTCGTACGGCTCGCGGACGTCGATTATCTCCAGCTTTTCGCCTTTCTCCAATCGACTCGCGAGTTGTGCGGGTTGGATTTCCTGAACCGTAGTCACCGCGTGAGAGGCGGGTCCGCTACAGAACTCGTCGTAATCGATTAGCTCCGTAATCTCGTGCGTCCCGCAGGCGGGGCAGCTCGGATCTTTCTGAATCGTCAGCGTGCGAAAGGCCATCTTCAGGACGTCGATAGTGAGCAACTTGCCGACGAGTGTGTCGCCAAGGCCGAGGAGTAGCTTGATAGCCTCGCTCGCCTGAATCGTCCCCACGAGGCCGGGAACCACGCCGAGCACGCCGCCTTCGGCGCAGCTCGGCACGAGGTCCGGAGGCGGAGGATCCCGGAAGAGACAGCGATAGCAAGGTCCGTCGGGAGCGCCGAATACGGACGCCTGTCCTTCGAAGCGGTAGACGCTTCCGTACACGTTCGCTATTCCGAGCAGCACCGAAGTGTCGTTGACGAGATATCGGGTGGCAAAATTGTCCGTACCGTCCACGATGAGATCGTACCCACGAGCGATCTCCAGAGCGTTTTCGGATGTCAGCCGGGTTCGGTACGCCTCAATGCTCACGTTAGGGTTGATGTCGACGAGCCGGTCGTGCGCTGAATCGATCTTCGAGCTTCCAACGCTCGCGGATCCGTGGAGGATCTGGCGTTGCAGGTTGGAGAGATCGACGGTATCGAAATCGACCAGCCCCAGGGTGCCGACTCCCGCCGCCGCGAGGTAAAGCGCGACTGGCGAGCCGAGGCCACCAGCGCCGACAAGCAGCACGCGAGAGCGCTTGAGCGTGCGCTGCCCGGCTTCTCCCACCTGGGGAAGGAGAATATGCCGGCTGTAGCGAACCAGCTCCTCTCTCGTGAGGTCCGTGTTGTCGGGTGCGGCTTGGGTATCGGCGGTCATGGTATATTGCGCTCTGAATCAGTTGCCTCGACTACAGGACGCTAACGATTGTCCGCCCTTCCAGCAACGCTTCCGACGCCCACGCGACGCCATGCTATTCAAGCGCTTCTACGACGATAATCTGGCGCAGGCGAGCTACCTCATCGCCTGTGAGCAAACGCGCGAGGCTGTCGTCGTCGACCCCAACCTCGACATCGCCCAATACGTACGTGCAGCGGGTGCCGAGAGGGTCCAGATAACCAACGTCACCGAAACGCACATTCACGCCGACTTCGTCTCGGGCGCGCAGGCCCTCGCCGCCGCCACCGGCGCTCAGCTCCACCTGTCCGCCGAAGGAGGTAAGGATTGGGGATACAGCAGCGAAGCACTGAGCCGCGCGCGGCCGCTGCGGGATGGATCGGACATCTCGTTCGGCAAAGTTCGATTGCTGGTCTCGCACACGCCCGGCCATACTCCGGAGCATCTGACTTTCTTTGTCTCCGATCTCGAGCGCGGAGCTGAGCCCGTTGGCGCGTTGACCGGAGACTTCGTTTTTGTGGGCGACGTCGGGCGCCCGGATCTACTGGAACTCGCGGCGGGCGCAAAGGGCAGCATGGAGCGATCGGCCGCCGAGCTCTACGAGTCGGTAAACAAGATCAAAGCACAACCGGATCATTTGCAGGTCTGGCCGGGCCATGGTGCTGGCTCCGCCTGCGGCAAAGCGCTCGGATCGATGCCCCAATCCACACTCGGCTATGAGACGCTGTTCAACTGGGCATTTGCGCAGATGAGCAAAGCGGAGTTCGTGCGCAAAGCACTGGAAGACCAGCCGGTGCCTCCCCGCTATTTCGCATCGATGAAGCGAATCAACAGAGACACGCAGGCGGCGACTCCGACTCCGCCGGAGCCGTGCGAGCTGGGAATCGACGAGCTCGAGTCCGCCTTGAAAGACGGCGCTGTCATCGTCGACACTCGTCCACGTGAGAAATTCGCCGCGGGACACATCCCCGGAACCCTCAACATTCCCCGCAATAAGTCGTTTCTGAATTGGAGTGGCGCGCTCATTCCGGATCGCAGCGCGCTCTACCTGATCACGGACGCGGAGAGCGACGAAGCCGTGAAGCTTCTGTTCTCGGACCTGGCCAAGATCGGCCTTGCGCCGAAGCCCGGCTACTTCGGCCACAGAATTTTCTCTGACTGGACGTCGGCGCATGGAGAGCTGAAACAAGTGCGTCAGCTCGACGCAACTCAGCTCCGCGATTCCGCCCGCGACAGGAAGGTCCAGATCGTCGATGTTCGGGGACCCGACGAGTGGCGTCGTGGCCACCTTCCGGGCGCAATCCACATCCCTCTCGCTGCGCTGCCGGATAGGATGGGCGAGCTCAACGCCGCCGCCCCGATTGTACTGCACTGTAAGGGCGGCGGCAGGTCGGCGATCGCCACCAGTCTGCTGCAGGCGCACGGAATGGACAACGTGTCGAATCTCGCCGGTGGCTATGAGGACTGGGTCAAGAGAGGTTTCGAGGTCGAGTGAGCCACCCGGATGTCGTAGCCGCTGTGCTCGGGCGCCGTCGGCGACCAGAGGAGCCGGCGACCTGGAGCGAACGCCTGGCAGCGTTGCGTTACGTACCGGCGCTCTTCCGGCTGATCTGGGCGACTCATCGCGGATACGCGACGGCAATGATGCTGTTGCGCGTCGCTCGCTCTCTTGCTCCAGTCGCCACGTTCTGGGTCGGAAAACTGATAATCGACTCGGTTATCGGAGCGAGAGCGGGCAACCGGGACCTGACGCAGGTGTGGCGCTACGTCGCGCTCGAGCTCGCGATCGTCCTTACCGCCGAGATCCTCGCTCGCGCGTCGTCGCTGGTCGAGAGCCTGCTCGGCGATTTGTTCTCCAACGCGATGAGCGTGAGACTGATGGAGCACGCTGCGAAGCTCGATCTCGCCCAGTTCGAGGATCCGGAGTTCTACGATCACCTGGAGCGCGCACGACGACAGACGGTTGGCCGCATCGCGCTGCTGACACTCCTGCTCGCCATGTCCCAGGACGCGCTAACGCTGCTGACGCTCGCCGGAGCGCTGATCGCCTACAGCCCGTGGCTGCTGCTGCTACTCGCGGTGGCCGTGATACCCAGCTTCCTGGGCGAAACCCATTTCGCGTCGCTCGGCTACTCGCTGCTTTTTCGCTGGACTCCGGAGAGAAGGCAGCTCGACTACCTGAGATACGTGGGCGCGAGCGACAAGACAGCGAAGGAAGTCCAGATGTTCGGACTGGCTCCGTGGATTACCGAGCGCTACGCGACGCTCTCGCAGCGATTCTACGAGGAGAACCGCGCCCTCTCGCTCCGTCGCGGCCTCGTCAGCGCGCTGCTCTCGATCCTCGGCACCATCGGATACTACGCGGCCTATATCATCATTCTGCTCCACGCAGTGCGGGGCGAGATCACCATCGGGATGCTGACTTTCCTCGCCGCGTCGTTCGGGCGGGGTCGCGATGTGATCCAGAGCATTCTTATGTCGGCGAGCAATGTGTTTGAACAGGCATTGTATCTGCGCGACCTGTTTGTCTTCCTTGATATGAAGCCGACAATCGAATCGCCGCCGAACGCGCGGAGTGTGCCGAAGAAAATCCAGTCGGGATTCGTGTTCGAGAACGTGGGCTTCCGGTATCCCGGCAGCGAACGGTGGGCCGTGCGGAACGTCGACATGGTGCTCCAGCCCGGCGAACGCGTCGCGCTGGTCGGCGAGAACGGAGCTGGAAAGACCACCATCACGAAGCTCATGGCGCGGTTGTACGATCCGACGGAAGGCACGATTACACTCGACGGCATCAGTCTGAAGGAGTACGATCTGGCGAGTCTCCGCCACGCGATCGGTGTCATTTTCCAGGATTTCGTCCGGTACGACATGCGCTTCGACGAGAACATAGGAGTGGGCGAGATCGAATCTGTCCGAGCGGAGCTCGACAAGAGCAACGGGACACCGCCGTCGATCAGCGACGCCGCCGAGAATTCTCTCGCCGCTTCACTGCTGCCGAGGTTCACCAAAGGCTATCAGCAGATGCTCGGTAGGAGATTCGACGACGGCGTCGATCTCTCCGGCGGGGAGTGGCAGAAGATCGCGCTCGCGCGCGCGTACATCCGCGACGCGCAGGTTCTGATTCTCGACGAGCCCACTGCCGCGCTCGACGCGCGCGCAGAGTACGAGGTGTTTCTGCGCTTCTCGGAGCTGGTGGCGGGCCGGATGGCCGTCCTGATCTCGCATCGGTTCTCGACGGTACGCATGGCCGACCGGATCATCGTCCTCCGTAATGGCAAGGTCGAAGAGCAGGGCTCGCACGACGAGCTCCTCGCAAAGCACGGGCTTTACGAGGAGCTGTTCACGATGCAGGCGAAAGGGTACCGGTGAGCTGTCAACTGACAAATGCAAACTGATAACTGCAACTGAACAGGCGGGAGTTGTCGGTGGCGTAGATGATAGTGACTAGTTCACTACGCCCAGACCTCCTTCAGTAGTGCTTTGGCACAAGCCTTTGCTTGTACCCTGAACCGCGCCGGGAGAAGTCCCCGACGTAGTGAACTAACAATCTGAAATCTTGGCTACTGACAACGCCCGCCTATTCAGTTGCAGTTGCACTTGCGTTTACGGATTCAAGTAACGTTGGAACCAGCCGAGAGCCTCCGCCCACCACAGCCGCTGATTCTGCGGCTTGCCGATCCAGTGTCCTTCGTCGGGGAAATCGATGAGTCTGCTCGGCACGCCCTGCCGCTGTAGCGCCGTGAAGAGCGAAAGACCCTCGGTGTACGGCACGCGGTAATCCATCTCTCCGACGACCACCAGGTGTGGGGTGTGAAAGTTGGCGGCGAAGAGGTGAGGCGACCAACGGCGATACTCTGTTTCCATCGCGGTCTTGTCCCAGTACGGGCCACCGAATTCCCACTCGCCGAACCAGATCTCCTCCGTCGCGCCGTACATGGCCTCGAGGTTGTATACGCCGGCGTGTGTGAAGAGCGCCTTGAATCGGTTCGAGTGGCCCGCGATCCAGTTCGTCATGTAGCCGCCAAACGATCCGCCAGCCGCGCCCATTCTCGTGGAATCGAGCCAGCTGTTGCGAGCGAGGGCGGCGTCGAGCCCGTTCATCAGGTCGGTGTACGCTTTGCCGCCCCAGTCCTTCGAGATCTGATCGGTGAATTTCTGACCATAGCCGAATGACCCGCGAGGATTGATCGCCACGATCCCAAACCCGGGAGACGCGAACAGTTCGAAATTCCAGCGGCCGTGCCACTGGTCTAGCCACTCGCCCTGGGGTCCGCCGTGAATCAGCAGCAGCACGGGGAATTTCTTGCCGGGCTGATACTGCGGCGGTCTGATCAACATTCCCTGCACGCTGTCGCCGTCGGCGCCCTTGAACCAGAAATCCTCCGCCGGATTGAGCTTCAGCTGCGCCAGGAGCGGATCATTCTCGTGGGTGAGCCGCCGAACATCCGTAAGGCCGCGGGCTCCGAGAGAGCCGATATACACTTCGGCAGGACGCTCAGTGGCATCCTGAAGCCAGGCGATGCTCCTGCCGTTGGCGGAGATCGAAGGTGAGAAGTTATTGCCACCATTCGTGAGCAGCTGCGGAGTGCCGCTCCATCCCGATCCGCCGCGCGAGATTCTGTAGAACTTGGTCCGGCTCGCATCAACCGTCGTGAGATAAATCGCGTCGCCGTTCGGCGAGAATGCGTAGCTGTCCGCGTTTCGATCCCAGCTGGGAAGAAGCTCATGGGAGGTGCGAGACGCTCGATCGTACGCCATGAGTCTGACGCGATCGGACTCGAAGCCGGGCCGAGCTTGCGAGCCGTAGAGGATCGTGCGACCGTCGGGAGAGTAGACCGGATTCTGATCCGCGCCGCGATTGGATGCGGTGATGACGGTTGCAGCCCCGCCCGTAACCGGCACGACGTACACGTTGAGGTCGGTCGACCACGCGTCTTCCCGGCCCTGGTCCTTGGCCGTGTAGGCGAGCTCTCTTCCGTCTGGAGAGAAGCTGTATCCCTCGCTTCCGCCGAAAGGTCCTGGTGGGACGTCGTACTTCACGCGCGCGGTCACGTCGAGCAGGCCGGTGCCGTCCGGAGACACTACGAAGAGATGCGACCGCGTTTCCGGCGTCCACTCAGTCCAGTGGCGGTAGAGCAGATTGTCGGCGATATGCGCCTTGACCTTCCCCGTATCCGCGGCTTTCGCGTGCTCGATGTTGCACGCGTCGCTGTCACAATCCGGATAGACACCAGAAACGAATGCGATCCGGTCTCCAGTCGGCGCCCATACCGGCCCACTCGCCCCCGCGTTGACGTTGGATATCCGCCGTGCGTTGGTGCCATTGGCGTCGGCAATCCAGAGTTGACCACCGGAGATGTAAGCCACTCGTTTTCCGTCGGGCGACCATCGCGCTTCGCTCGCCTGGGTTGACCCGTTCGGAAATTGGACGGCTCGCGGGGCGGAAGCCGCGCCTCCCACGGGGGCCAGAATAGTGACGGTCGTGCGCTTGTTTGCGTTGACGTCGGTCGTGCGCAGAGAATACAAGATCCACGCGCCGTCAGGCGAGATTTGAGGATCGCCGACGTTTCTGACCGCGGCGAAATCTTCGAAAGTCATGGGGCGCTGGACGCGTCCCTGGGCTGGAAGACTGGCGGCTAACAGGCCAGCCGCCGCGAAGAGCAGGCGTGTTTTCATTGCGGTATCGGGATGTCTTTCCAGAGAGCCTGGTCGAACGTTCCGGGAGGAAGGGGCTCGTTGATCCGCACGTTCTCGTATTGCTCGCGCCACACAGGCCTGCCGTTGCGCACCACCAGGAACTCCGTTGGAATCTGATAGCCCTGAATTTCCTTGTAGTTCCCGACTCTGATGTCGCTCACGACAGGGCGCTCGGTACTCTTGCCGCGCTGAATGAAGCGCAACAGAAGCAGCTTGTCGGCATCGATCCACATCTGGTTGGACGTGGAGTCGCCGGCCCGGGCTCCGATCACGTATACCGGCCGGCCCTGCCACTCGTCGGTGTGGATCACTTCGGTGTCCACGCTCAGTGAGTCGAGTCCTCGCATGATGAGGGGGACAGGGGCGGCGTAGACATCAGCCGTGAGAAGCAGCATTGGATTGACTGACGGCCGGAAATCAACGCGAATGCCGTTGTCGAACGAAGCGACCTTTTCACCGACCTGAACGAGTCCGCTGCGCTGCGACGCGGGAAGAAAAGCGATGCGCAGCTTTCCGGGAACCTCGAGGTGCTCGTACCACTGCGAGTGCTGCTCCTGTCCGGTGCTGGAGTACGCGGTGTTGTTCTGCAAAAAGCTCATTGTCTTGAGAAACTTTCCACCGTAGAGATCGTGCATCGCCTTCACGACTCCACTGCCGCTCGCGAGCCGGAAGGAGGATCCTTTGGCCGCCGGCCTCGGCGAATCCGCTGGCTCCGCCGGAGTGACCGGAGGACTCTGAAAGTACGAGCAGCCTGTGACGGCGAGGGCGGCGAAGAGAATCCGTGTGCGCATCATCTGTCCTTATTCTCCGAGATCCGTGCGGTACAAAAGTCCGTTGAATAACAGCTTGAACGTACCATGCGGCTGCGACCGGAAATAGGGATCGGCCCCGTACAACACCAGCATGCCCTTTCCAACGCGAGCCTGAAGAACTTCTGTTACCCCGCTGAGATATTTCTGGCCCCACGCCCAACCGCTCCGCAGCGGTGCGGGATCGTCGATCCAGACAATTCTCTTGATGCCGCGGGTTTCGGCGCCGGGGAGCAGGGTGAATGCGGGAGCGTTGTCGAAATAGAGATCTGTCGCGGGGCGCAATCCCTGTGCGAGCGCAGCCGTGGTATCAACACGGACGCGGAGGATCGAGCCAGGCACGTAAAAGCGATTCCGCGGCAATGGACGCCCTGAGCTGTCGGTGAGCGCGTTGACGATCGGAAGACCGAGCTGAAAGCCGATATCCGCCGCCGAGCCGATCGCGAGGACCGTCCCTCCGGCATTCAGGAATTCGAGCACCTGGGGAACGGTCCTCGTCGCGGTCATGGTGCCGACGCGATCACGATACTCCGCGGGGACATCGCTCGCATTGATCCGTGAACCCCCTCGCGCTCCAGGACGGTAGAAGTTTGCTCCGTCGGGGAAGATCAGCACGTCGAATCGGGAGATGAGATTCCCGGAGTCGAGCGCTGCCGGGTAAACCACCTGGTACGGAAACTCGAACTGCTCGAGGATGAGCCGCGCCCAACCGGACGTTATCGCGCCTCCGTATTGATCCCAAAGGCCGATCCGCGCTCCCTGAATCTTCTTCAACGACTCGCGCGGGATGGCTCCGGCGACGGGATCGAAAACGATTCCCTTTTCCTGCGCGAGCTGGGTTACGACCCCGAGAGTGGTCGGTTTCGCCGCGACATAAAAAGTTCCGACGTCGTAGCTCTTTCCGTCCATCGGAATCGGGGTGTTGAAAGAGTAGACGTCCTCGCCGCGAGCAAGCAGCCGATTCACCGCTGCGAACGCGTCATTCGTTGAGTGGCTGAAGACATAACCAGCCTGCCCGTAGGCAATCCGAGACGCTGGCGGCTTCGCGAAGCCAGCCACCGGTGTGAACGGCCCAGTGAAAGCGTCGAGCACCCGATCGAACTGGACGCCCATCTGATAGGCGAGCGTCCAGCCGGCGTTGTCATACGGAGGCGTGGGCGGTCCGCCTGGATACGGGATGTCGTTGGGGTGATCCTGCGGCTCGAACATGTCCAGCACGTGCGGGCGGAATGCTTGCGCGGTTTTCACGACAAACGAGTTCGCGGGATAACTCTTGCCGGCCACTGTGAACGGGCCGGTCGCGCGCAGGACGCTGATTCCGTTCTTGATCAATGCGTTGACGAACTTTGTCGCCGTCAGAAAGTCGGGTTGGTCGGCTGGAATGATGTAGCCGCGAGGATCCCGATCGGCCGGATTCCGCATGATACTCGCGTATTTCGAGAGCTCCTCAGGCGTCGATGTCACCGCTCTGCCACCAACCGCTGCGTCGGCAGCAAACGGCTGGGTCCGCGCGCTGTCCACCGGAAGCGCAGCCTCCAATGCGGCCACTTTCTTCGGCGTGACTGTCCACGAGTCGGTGCTCCCGCGACGAATCGAGTTTCGACCCATCTGGTAGATATTGTAGAGCAACGTCTCGCGGTACCGTGAGGCGACGTCGAGCACAGCCCGGTTCGCCGTCATCTCGTACGCCATAGACTGGGCGAAATACCACTTCTGCGGCTGGATGGGCATCGGAAGGTCGCCCCTGGGAAGCAGTTTCTCCGGTACGAGCGGAATCGTTATCGGCGTCGGATTGCCGATCGCCTCCGTGAGGAGGCCGATCATGTTGTGGAAGTAGACGGTGGTCCTCATTCCGCCGTTCCACCAGGTCGAGTAGCCGCTGCCGCTGCGCATGGTCGCGCCCGGCTTTCCTTCCGCCACGAATCGGGAGTGCATAGCCGCCCCGACGAGATCGAGCTCCATCGGCACGAGCGGATCGAAGTTGTAGTTGAATGGATCTCTGAATGGTGGCGCGAAGATCACCGTGCCGATGGGCCCCGTCTGGTGATGGTTGTACATGATCTGCGGGTACCAGGCACGGAAGAGAATGCTGTCCATCGCCTGCGTTTCCGGCAGTGACGCCATGTACGCGTCGCGATTGTTGTCGTGTCCAGCGTACTTCTGGTAAAGGCGCGGCAGTCTCGAAGTCGTTCGCTTCAGGGTGTCGGCCTCGCGCATGTACCAGTCGGAGACCAGATCCTGTCCGTCGGGATTCGCCGGCACACAGAGGATGATGTCGTCGCGCAGGAAACGAAGCGTCTCCGGATCGGTCCGACTCACCAGCTCGTATACCGTCTGGATAAGCTGCTGCGCGCCGAGCACCTCGGTCGCGTGCAGGCCGCCGTCGATCCAGACAACGGCTTTCCCTTCGACGGCCAGGGCGCGCGCCTGTTCATCGGTCAGGCTCTCGGCGAGCGCGAGACGCCGGGATATCTCCTGGTACCGCGCCAGCTTCTTGTGATTCTCAGGCGATGTGATGATCGCCATCCACATGGGGCGCCCTTCGGACGTCGTGCCGATCCGAACCATCGTCATGCGGTCCGATTCGCGATCGAGCTTCCGCCAGTAGTCGATCATCTGGCTGTAGTTGGCGAGAAAGTAGTCGTCGCCGATGTTGTGACCGAACTGCGCGCGCGGGGAGGTGATTTTGCTCTGCGCCGGCAGCAGGAGCGGAGCGGCGAGCAGGAAGGATGTCCAAATCAGTCTTCGCATTTGAATCGCAAGAGGAAGGGGCGCAGACGTCGGCGCTCCGGGAGGCCGGATCGCGCCGAAATTTAATGATCAGGCGTTTGTGGTGCTGCGCCCTCGCGTGTCCGCGGCAATCACCACGCCGGTCAGGACGATTGCACCGCCGACGAGCGTCGCAATCGTCGGAATCTGCCGGATCGCCGGTATGAACGCCCCGAGTAGTGTCGCACCCACCGGCTCGCCAAGAACGGTCAGGTTGACGACGTACGCCGGAAGAAACTTGAGTGCCCAGTTCATTCCGGTGTGGCCGATGAGCATCGGACCGACGGCGAGCGCTGCAAAGATCGCCATCTCCCTCGGTGGCTGCGGCCCAAGCACTATTCCGCGGGCAGCGGCGATCACGGCCAGAGTTGCAAACGCCGAAGAGTAAACGATCGCGACGTACGCCCAGATCCCGAGTGAAGCGCGCAGCCGGCGGCCGATCGTGTAGTAGATCGCGGCAGTGAACGCCGCGGAGATCGCGAGCAGATTCCCCAGGAGCGGGCGATTTCCTTCGAGACCCACGTCCGCGCGAAGATCGGGAGCGGCAATAACCACAGCTCCGGCGATGGCGATCGCGATGCCGAGGAGCTGGCGTCGGGACGGCGCTTCCTTCAGCGCGATCGCAGAGATCGCTGCAACCACGGCCGGTTGAAGGCTGACCAGAGTAACCGAAGCGGCGATCGTCGTAAGGTGAATGCTTGCGTTCCACGCCCAGAAATGGAGAGCGAGTGCGATCCCGCCAGCGACAGCGAGCACACCTTCGCCCTTCGTAATCCGCCTCCAGTCTCGCCATTCGCGGGTGACCATGAGAAAGCCCGCGACGATCACCAGCGAAAATCCGAGCCGCCAGACGGCGATTACGACCGGGTCGGCACTCGAGAGTCGAACGAGCGGTCCCGCAATCGAGATTCCGAGGAGTGAGAGCGCGAGTACGGGATAGGGATTCCTGGGCATAAAAAAAGCCGGTGCGTTTAAGCACCGGCTCTTTTTCCAGACAACCTTACTCGGTCTTTTGTGTTTTTACCAGACGCATCTCCGCCGCAGCGCGGCCAGCGTGCTTGAGGACCTTGTCGTCGTATGTGTGGCAGTTGGGCGTATTGCGGCCCCTGACGCAGCCGTTGTAGCGAAGCAGCGCCACGCGCGTGTTCGGCGAACCGTCCAGTGCCGCCTTCAGGATCTGCACGCCGTGACAGATGTTGCTCTCGACGTCGAACAGGTCCTTCGAGCCGCAGCCCCACTTGCCGCTGTGAAGCGGCATAACCTGCATCAGACCGCGGGCACCGACAGAGCTCCGGGCGCGCGGATCGAGGGTCGCATCTTCGGTAAGCAGGACGCCGACGAGAAGCGCCGGATCGATCTTCTCCCTCTGACCCTGCTCGACGAGCGCGTCGGCAATGCGGAAGGCAAGACCACGGTCATGGGTATACTGATTCAGAACCTCGCCGATGCGGAAAGCCTGCTCGGTGGGCTGTGAAGCGTCAACGACGGCCGCGGGTAGTCTGAGGAGCTTACCCGGGTTCGCATACAGCGGATGCTGCTGCGAAATCGTCCACACGGCACCGCTGACGAGCAGCGCACCCAACGCAATTCCGTGGGCAGCTGTCCGCATGGCCGTCTTCATTGGGGAAGACAGCTTCGGCGGTGGCGCATGTAAAGGCTTAAGTGACTTCTTCACAGGTTCTCCTGGAATTAGTACAGCCCGAACGCTCTTAAATGAGAGGGACGAGAACCCTTCCCTTCTCATCGCGGTACGCCCGGCCCAACCGATCCGCAAAACCGTGCAATACTTCCATGTCCCGTTCACGAACACGGTACTGCGCTGCTGTGGTCGGAAGCCTGTAAGTAGCGATGCTATCCGACGTCGGCAGCTTCTTCACCTGCATCCTGCCCTTCACCAACTCCGCTCCTCTGGGCTTGGCAAAGTCCCACATTCTTCGGCCGATCTGCGAGTTCGTCAGTGGACAATCCGGATAACGGGCCCGGATGTACCGTATGAAGTACTCGTTATCGATCAACCTCTCCTGTCCCACAACCGGCGGCACATCGTCGAGACTGATCGCCGGCCTTTGTCCCGGTGGCGTATGCCAGCGTCTCAGGTCCTCGGCCTCTAACGAGACCAGGATCTTGACGCCAAGGACCGCCGCTATCTGTCGCAAAAGATCGAGCGAGACATTGTAGTCCTCGTCATGCTCGATATTGCGAATTGTCGACGCCGACACCGGTCTCGAGAGACGTGCCGCAACGTCTTCACGACGGAGACCTCTGAGCTTTCTGATTCGCTCGAGCTCCCGTCCAATCCATTCAGCCATTTCGAATCTATTGTGGTAATGCCACTGCTGAGATACGTATTACGGTACCTCTATTGACGCATTCCGTCAAGAAAAAGTTTTGAAATCAGGGTCTGGCGCGGCGCGCCAAATGTCATTTCTGTGATTGATTTTGGCGCAAGTGCCTGGCGGATATGCACTTGCTGGCTCGCGCATTACATAAACTTGGTGGTCAGATGTTTACATCCGACCCGCGCGGCCCTATTGAGAGGTCGAAAAGCCGAGCATCTGACTCGCAGCTTGCTCCGCGAACTTCAACACCTTGCCCGAATAGGTATGACAGTTGGGCGTATTTGTCCCGCGGACGCATCCGTTGTAGCGCTGCAGCGCCGACGAAACGCTGGGCGATCGCTTGATCAGATCCGCGAGGATACTCACGCCGTGGCAAATATTCGAGTCGATCGCGAACAGATCGGCCGACGAACAGCCCTTCCACTTCCCAGCGTGAAACGGCATGACCTGCATCAAGCCTCTCGCGCCGACAAAGCTCTTGGCGTTGGGATCGAGCTTCGCGTCCTCGGTGAGCACCACGCCGACAAGGAGGGCCGGATCGATGTTCTTCTTCCCGCCCTCCACCACGATGGCAGACGCGATGCGGCGGGCCAGGACCGTGTCGTTCGTGTACTTCCTGAGCGAGAACGCCACCTTCTGAATTTCGACCAGAGCCGCCGAATCCGTGGGTGGAGCGTACGGCTCCGTCCCTGGGGCGGCCGCCGTCACCAGCGCAGGCGGCAAGTGAAGGAGCTCGCCAGGCTTCACGAACTGGGGGTGCGTCTGCCGCAGCGTCCAGACTGTGCCGGCGGCGAGAAGGACTGCGGCGCCGAGCGCGCGTAGCGCTCCTTTGAGAAGTCGCTTCCAACGCGGGACGCTTGGCCTGAACGGCCTCCGCACGGCGACGTTCGTAAAGGGATCTCCGGCCCCTGACTGGCGATTGTCCTTCTCGAGGTCGGCCATGCGGGTTTCGGTTGCACCTCACATGCCACACCTCGGTATGGAGATTGCCCTCCCGCACGTGCCCGCCTCCCACTACACTGATCCACAATGAAAGAGTCTGAGGGACTTTACCGCACGTTCCGCTTCCTGAAAAAGGCGTTGCTCGGGCTTGGAGTAGTTCTCGTTGGCTTGCTTCTGTTCGGCTATTTCTTTTTCATGCGGCACGTCGACGCTCCCAAGGCCTGGGTGGCGGCGGACAGGGAGCTACAGGGCGGCATGCTCCATTACGGTGAGAAAGTCGAGCGCAAGGCGAGAGTCTTCTTCCGCCGTCCCACCGACTACTATCGCGGAGCGAACGGAATTCTCTACGCCACCAACGACCGGTTGATATTCCTGGGCGTTGCACCCGGCGACAAATTCGAGAGTGCCGACGCACCGGCCACGATTCTTTCGCAAGAGTTCCCCAACGATACCCTCCTCAAGATGAATCCGGGTCGGTTGTATTTCCTTACCGCTCATGGGGTCACGGTAACTCACCCGGGAGTACCGACAGGCAAATTCGCGGCGCTGGGTAGCGAGACAGCGGCTCTCGACTCGTTGGTCAACTACGTCAACACGACCCACGAAGCGCAGCGCACCGCCGCCGCAAAGGAGCGCCGCCTGAGGCAGGCGGTGGCCGCTTTGATCAACCAGCCCCTCTACTATACGGTCAAGCGCGGCGACGCTCTTTTCAGCATAGCGAGAAAGTTCGACGCAACGCCGGAGCAGCTCCAGCAATGGAACCAGCTCCAGGGCGATCGCGTAAGGATCGGCCAGAAGCTGCTCGTAAAACCCGGAAAGAAGTAGCTAACCCACCGAGGAGGATCTCGCCATGGACGATCTCAAGCAGACGCTCGACAAGCTGCGCGAAGAGCTGATGAACGCAGGAAAGCGACTCGCCGATCTCGCCGAAAAAGGAAAAGCGGAGCTCCCCGCCGCGGCAAAGAAAATCGACGAGGAATACCGGCGGTTACAGAAGCTTCTTGACGAAGCCGTGGACAAGATGCGCCACAAGTAGGGTTCCCCCTGCGACCGTGCTCAAACCAGGTGCGGTCGCGCCTCGTGTCCTGCCCTGTATGCCGACAAGATCTGTATGTCGCCGACTGTCGGCGGGGAGATCGAATAAACGATTCCCAATCGCCAGCTCTCGTGCGCCAGATGGTAGCGCCGATAGATGATGTAGGACGCTTCCTGGATCGAGCTCTGGATTGCGTCATCCTGGATATCGGACAGAGGCCTGTCAGGCAGGCAGATTTCGGGAGGCGGTTCGTCTCCGAACTCCAGCCGCATTACTTCCGCGCGGGACGTGATGAGCCAGCATTCCATGGGTGGTGCGCTGTCCTTCGATTCGGGGGCGAGCGAAGCGCAAATCTGCGCCACTCTCGTTGCTCAGTCCAGTGGTTTTTGCCGACGCTGGATCAGGGGCAAACAATCGTCCAGGTTTTCGGATCTGATACTCCGATCGTGCACGTCTTTGGAGTTTTTGCGTGCACGGCGACGGCTCGCCAGTTCGGCGGCGGGCCGGGGTCGTCCGTAGCAGTGACCGTGACATCAGGCGTCGGCTTGAACCCTTGAGCAACCCCGTCGCCTGAGAAGTAGCTACCTCCGTTGTCGGTCGCATAGAACTGCTCGTAGAGAGCAAAATTCCTGAGATCCGATTTCATGCTCGAGATGTAGGCGGCCTCTTTCGCGCCGACGAATTTGGCGATCGCAATCGCCGCGATGATCCCGATAACCACCAGTACCACTATCAGCTCGACAAGTGTGAAGCCTTTTGGGGCCAGTCGCATGCTGTAGGGGAATGGGTTCGTTTACGCGCTCCTCAGAATGTCTTGGCTTCTAGCCGGTCACACAAGGCTAATCTGCTACTTGCTCGCCTTTCCCGGCGCCTTTGGCTTGAACAACGCCACGTATTGCCCGTAACCCTCGGCCTCCAGACGCGATACCGGAATGAACCGCATCGCCGCCGAGTTCATGCAATACCTGAGACCGGTTGGTTGCGGACCGTCGTCGAAGACATGGCCGAGGTGTGAATCGGCGCCGGCGGAGCGAACCTCGGTGCGGCTGAAGCCGAGGAGGTGATCCGTCCTTGTCTTGATGTTGGCGGGCACGAGCGGGCGGGTAAAACTCGGCCACCCTGTGCCCGATTCGTACTTGTCCAGCGAGCTGAAGAGAGGCTCACCGGATACTATGTCGACGTA
>DATARP010000024.1:0-5189 GCA_036264075.1 Gemmatimonadaceae bacterium
CTGCCCGGTTGCCGTGGCGGGTGCCGCTTCCATCAGTCGAGCGATCCCGAAATCCGTTACCAACGCGGAATTACTGCCTCGCTCGAGCAGAATGTTTTCCGGCTTGACATCGCGATGAATCACGCCCCGCGCATGAGCGTAATCCAGAGCGAGCGCAACTTGCTGAAGCAGGCGGGCCGCGTCGAGGGGCGCCAGCGGTCCGCCCGACGCCAATCGCTCGCCGAGGGATTCTCCGTCGACGTGCCTCATGACGAAGAACACGACGCCGTCCTTCTCGTCCGCGCGATACACCGGAACGATGTTGGTATGAGTGAGCTTGGCAGCGGTCCGCGCCTCGCGCAGGAATCGGTCGCGAACTCCCGAGGGCTCGGTCAGGTGGGCGGGAAGTACCTTGACGGCGACCTCACGGTCGAGATTCACATCGATCGCGAGATAAACAATGCCCATTCCACCTCGTCCGAGCTCACCGAGAACCTTGTAATCAGGCGCAAGGGCACGCGCATTCAGTGTGAGCTCGGATTGGGGGTCGGTTGCCGAAGACTCCATCCGTTGCCTCTGAGATCTGCGTCAGAATTTACCCGCCCGGCACGTCACCTGCACTCATAACGTTCATCGTCACCTCGAGTTTCGCCATGGAAATCAAGTTCAATCACGATGTAGACAGAGTCCTCAAGGAAGCGAAGAAGCAGAACAAGCCCGTCCTCCTCGATTTCAGCGCCGCGCCGATGTGAGGTGGCTGTGCTCGGCTGGATGCCGAGGTGTGGCCGGACGAGCGGGTCGTCCGCTTCGTGAACGAGAACTTTCTGCCCGCGCGGGTGCACGTCAAAGACGATGCGGAAGCCTTCCAGCGCTACGGCGAGAAGTACAACGCACACTGGACGCCCACGGTGCTCGAGCTCGACCCGAATGGTGAAGAGCAGTGGCGGGTGGAAGGATTTCTTCCACTCGATGATTTCTTGGGGCAGCTGATGGTCGGCCGCGCGCACATGGATTTCAAGCAGGGAAACTGGGCAGAAGCGGAGAAGAGATTCCGCGAGGTCGTGGAGAAGGTGCCGAAGTCGGACGCGGCGTCCGAGGCTCTTTACTGGGCTGGGGTGTCGAAGTACAAAGCGAGCCACGATCCCGCCGCGCTCAAGGAGACGGCGCAGGCGTTCAAGACGCGGTACAAGGACTCGAGCTGGGCGAAGAAAGCGTCTATCTGGGCGTAGACTAGCAGAAGCCTTCCCGCCTGGCTGAGCCACTTGCATACTGTGAAATGGCCAGCACAGACGCTTCCTCCAGCTACCTTCGACGACTGGGCGTATTCGACACGACGATGGTCGTGATCGGCGGCATCATCGGCGCGGGGATCTTTCTCAACCCGGCGATCGTCGCGCAGCGGGTGCATAGCTCCGCGTTCATCCTCACGGCGTGGATCATCGGTGGCGGCGTTGCCCTGGTCGGCGCGCTGGCGTTCGCCGAGCTGGGCGCACGGAGGCCTCAGGCAGGTGGCGGCTACATCTATCTCACGGAAGCCTTCGGCCCGCTTGCCGCGTTTCTGTATGGGTGGACCTTCCTGTTCATCATCAACAGCGGCGGAATCGCGGCCGTCGCGGTGACGTTCGCGCGATACTCTGTGGATCTGTTCGGGATCTCGACGATCTACATCAAGCCTCTCGCCGTCGCGCTGCTACTCACGCTCGCCGTCGTGAACTACTTCGGAATAAGATCGGGCAGCATAACGCAGAACATTTTCACCGTGTTGAAGCTGACAGCCCTCGCGGTGCTCATTTTCGTCGGAGTGTTCCTCGCGCGCGGGGGAGCGCAGGCCCAGCCGAAGACCGAGACGATTCAAGGGTTCGGCGTGGTGCGAGCGCTCGGGATCGCTCTGATTCCGGTTCTCTTCGCGTACGGCGGATGGCAGTACTCCAACAACATCGCCAGCGAGATCGTGGACCCGGAGCGGACGCTTCCGAAAGCGCTCGGGATTGGAATCGCCGTGGTGATCGCCGTGTACGTTCTGGCCAACGTTGCCTACATACGGGCGCTCGGTCCAGCGGGACTCGCCACAAGTCTGGCGCCGGCTGCTGACACGATGCGCGTGGTTGTGGGCCCTGTAGGTGCCGCGCTCATCGCGATCGGCATCATCGCGTCGACTATCGGATTCGTCAACACTGGAATTCTCTCCGCTCCGCGCATGCTGCAGGCGATGTCCGCCGATGGCCTGTTCTTTGGATTTGCATCGCGGCTGCATCCCACCTATCGAACGCCCACGGGAGGAATCCTGCTTCAGGCGGTGTGGGCAGTTGCGCTCGCGCTCTCCGGAACGTACGGCCAGCTGCTCGACTACGTCGTGTTCGGCGACTGGATATTTTTCGGGCTCATTGTGGCGACAATATTTGCTTATCGGCGTCGCGACGCGGCAACTGGAATCACGCCCAGCGTTTTCCGAATGCCCGGATATCCAGTTCTGCCGGCGCTATTCGTGACGATTGCGGCGTACGTGGTAGTCAGCGCCGTCTGGTCCAACCCGCGCAACGCACTGCTCGGAGTCCTGCTCATGGCGCTGGGCATCCCTGCGTTTCTGTTCTGGCGGCGACAGAGCAGACACGAGAGCGGGGCCATGGCATGACCAAAGTCCGGGACAGCGAGTACCTCGAATGGGCGAGGAGTCGCGGCAACATCAAATACAGTCTGGCTCTCAGTGGCGTTCCGCCGGTTGACGTGAGTCTGCTCTCCCCATCGGTGGACGATTTCACAATGGTCGCGGACAACGAGTACGGGTGGGGGCCACTCCTCGAGCGGATCGCGCACCGTTACGGGGTCGCGCCCGGTAACGTCGTTCTCGCGCACGGCACGTCGATGGCGAATCATCTCGCCTGCGCCGCGCTTGTCGAAGCGGGCGATCACGTTCTGATCGAGCGTCCTGTCTACGATCCGCTCGTGGCCGTGCCTCGGTACCTCGGGTGCGAGATCGGGTTCTTCGAGCGCCGTGAGGAAGATCGATATTCTCTCGACGTCGCTGGTGTGGAGGCCGCCCTCACGCCGCGAACGCGCCTCGTCATTCTGTCGAATCTTCACAATCCGACGGGGGCAACAATAAATCGCGCCGAGCTCCAGGCGCTCGCGCAGCTCGCCGAGCGGCGCGACTTCCATGTCCTGGTCGACGAAGTCTATCTCGAGTGGATCTACGGATTGGGGAAGGATCCCGAGATTCGTTCAGCGATAAATATCTCGCCGAGGTTTGTCACGACGCGGAGCCTCACGAAGGTGTTTGGACTGGCCGCGCTTCGCGCGGGCTGGATTCTCGCCGACACCGACCTCGCGGTCCGGATGCGTCGCCTCAACGGATTGTTCGCGAGCTCGATGTCTCACCCCGCCGAGCGGTTGGCTGCCCGTACGTTCGAGCACGCAAGGACTCTGCTGGACAAGCAGCGTAAGCGCGTCGCCCGGAATCGGAGCGTGGTGACGAGCTTCATCGAGTCCCAACCGCGACTCTCGTGGGTTGCACCCGATGCGGGCACCGTGGGATTCGTGCGCCTGGAGGGCGGAAGTGTCGACGGGCTTGCTGAGCGGCTGCTGGCCAGGGATTCTCTCGTGACGCCCGGCCGGTTCTTCGGCGCTGCCGATCACTTCAGGATCGGATTCGGCATGGAATCCGATCACCTCGACGAAGGGCTCAGGCGATTGGCCGGCGTTTTGACTACGGACTGAGGACTTCGGACCAACGGCAGTTTGCGATCCGCAGTGCCGTTGGTCCGAAGTCCTCACTCCGCAGTAAAGTTCTCAGTCCGCAGCTAGTCAGCGCCGTGCGGCGCAGGAGATCCGACCGATCGGTCGTGTCCGCGCACGATGTCGAGTATGAGCTCGTACCACCCATCGCCTTGGAAGTACTGCACCCGGATGTCGGGATGCCCGCCAGCTAACGGCGCAAAATCGACCGACGTCTCGTGCGGCTTCCAATCGTCAATGACGAGCGCGCCGTCGATCCACACGCGAATCCCGTCATCGCTCAGTGTGCGCAAGGTGTACTCGCCCGGCGGGAGATCCACCGAGCCCGTTGCCTCGAGCGCGAAATTCTCCCTCGGCAGATTCGAAAGCGCGCGGTATCCCTCGTAATCGAGACGCGGGATCTGCGCGGAGAGAATCGGGGGCATCTTCGCCAGCACACTCATCGCGTCCGGAGCTTTTCGCGGGTCACTGGCGCTGTCGCTCCACTTGAAGAACCGCGCGGTCCACGCGATCGCCGGCTCGAAACGAACGTAAGAAAACCGATACGGCGCTCGCGCCGGAAGCACCACTCCCCTCGGCGATGTCGTCGCTATCCCGGTGTATTCCAGCGTCAGCTCCCAGTCGCCGAGCGAGTCTGCCTTTGGTGAGAGGACGATCGTGTCGCCGATCACTCCACTTTCCGCGGAGAGAGAGGCCGCTCCGCGGCGTGACACGACGCGCCAAATTCCCGCCGGGCCAAGAGTGCGCAATCGCAACGGAGTCGCGTGGGCGCTGTCGACCGGCACGAGCTTCGGCGACCGATAGTCGTAGGGTCCCCATTCGTCGACGACGATGGCCGCGCGTGGACGAGTGGCAAGGGAGGTGTCCGGGCGGAGCGGCATGAACCCGCCCGTCAACGGGAGAACGCTGTCGACGAGCTCCAGCGGGGGACGCAGGAAGCGCCGGGGCCACGGCGCATCGATCGCAGTTGTGTTGTCCCTGAACGAAAAGCCGATCGAATCGTGCACGACGGTGGTAGAGTCGACCTCCATGAAGCGGTTGTTGATCACGCTCAGCGCGCTCGTGTTCGCGGCCCGCACGCCTACCCGCGCGCGCCCAAAAAGATTTCCATCTATCTGGTAGTTGGTGCTTCGCGTATCGCGGTGCTTCGGGAAACCCCAATCCGACGGGACGATCGAATCTCCCCAGACGCGGACTCCTGTCGAATCGTCGACGAACATGTTGGCGACGATCACGTTGTTCTGCCCGTGCTCTATGGCAATTCCGGTGCGGTTGTCGATGAACCGGTTGCCGACGATGCGCGAGCCGAAGCTGTACCCGCCCCATATCCCGAACTCGCATCCTTCCACGTAGTTGCGAATGAAGACGTTGCGGCTGAACGTCGCCTCGATTCCGTTCGCCGGCGCGAAGCTCACATCGTTCATGTAGAACAGATTGTCGTTGGCTCCGCCCTGTCCAGTGTCCATCGTACTCTGGCC
>DATARP010000080.1:0-3913 GCA_036264075.1 Gemmatimonadaceae bacterium
AGCATAGAGTACCTCCGAATCTCGGTGACGGATCGATGCAATTTCCGCTGCCTGTACTGCATGCCGCTGGCGGGTCTGGAGTGGCTTCCGAAGGCGGACATCCTTTCCTACGAGGAGATCGCGCGCGTGGTTGGCGAGCTCGCGCCGCTGGGATTGCGGCGGCTGCGCATCACCGGCGGCGAGCCGACGTTGCGTCCCGAGCTAGAGCACCTGGTCGCGATGCTCAAGGCGATTCCCGAGATCGAGGACATCTCTCTTTCGACAAACGGCGTGAGACTGCCGCAACTTGCTCACGCGCTCAGGCTCGCTGGTCTCGACCGCGTCAACATGAGTGCCGACTCTCTGCGAGCGGATCGGATCAAGGCGATCTCACGGCGCAACACGGACTTCGATCCAATCGCAGCCGCCGCGGCCGCCGAGGAAGCAGGCCTTGCGCCGATAAAGCTCAACGTCGTGGTGATGCGGGGCATCAACGACGATGAGGTCGGCGACTTCGCGCGGCTCACGTTCGAACATCGCTGGCACGTTCGGTTCATCGAGCTCATGCCGGTCGGCGAGATGCGGGAGCTGACGTGGGATCACGTGGTGCCGACCGATGAGATCCTCGCCACGCTCAGACGCGCGGGTGAACTCGCGGCGGTGCCGGGCCCCGAGCGAGGCAACGGCCCCGCGCGCTATTATCAGCTCGACGGAGCGCTTGGCACGATCGGCGTGATCACTCCGATGTCTCACACGTACTGCGGGAGCTGCAATCGCGTGAGGCTTACGGCCGACGGTCGGCTTCGCACGTGTCTGTTCGGTGACGACGAGATCGACCTGCGCTCCCCACTTCGAGCGGGCCTGCCACTGGAGCCATTCTTTCGGAGCGCGCTGTCGACGAAGCCAAAGGAGCATCACCTTCTCCAGATGAGCATCGGCGGACTCCGCGCCCTCTCGCAAGTCGGCGGTTGATCGTTTTTTGTTTGTTGCGGCTCGGAGTTCCGATTCGCGTCAGTAGCATCCCGAGCGGCAGTTCCCAAGAGTCCCGGGCCGGCGAGCGGAGTCCTTACGCCACATCGGAGCGATCCGTTTAATCAGGAAAATCCGATTAATCCGGATGAAACTCTGAACTCGGTAGCCAGCCCGAGCGGTTTCTAAAGCTCCGCTATTCCATGAGCGGCTCCGATTGCTCAGGATGCGCGGCCCAGATAACTTTCGCGCACTACTTCTCTCCACAACCAGAAAGCGAAATGGTCAACAAGATAACGGTGGTCGGCGCCGGTAACGTCGGTGCCACTACCGCGCAGCGTCTCGCCGAAAAAGAGCTCGCCCGCACTGTCGTGATGGTCGACGTCATGGAAGGGATTCCACAGGGCAAAGCTCTCGACCAATGGCAATCCGCACCAATCGAAGGGTTCGATGCGCGTGTCGTCGGCACCAATGGCTACGACGAGAGCCGCGACTCGGACATCGTCGTCATCACCGCCGGCATCGCGCGAAAGCCGGGGATGTCCCGCGACGATCTTCTCAATACAAACGCCGGGATCGTCAAGCAGGTCTCGCAACAGATCAAGAGCACGTCTCCCAACGCGATCCTGATCGTCGTTTCAAACCCGCTCGACGTGATGTCGTACGTCGCGATGAAAGTCACCGGGTTCCCGCGTGAGCGCGTGCTGGGGATGGCCGGGGTGCTGGATACCGCGCGGTACCGCGCGTTCATCGCTGAAGCGCTCGACGTGTCCGTGCGGGACATCCAGGCGATGGTGCTTGGAGGTCACGGCGACACAATGGTGCCGCTGATCTCTTATACGTCGGTAAGCGGAATCCCGATCACTCAGCTGATGCCGCAGACGAAGATCGATGCGATCGTCGACCGCACGCGGACCGGCGGTGCGGAAATCGTCAAGCACCTGAAGACAGGCTCTGCGTACTACGCGCCCTCTTCAGCGGCCGTGCAGATGTGTGAGGCAATCGTTCGCGACCAGAAGCGAATCCTGCCGTGCGCTGCCTGGCTCGAGGGCGAGTACGGGATGTCCGGACTCTTCCTCGGCGTTCCGTGCAAGCTGGGCAGACGAGGTCTGGATTCAATTATTGAGGTGGAGCTCACTCGAGGAGAGCGCGACGCCCTGGCCAAGAGCGCGGACGCAGTCCGCGAGCCGATGGCCGCGGTAAAACTGTGACGCGTTGATGGGCAGGCTGCGCACCTTCTATGGCTCCATGGTCGGGAAGAAGGCCGTCATGGGCCTGACCGGTCTCATCTGGATCGGTTTCGTCATCCTCCATGCGCTCGGCAATCTTCTCATCTTCCGCGGCTCAGCAGCGATCAACTCTTACTCTCATTTTCTGAAGAGCACGGGTGAGCTGCTATGGGCTTTGCGCGCCGTGCTTTTCGTCGCAGTGGTACTTCACGTGATCGCGGCGATACAGCTGACGCGTCAGAGCCGCGCAGCTCGTCCCATCGGGTACACGAAGCGAGAGACGCAGGTCGCGACGATCTCCTCCAGAACCATGCGTTGGGGCGGGGCGCTGATCCTCATTTTCCTCGTCTTGCATATCCTCCATTTCACCACCGGGGATATCCGGCCAGCCGGCGTGTTCAGTAGAGAGGACGTTTATGCGAACCTCGTCACGAGCTTCAGGATCTGGTGGGTAGCTCTTTTTTACGTCATCGCGATGATTGCTCTCGGCCTGCACCTCTTTCACGGCACGTGGAGCTCGGTGAGAAGCATCGGAGTCAGCCCCGCATCGCCGCAGCCGCTCCACAGAAGAGTCTCTTTTGTAATCGCTGTGTTCGTATGGGCGGCTTTCACCGCCGTCCCGCTCGCCGTCTTTTCCGGAATCGTGCGATGAGTCTGCGACTCGATTCCAGGATCCCGAGCGGCCCTCTCGCTCAAAAGTGGGACAAGCATCGCTTCGAGATGAAGCTGGTGAGCCCGGCCAACAAGCGGAAATACACAGTAGTGGTTGTCGGATCGGGACTTGCCGGCGGTGCCGCTGCCGCGACGATGAGCGAGCTCGGCTACAACGTGAAATGTTTTTGCTTCCAGGATTCGCCGCGCCGCGCGCACAGCATCGCGGCTCAGGGCGGGATCAATGCGGCCAAGAATTACCGGAATGACGGCGACAGCGTCTACCGGCTCTTTTACGATACGATCAAGGGTGGCGACTTCCGCTCGCGCGAGGCCAACGTCTACAGGTTGGCCGAGGTGAGCGTCAACATCATAGATCAGTGTGTTGCGCAGGGGGTGCCTTTCGCACGTGAGTACGGCGGCCTTCTGGCGAACCGATCCTTCGGCGGCGCGCAGGTTTCCCGAACCTTCTACGCCCGCGGACAAACGGGCCAGCAACTTCTGCTCGGCGCGTATCAGGCGCTCGAGCGCCAGATAGCGGAAGGCGGAGTGAAGATGTATCCGCGCACAGAAATGCTCGATCTCGTGGTCATCGACGGAAAGGCGCGCGGCATCGTCACGCGAAACCTCGTCACTGGCGCGATAGAATCACACGCAGCCGACGCAGTGGTGATCGCGTCGGGTGGATACGGCAACGTCTTCTATCTGTCCACGAACGCGCAGGGTTCGAACGCGACCGCGATCTGGCGTGCGTACAAACGGGGCGCCGCGTTCGCAAACCCGTGCTTCACGCAGATCCACCCAACGTGCATTCCGGTCAGCGGAGATTACCAGTCCAAGCTGACGCTGATGAGCGAATCACTGAGGAATGACGGCAGGGTCTGGGTGCCCAAGAAGCCTGGGGACAAGAGCGATCCGCGACAGATCCCCGATGCAGAGCGCGACTATTTCCTCGAGCGCAAATATCCGAGCTTTGGCAATCTCGCGCCGCGCGACATTGCCTCGCGCGCGGCGAAAGAGGTGTGCGACGAGGGTCGCGGTGTCGGCGAGACGGGACTCGGCGTGTACCTCGACTTCACCGACGC
>DATARP010000083.1:0-5802 GCA_036264075.1 Gemmatimonadaceae bacterium
CAGTGTTTCTGCCGTGGCTTCCCGAACGTGTCGCGTCACTGGCGTTCGCGGTCACGTTTGTATTGCTATGGTACGGGATTCTCCTCGTTCTCTACCGGCGCAAGATCATACTCAAGGTCTAACACGCCTCAACGAGCAGGCATGCCAGGCATCGCCGGCATCGTGCCGGGCTTGTAGTCGGCTGGAACCAAAAACAGCGAGTCAAGCACGGCAAGCCGCCTCACGTTTCGGGTCTCGATCGTCTGAACAATCGTCCGCGTCGCGCCCCCGGCCGCAATCGTGGTGTGTGTTACCGTCCGCAATGGGAAACCGCGTATCCTGCGACGCGTTGCCGCGAGATTCTCGAGGTAACCCTTTGGGAATCCCATCGCCTCCGTAAGCTCTGCAAAACGATTCAAGTTGGCGACGCCGGCGAATTCGCCAAGATCCGTGGCGGCCTGGATTTCCTGGTTCGACTGATGGTCGACGACGTGGCTCTGACCCATTATCGACGTTGTCATCCTCATTACCGACGTGAGTTTGTACATGAGTGTCGGGTGGCCGTCGATCGGGGGCCCGGATCCGACGCTGTCGAGATTGATGCGCGAGACTGAGGTATCGACGCTCATCGATCCGCCCATGCCCTCCAGCATCTTTTGCAGTCCCTCCATCATCGCGACGGGCTTGAACGAGAGATACTGCTTCTGATCGGGGTTCAGGAAAATGATCTCCATCCCGCCGTCATGCATGATCGTCACCGCGTGTGACCCCGGAGAAAACGCGCCCAGGGTTGGAAACTTTCCTTCTACCAGGTCGATCCGCCCATTGGTGCCAGCGGACGTTGTATGCATCACAGTGATCGTGGTGTCGGTCCGGCCCTTAGCAGTAGTGATGCTGACCATGGTCTGATCGAAGGTCATGCCGGGCTTGGACTGCGCCGTCGCAGTCGTCGCGATCAGTAATGCCGGAAGGGCGTGGCGAGTGAATGTCACCGAGCCGCTTTTGCCGTAGCTCTCGGTCGCGCGGTATCCTTCTCCGCAAGCGAACTCGTCGTAACCACCTCGGGTTCGATTGGCACACCCGCGCGCCGTACCACGTACGCCTCCATCGCGAAATACTCGGGGAGGCCAAGCCGGTCGACGCGCTGAGCGGTGTTCCGGTTTCGCTCCTCCACCCGCTGCCAGAATTCGCGGTCGTCCTGGCCGGGGAACGGCGCGCGATCTTTCTGACTCTGGTGCTTGAAGATCGCCATCTTCTTTGCCCGCAGCTCATCTTCCGAGAGCGGCACCAGCACATCCGCTTCGGCGATCTCCCACTCCTGCCACGCGCCGCGATAATACCAGATCTCGGGCGATTTGCCTGAGTACCTGGCGAGCGCCCCGTTCACGGCCTCGAGACACATCCTGTGCGTACCGTGCGGGTCAGAAAGATCTCCGGCGACGAACACCAGCTCCGGCTTCTGTTCCTCGAGCAGGTCGAGAACGATGCGAACGTCCTCCGGGCCGATCGGATCCTTCTTCACTTTTCCGGTCTGATAGAAGGGCAGGTTGAGGAATCGCGCCTGCTCGCGCTTCATCCCGAACGTCTCGATCCCGGAAACGGCCTCCGCTTCGCGGATCGCGCGCTTCATCACCTGCACCGGAAAAGCGTCGATCTCCCCCACCTGCTTCGAGTCAAGGAAATCCTCCACTTCCTCGATCAGCGCGCCGGCGGTGGAATCGTTGATGTCGAAGTCGTTTCCGAACCGCCGCAGAAAATCCGCGTAGCGGCGCACCTCGTGGTCGAACACCGCGATGTTCCCCGACGTCATGTAGGCGACGAGGATTTCATTCTTGTTCTGGTGCAGCTTGTTGAGCATCCCGCCCATCGAGATGACGTCGTCATCCGGGTGCGGCGAGAACACGACCACGCGCTTGCCGGAGGGGAGCTTGCTCCGTCCGCGAATCTTGGCGATGAGGGCGTTGAATACTTCGCCGTTGAGCGGACCCGCCTTTCCGTGGCGTGCCAGCAGCGAGCTGAGGTGGTGCTCACGATAATCGTTTTCATCGAGCTTGAGGACCGACTTTTCGGTGATCTCGCTCAGCCAGATCACAGCATCGATCTCCTTGTCGCGTGTCCACTTCATGTCCCCGACCACCCACGGGGTTCGGATGCGCGTCAGGTCGGCGGCGGCAGCGAAATCGACGTAGAAGACAGCGTTGGGGTGCCGCTGGAGATACGTCGCCGCCACGTCCGGATCCGGCTCTCCCTCCACCGCGCGTTTGATGATCGCGGCCTTGTGCTCGCCCGTCGCCACCAGCGCGATTTCCTTCGCCTCCATGATCGTCGCCACGCCCATCGTGATTGCTTCGGTCGGGACGTTGTCTTCACCGAAGAAGTCGCCCGCCGCGTCGCGCCGAGTCACGGTGTCGAGCGAGATGCGGCGGGTGCGCGAGTCGGCCCCCGATCCAGGCTCGTTGAAGCCAATGTGCCCGGTCTTCCCGATGCCAAGTATCTGCAGGTCGATTCCGCCCGCCTTCCTGATCGCGGCCTCGTAGGCATCGCACTCGACATCCACGTCGTCGCGGGGCACGTCGCCACGCGGGATGTGGATGTTCTCGGGGCGGACGTTGATGTGGTTGAAGAGATTCTCGCGCATGAACCGGTGGTAGCTGTGGATGCTGTCCGGTTTCATCGGGTAGTACTCGTCGAGGTTGAAGGTCACGACGTCGGAGAAGTCGAGGCCCTCCTCGCGGTGCATCTTGATCAGCTCTCGATAGATCCCGATCGGCGTGCTGCCGGTGGCGAGCCCAAGCACGGCATGGCGTCCTTCGCGCCGCCGGTTCTTGATGATCTCCCCAATGCGCTTCGCGATCGTGCGGGCGATCTCATCGTACTCGACGATAACGAGGGGGACTCGTTCCCTGGATGCTGGCATTCAGTAGTAGGAAAGAGGCGTCAATCAGTCGACAAGAAAGATAAGGATAACTCCTCGTGGACGCGCTACGCCCGGACTATCGGTTCTCCCAGTTTACAATCCGCGCGCCCAGCACGGCTTGCTGCACCGCGTCAGCCACGTCGCGACGAAGCTGTACGTGGCGGGTGTTGCTTCGCGTGGGGTTGACGCGATTCGTCAGGACCACGACGAACAGATCTTTCTCGGGATCTATCCAGATGGATGTTCCGGTGAAACCGGTGTGACCGAAGCTCCACGGAGAGAAAAACTGGCCTGCGCTCGAGCCGCCTTCGGGCGAGTCCCAACCCAGCGTGCGCGAGGATTCCTTGCCCTGGCGGGCCGTCCAGCGGGCGATCGTGGCAGGCTTCACGATGCGGATGCCGTTCACGCCTTCGCCGCCGTTGAGGATCATCATCGAGAACAGGGCGAGGTCCCGCGCCGTGGAAAAGAGTCCGGCGTGTCCCGCCACCCCGCCCATCGCCCAGGCGTTTTCGTCGTGTACCGTTCCCCACAGCAACCCGCCACGCGCGTCATCGACCTGTGTCGGCGCGATCCGCGGTCGCAGCGTAAGGGGCGGCTGGAATTGTGTGTCGGTCATGCCGAGTGGCCGAAAGATCTTTTCGTTGGCCAGGACATCGAGCGTCTTGCCAGTGATTCTCTCCATCACCAGCTGGAGAATTATCATGTCCCAGTCGCTGTAGATCATGTTCGTGCCTGGAGCGTATTCCAACGGGCGGGCGTTGATCTGGTACAGGTACTGTTCTCTGCCGCGGGCTGTCGAGTAGATGTTGGCGCCGGCCTCGAGGCCGCCGCTGTGCGTCAGAATCTGCTTGACCGTGATCTGCGCCTTTTCCGGAGAGTTGAACTCCGGCAGATAGGACGCGACGGTGCGGTTTAGATCGAGCTGGCCGGCTTCTTCGAGAATCATCGCGACCGTCGTAGTCGCGATGACTTTGGTCAGCGAAGCCAGATCGTAGAGCGTGTTGGTATCAACCGCCGGCGACCCGGGCTGATTCCAATCGATGTAGCCGTAGCCCTTCATGTAGGCGATGTGTCCGTTGCGCCCAACGGCGATCGCGACGCCTGGAGCGACCGCTTCCTCGATCGCGGTTTTCACGATCTTGTCGAGGGTTTTTGGCAACGCGGTATCGAGCCCCGAGTCGTTGAGCCCCATTTGGGGCGCGACGTACTTGATGGGCGTCGGAGCCGCCGCGATGCGGGCAGGTGCTGCCGGCGGCGCGCAGGAAACGCCCGCAATCAGCGACAAAACGGCAATGGAGCAGTACGACTTCATGAGCCAGGGGGAGAGGGTACGAGTTCCACGAGGCGCCGGGCCAGCTCACCGGCCTGCGTTCTTTAAGTAAGACGACTGTGATGCCTCGGAACAACCCTTGTTTTCCCCGCCTCAGCGCCCGGGCGCCCGTATGCAGTTCCGGATGATATCTCCCGCGGCCACTGAATCAGCGTGCGTCGTTAGAACCGGGCAGGGAGGGGGTACCGCGCTGCTCAGAGACCGGTGACCGTTGGTGCCCACCGCGCGGACGCCGGCCCAGCCGTCGTCCAGCTGATCAGGAAGCAGAAAGGATGTCGCGGACCCGGCCTGATAGATCTTCTCGTATGTCGGCGACGTCGTGTGCCGAAAGAGCACCTCGTAGCTGGCCGCCCCCGGGACTCCCTGCCAGCTCACCATCCATTTTTGTCCGCCGGATGCCTGATCGCGGCGCGCGATTGCGACCGGCGGCGCGGGGGCGTTGGCCAGAGATCCGACCACCGAAGCGTTGAGCCTGGCGACGTTCGCGACATAGCCAAAGTTCACGTGGGCGAAATCGTCCGTCGGGAGATGCTGCCGCTTGTAGTTCTCGAGTCGTTCCGTGAAACGGAGCCCGGGATCTCCGAGACTCACGTACGGGCTGTGATCTCCTCCACGCGAGATGCGATCGAGGCGGAACACGGGGAGAATCCGGAATCGCGGATTGTAGATGGTGCCAGTTGCCCACGCGTACCTGGCGAGCTCACGGCTCGATCCGTTGTCGGGGTCGGCGCCGAAAATCCGGACGCTCGTCGAATCGACAGTGCCATCGTCAGCGACGACGTTGCCGACGATATCGTCGGTGAACGCAGACACGACCTTGTAGCCGGCGGCGTGGAGTCTCTGGGCAAGGTGCGTCGAGCCATATAGTCCTTCCTCCTCCGCGGCGTAGGCCACGAAGATCACCGATGTCTGGAGCCCCCGCGGAAAATGTTTCGAGAATACGCGCGCGAGCTCGACAATTGCCGATGTGCCAGAGCCATCATCATCCGCACCGGGCGCAGTCTGCGTCCCCTCGAACCGCGCCAGCGGGCCGAGATCGGTGCGCGCGCAAATGCAGGAATCGTAGTGACCGCCCATCACGAGCACGCGAGTGGTGTCCCGTCCGGGCAGCCAGGCCAGGACGTTGACGACGTTCACAAGTGGATGATCCGGATGGCCGCGCATTTCGATCATCGCCGGATCGTACTCGATGCGAAGGCACCCACCGCACGCCCTGCTGTAGCCGTTCAGTTTGGCGAACAAATATCGTCTCGCCGCGCCGATTCCGCGGACCGTGCTCACGGTGTCGCTCATCGTGTGCCGCGTTCCGAAGGAAACGAGCACAGAGTCCGTCTCCCGAATGCGAGCGGCCGAGATCTCGGCAATCGCCGCCGCAAGCGCGGGATCACGTATCAGGCCCATCGTTACGTCGGGCGCGGCGGAGGTTGCGATGTTTCGCTGCGCGGCAAGCGGAGTGGCGATCGCAGCGAGCACGAATGCGGCGACGGAAGTGCGAAGGGCTGACATGCGCATGTTATGTTATCCTGATGTAGAGTGATTCAACGGCTCAGAATATGGACGGGAAGTGAGCAAGACA
>DATARP010000174.1:0-2630 GCA_036264075.1 Gemmatimonadaceae bacterium
AGCAGAGCAGGCCGCGCTCCACGAGCTGGACAACGCGCTCGCCGCCGACATTGCGGACCTTCAGAACGACATGGCCGAGTACGCGAAGCTCGCTCACGGCGACAGCGTGCTCATCGATCGCTTCGATCGCGGGCTCGGCTATACAGATTCCATCCTCCCGGCGTTCGACGCGCTCACCATCTTCAGAACGCACGTCGCTAACAGTGCTCCGTTCGAATCGCTGAAAGCGAGGGGCCTGACGTTGATCTCGGACGATTCACTTCGGCTGGGGCTGATCGATTTCTACGCCGAGCGCACCGCGGGCGTCGCTCTCGAGAACGGAACGAACACGGAGATCGTTCAGAAGCTGCTTTGGCCCTACTACCTCAATCGCATCAAGCTGCCGCCGGGCAAGTTTACGCTTCCCGCTACGATCCGCGCCAACTACTCCGGACTCGCGTCCGATTCGTACTTTCGAATTCTTCTACTTCATCAAATGCAATCGGTACAGCAGGCTCTGACGGCATATACGGAAGCCCTGAAGCGGGCGCGGTCGTTGCGCGTCGCAGTTGAAGCGCGGATCGGCGCCTGAACCGTGTTGCCTAGTACCCGAGTGGTCGTGCAGCTAGTAAACTGAGCGCGACCGCACCAGATGCTCGGCGGCAGCCCCCTGCCCCTCTTTTTCGGCGCTTCTGGCGACGCCTGACAATAAGCTTCGAGCGCTGAACACGAGCTGCTAAAAAGGGAGGAGAATTAACTGGAAGGCAGCCTACATCGCCTGCGTGAGCGCCTGGAACCGCGGCGTGCCGCGGATGGAGTTTAGATCGCTGTCGTGCTCCACCCATTCCTTGTGGCCGAATCCCTTGTCGAGCGCTGTCTCCAGACTCGACAGCGCTTCTTCGGTCATGCCGAGTAGCGCGTATGAGCAGGCGATGTTGTAGAGCATCCCCGAGTCCTCGGGGTCGATAGCCAGCGAGCGGTTGATGTAGTCGATGGTCCGCTCCCGATCGCCAAGCTTTGCCTGGATCGCCGCGCCGAGATTGGTCGCCCGGGCGTCGTCGGGGTTCAGCTCCAGCCGTTCCTCAATGAGCTTGAGGGACCGCTGCGAAGCTGCAATAGCCTCGGCCTTCAGACCCATGTCCTCGAGTACGGCCGACAAAAAATTCGGCGCCAGAAAATCCTCCGGCCGCAGGAGTGAGGCGCGCTCGAACATCTTCGCGGCTTCCTCGTTCCTGCCTTGCGACTTGAGACCTCGCCCATAGAAATAGGCCGCTTCGTACAACTTGGGATCGAGGCGCATCGCCGTCTCGAACTCTCTTTCCGCCTCGTCGAATTTCTTCGTCAGAGAAACCGCGATCCCGCGCGCCAGGTGAGCCTCGGCGAGGTCGGGCTCGAGCTCCAGCGCCCTCTTGCTGGCGATGTCGGCCTGGCGAAGGTTGAACTCGCGCGCATCCCAGTACGTGTAGAGCATCGAGCAGGCGTCTGCGACGCCGGCGTGCGCGAGCGCGTAGTCGGGATCGATCTCGATCGCGCGATTGAACATCTGCCGCGCGTACTCCACGCTCTTGCGGCGCCACTGATGGAAGTACTGCCGGCCGCGCAGATAGTAGTCGTACGCCTCCACGTTCACCGTTCGCGCCTTTTCGATCGCCTTCTTCTCGCCTTCGGTGAGAATGACTCTCAGTGCCTTCACGATCGCCTGCGAGATGTCGTCCTGGATCGCGAACACATCCTCCAGCTCGCGGTCGTAGCGCTCCGACCAGAGATGATATCCGTCGGCGACGTTCACCAGCTGCGCGGTGATGCGCAGCTTGTTGCCCATCTTCCGGACGCTGCCCTCGAGCACCGTCGACACCTTGAGCTTGTGTCCGATCTCGCCGATGTCCTCGTTCTTTCCCTTGAACGCGAAGGACGATGTGCGCGATGCCACTCTCAGCGACTGGATTTTCGTCAGCGCATTGATGATCTCTTCCGCCATTCCGTCCGTGAAATATTCGTTGTCGGCATCGGCGCTCATGTTGGCGAACGGGAGAACAGCGACCGATTTGGCGGTCGACACGACTGGGTGCGGCATTGTCTGAGTATCGGTGGGTGTGTCGAGACTGCTGGTGCTGAGCGCCTGCGCGAACAACGCGGCAGTCTTGAACCGGCTGTCCACCTGCGTCGACATCGCCTTCGCCAACGCCCGCTCTACAGTCTCGGGCACGCCGCGCCGGAGCTGGCGGATCGACTTCGGAACCTCCGTGAATCGCTTCGAGAGAATCGCCTGCGCCGTGGCTCCGTTGAACGGCCGCTCGCCGGAGAGCATTTCATAGAGGACGCAGCCGAGGCTGTATTGATCACTCCTGCCATCGAGCTGCGTTTCGCCGGCCGCTTGCTCGGGACTCACGTAGGCGGGAGTTCCCACCATCATCCCCGTCTGCGTCAGCGTGACGGTCTGCGTTCCCGCTGCGCTCACCGCTTTGGCGATCCCGAAGTCCATCACCATCGACTCACCCTCGTACAGCATCACGTTCTCGGGCTTGATGTCGCGGTGCACGACGTTCTGCCGGTGCGCGTAATCGAGCGCCGAGGCAATCGCGCGTGCGTGGTGGATGGCTTCGTCGATGGGAAGCTGCTGCTGGCGGTCGAGCCTCTCGCGCAGAGACTCG
>DATARP010000268.1:0-2634 GCA_036264075.1 Gemmatimonadaceae bacterium
GCTTCCACGCGACGGCCGGCTTCGCAGACCAGGTCCCAGCCGGTGACCCCGGCATCCGCCACCCCATCGGCGACGAATTCGGGGATGTCCTGAGCGCGGACGAAGAGCGCCTCGAACTCGCCACCGAGCGAGGCGGAGAGCGCGCGGTCGCCGCGGGTGCGCACCGGAAGCCCGGCGTCCCCGAATAGCTCGCGCGTGTCATCGGCGAGCCGGCCTTTGTTTGGCAATGCGATCTTGAGCATGAGTAGAGTGGTAGAAAACAAAAAAGCCCGGGCCATGGAGGCACGGGCTGCGGAAGCTCTGTGAGTGGAGTCTGACTAGTCTGCTATAGTCTGACGTGCACGCGCATAAGCGCCCCGCGGCCCGTGAGGCCGTGGTGGCTGTGCGCATGGCGGATAGTCGTGAACGTCATTGCCTTCAATGCTAAGTAGTGCGCGCCTCGCGCGCAACTCAAGAAGGTCAAACCCAGGTTTCAACTGAACTGAACGGGGTGTGAGGTGCCAGATGCTTAGGTGCCAGGCACCAGGTTACCACACCCAGACTTCAATACTGGCGTGACAGGGGAGGCAGGTGTCAGACACGGCGGCACCAGGTTACCAGGTACCTGGAACCAGAATGCGGGCAGAACGCCAATAGTAAAGTCTGGTCGTGGTAACCCGGTGCCTGGCACCTACGCCACTGGCACCTCACACCCCGTTCAGTTCAGTTGAAACCTGATAACCTTTTGAGCCTATCTTGATAGAAACCATTTCCCGCGACCGCCTCATCGAGCTCCTGACCGACGGCGCCAGGCAACGCGTAGCGATAATCGGCGACGCGATGCTGGACGTGTACATGCGCGGCGACGTCGAGCGGATTTCCCCCGAGGCCCCGGTCCCCGTCGTACGGATCCGCGACAAGGAGCTCGCGCTCGGGGGAGCGGCCAACGTCGCCCAGAACGTGGCGGCGATCGGGGCGGAGTGCGATCTAGTTTGCGCCGTTGGAGAGGACGCCGAGGGGCAGGTGGTGAAGGAGATGCTGCGCGAGCTCGGCGCGAATCTCCGGTCGGTTGTGACAGTCAGGCGGCGCACAACGACCAAGACCCGCGTCATCGCCCGGTCGCAGCAGATCGTCCGCTTCGATGAGGAAGAAGATGCCGACATCAGGGGCGACGAAGTCGTCGCGCTGATCGATGCAGCGATCACAGCGATCGACAACAGCACCGCAGTCGTGTTCGAGGATTACAACAAGGGAGTGCTGACGCCGGAGCTGATCGATCTGGCGATGAAGCACGCCAATTCGCGCGGGATTCCGGCCGTCGTCGACCCGAAGTACAGGAATTTTTTCGCGTACAAGGGCGCGACGATCTTCAAGCCGAACCGGCGGGAGCTTGAATCAGCGCTGGGGGCGGCCGTCGACATCGAGCATCCGGAAGCGCTCCCGGAAGCGCTCAAGAAACTTGGCGTCGACCATATTCTGCTCACACTCGGCGAAGCGGGTATGGCGCTGATCGCCGCCGATGGAGAAGTCGGCCGCGTTCCGACGACCGCGCGCGAGGTGTACGACGTCGTTGGCGCGGGCGACACTGTGACCGCTTACCTTGCGACGATGCTGGCGGCGGGCGCGACACCCGCGGAAGCTGCCGTGATCGCCAATTTCGCCGCTGGCGTGGAAGTCGCTAAGCTCGGCGCCGCCACCGTGACCATCGACGAAGTAATCGAGGCCTACGATCTGTTTGGGAGCGCGGGAACCGCCGACGTCACTATGGCGTAAGGCCCTGCTTCCATCTTGAGACGGCCAGAGTTCACGGTGATCAAGGCGAAGCTCTATCACTGACCGGAGAGAAGGATTGCGGTACATAAAGCCACACCTCGTCGCGCTGATTTTCTGCGCGACGGCAGGAACGAGCGTCGCCCGTGCCCAGGACATCCCCGTTCCCGCTTCCCGCCTCCCGCTTCCCGCAATTGACTCCGCGGTCGCGTTTCCAAACCCGACGTGCCCTCTCACATCGGGTCAGCTGGCTGCCGTCCGCACCGGCGTAGGCTCCGCTTTCGTCGGCGTCAACGCGTATCTCTACCATTACTTCAAGAAAGCATGGTGGTCAGGCGAGCGGGCGCCCCATTTTTTCTTTCACGCCGACTGGGACCTCGAGTTCCGCGACCAGGACAAGTTCGGGCACATGCTCGGCGGGTATCATCTGGCCCGATTTGGGTATCTGGGATTGCGCGCGGCGTGCGTCAGCAAGAAAAAGGCTATCATCTGGAGTGCCGCTTATGCGGCTGCATTCCAGCTTCAGATCGAGATCTTCGACGGGCAGTTCAAGAAATACGGATTCTCGTACGCGGACATGATTGCGAACACGACTGGACAGGCTCTGGCTGTGATGCAGGAGCTTCACCCTTCACTCCAGGCGGTGAAGCCCACGATTTCGTATCACAGGACTATGGCGCTCAGGAATGGACTGAGTAGCGAGCTTCGTCCGTCCCTCGACTACTCGGGGCAGACGTACTGGTTCTCGACCGACGTTAACCGGCTGCTACCGGACGATTACAAAAAATACTGGCCCAGCTTCGTTCGATTCTCTGTTGGTCACGCGATCACGGATTGGGTCAATCCCGAGACGGGCGCGACCCAGAGGGCAAAACGTAAGATCGT
>DATARP010000034.1:0-2209 GCA_036264075.1 Gemmatimonadaceae bacterium
GTTTGACCTCGGACCGACGCGCGAGCGGCAGGCGCTCACGCAACAGCTCGATCGCGGCCGAATCACCAGAGGGCAGAAGGCGCCCGAGCCGATGATCAAGGCGATCTACGGATCCGGCGGCGGAATCGTGAATCCGCTGGCGACGATTCTTCGCGAAGCAGACACGCAGGAGCTCACCGGCCCGCAGGCGGATAGCATCGCGACACTCAATCGCTCCTACGTGGTTCGACTCGACTCGATCTGGTCGCCCGTCGCGAAATATCTGGCCGCGCTTCCGGACAAGTACGACCACGACGAGGCATATCGGCGATACCAGAAGGCGCGAGAAGCTTCGGTAGACATGCTGATCAAGCTTGCGCCGGACATCCGGCGGCTGCTCACTTCCGAGCAGCGGAGAAAGCTCCCGGCCCTCGTCGCCAGCTATCTCGATCCCCGCTACCTCGCATCGATTCGCTCGGGAACTGCCGGGGCCGCAACAGGCGGTATGACTATGTTCCCCGGCGGAGGAATGATCAGGACCGAAGGACCTGCCGGCGGTGGCGGCGGGAACGTGATAATCATTCGAAACTAAGTGACTCGTGACTCTCAACGGTAAGCATCAAATGACGAGAACCTTCCTCGCACTCATAGTTGTCGCCTCTGTCGCGGTCTCCAGCACGACCTCTCCGGCGCAGCAGCCCGCGATCCGACAGCTCGGCCCCGTCACCGCGGTTGGCATGGATTCCCTCGGCGCCGTCACCACGGTCCGACAGCTTCCGAACGGGCGGGTGTTGGTGAACGACATCGTGGGCCGGCGAGTGGTGATGTACGATTCGTCGCTGTCGTCGCTGACGGTTGTAGCCGACACGACGAGCGCGACGGCGAACGCTTACGGAGTGAGACCGGGAGGACTCATCGCCTACCGTGGGGATTCGACCCTCTTCATAGATCCGGCGTCGCTGTCCATGCTGCTGATCGATCCGACGGGCAAGATCGCGCGAGTGATGTCGGCTCCGCGCGCCAACGACGTCGGATTCCTCGTGGGCGGGCCGTTTGGCAATCCGGGCTTCGATGCACAGGGACGTCTGATCTACCGGGCCCCGCCGCGATTCGTCTTCAATGGTCCACGACCGACGTCCGGGAGCGCTCTTCCTCAAATACCGACTCCCCCAGATTCGGCAGCGCTGGTGCGTTTCGACCTCGCGACTCGCAAGCTCGACACGGTGACGTGGTTCAAGACGCCGAAGATCAATCTCAACATCAACCGCTCACCGACTGGCGAGATTCGGGTCGTCTCGAACGTCAATCCTCTCCCGCAGGGGGACGACTGGGCGATACTGCCGGACGGAACGATCGCTCTCGTGCGTGGAAAGGATTTTCACGTTGACTGGGTAGGAGCCGCAGGCCTTGCATCATCGCCCAAAATTCCGTTCGACTGGGAGCGCCTGACAGACGAGGCCAAAGTTGCGTTCATCGATTCCGCGCGAGTTGCGCTGGAAAAGGCGAGAGCGAGCGGACAGTTTAACTTCGGTGTCGGCTTCGGGCCCGGCGTGCGCACTACGAACGAAGGTGCGGCTGGTCCACCGAGAGACGGTGCGCCGCGAGAAGGCGCCCCGCGCGACGGCGGTGGATCACCTGGCGGGGCAGGACCCGCCGGCGGCACCGGCACGATGACAGTCACGACCAACGGCAACACGACTGTCACGGCCGTGGGCCCGGGAGGTGGCGGGCCCCTTCCGCCGCTCACGATGATTTCGCCGAGTGAGCTCCCGGACTACAAACCTGCATTCACCCCGGGGTCGACCCGCGCCGACACCGATGGGAATCTCTGGATCAGGACGAGCCACAACGTGGATGCGCGTCCGGTTTACGACGTCGTGAATCGAAAAGGCGAGCTGATAGATCGCGTGCAGCTGCCCCAGAATCGTGTGCTGGTCGGGTTCGGCGCGAACGGCGTGGTCTATCTCGCGGTTCGGGACGGGACCACTGCGCACCTGGAGAAGGCACGTATCAGGTGATGCCCTAAAGAAGCCTTGCGGGACTCCGCGGGCAGAGGAAGTTTATCTGCACGCGAGGAGGTCGGATTGACCGGGTACGATTTCAACTCCAGGCTGCGGGGCGCGCTCATCAAGGCGCGCGAAGACGCTCGCCGCCGGAATCACGAGTATGTAGGAACTGAGCACCTCCTTCTCGGCCTTTTGGCGGAGGAGGACAGCCTCGTCGTCGACGT
>DATARP010000066.1:0-4055 GCA_036264075.1 Gemmatimonadaceae bacterium
TTGGAGCGCGTGAGCCCAATGATGCGATCGAGGCCTGCTTTCACTTCCGGTGGCAGGTCACGCCGCGCCATCAGCCGCTCCGCTTCGGCGCGAATCGAATCGAGCGCCTGCAGGAAGTTTCCCTGTTTCAGTTTACCGGTATCGTCAGGCACCTGATTTCTCCAGAACGATGAACTTGGAGTCATCCTTTCCGATCGCCTGCAGCCAGGTGATCAAATCGTTTATTCGGTCCGGAGGGAAGATTCCCCGCGTTCCGGAGATCGTGCGCGAGATGCGAAGCTCGTCGCCGACCTGGGAGTATTCCGATACGTAGCTTCCAAAGCTGCTGGAGGCCGACACGTTCGGCGGAAGCTTCGCCTTCCACCCTTTCGGCAGGATAATGCTCACCGTGGTGGCTGAGACTCGCGGCCCGATGATCTTGCTGGCATCGATCGGGAACCGACGAGTCGGCTCCTTTGCGAGCGCGGCACCCATCGTCGCCATCGCACTCATGCTGCCGACTGGAATGGTAAGGATGCGCGTTCCGCCTGCATCGACTGCCGCTTTGGCGTTCCGTATCCGGAAGCTCAATCTGGGCGTAATCGAAAGGTCTTTGCCATTGAAGATTGCAAGGCTATCCGCGTCGGCGCTGTCAAAGAATTTTCGGGCGAGCTCCTTCGGGAAGTCCGCGCGTTGCGTGGAGTCGAGAGGATTTTCGAAGAGCGTGCGAAGGAGCTCCGACGTGCTGCCCTGCGCTGTAGCATCGTAGCGTCCGTTGAACATTCCATCTTCGCCGAGCCGCCCACTGATTTTGAGATCCTCGCGGTTCGCACTCGCGGGATCGATCGGGAGAATGACTTCTTCGGCGCGGCCATCCGGATGCACCACGAGAGCAAAGCCGCCCTGCTCTGATGCCGGCAACTGACCATAGGGCACCAGTGACGCCGTGAGATCCACGAATTGGTATCCGTCCGCCTTCTGAACCGCCGCTATTGCGTGATCGAACTGACTGATGGTCGGGAGATCACGCTTTGGGTTGCCGTCGGAGCTCAGAATCACCGGCAAGGCCGTGACTCCGATTTTGCCGAGTGCGGCGACGAAGAGCGTCGTCTTGTCCTTGCAGTCGCCAAATCCGGTTTCGACCACTGTCTCCGGCGCCCGCGGCTGATACCCACCCATTCCGAGAGCGATCGAGACGTACCGGATATCCTGCGCCACCCAGCGGTGGATTGCGCGCACAGAATCGTCCCTGGTCTTTGAGCCCGCCACGACCTGCGCGATTTTTGCCGCCACATTCGGCGTGACTGTATAACGGCTTCGCGCGTTGTCCGCGTACCATTTGGCGATGTCTGACCAGGTTATTGCGCCGCCGATTTCAACGGACTGGAAGACACCGCCCGAGTCCGCCGCGAAAGCTTCGATTTTTTCGCGATCCAGATTCCCCGCTGTCCAGCTGTAGACTTTTCTACCGTTTCGCGTAACGACGGTGCGTGGAAATCGCGGATTCTGCTCCCTAATGCGAAGATTGAACGATTCCGGCACATCTATCTGGTAGTTCGACCGCATTGTTCTGGTAGGCGTATTCACTGCCCACGACGCGTAAAAATCTCCGGGCAGGTAAGGCTTCAGTTCTTCAGTCGTGTAACTGTAGTCAACGATCGAACCAGGCTCGACACCCGTGAGCGAGACTCTCCGCACTTTCCTGTCGGAGTAGACCGGATCGCCCATTGATGCAGGAATGTCGGAATCCTGTATTTGGGAAGGCTGCGCGCTGATCACTTCGCCGTTCGGCTTCACGACGCGGATCCAGTTCACGGTCATCTTCTCATGCCCGGGACTATAGGAGAACTGTCGCTCCTGGTAGCGCTCCGCAGCGTCCTCTTTGAGTATCTCCACGACCTGCCTGTAGGTACGTGTTCCGCGCCCGTCAGGCTCCAGCCGTAAGACCCCCTCGTCGAGGAGCCAGACTACCGATTCATCAGGATGATCCGATGGCTTGACCGCGAGTCGATAGAGAGAATCGGATGGTGGTGGTGCGCCTCTGGTCGCCGGCGTTGGAGATGTCAGTCCTCCATGGCTTCCGCGCGGAGATGCTATCTGTCCTGCAACGGAGGAGGAGGCTAGAAAACAAAGGACAATTACGAGACGCATATCGGGATTTGCCCGGAGAAACTTCGGCTGTCTGGTTTTGGTCGTTACGGATGGTAGCTCAACTCAGGGAAAACCGTGCCACAGCTTGCAGCTAGGCGGTCACCAGTCTCTCGGTCTTCCCAGCGGGGAGTTGCGGTGCCGGACGGCGCTCTCCAACCTGCTGGCGCCACATCGCGTAGTAGAGTCCTGTTCTTTCCAGAAGATCGGCGTGTTGGCCCGCTTCGACGATCTTGCCACGTTCCAGCACATAAATGCGGTGCGCGTGCATCACCGTCGAGAGACGGTGGGCAATGAGTATCGTGATCACTTCGCGCGAATTCGCAACATCGCGCATCGTGCGACTGATCTCCTCTTCGGTCAGCGAGTCGAGAGACGACGTCGCTTCGTCGAACACCAGCAGATGCGGCTTGCGCAGCAACGCACGCGCGATCGAGAGACGCTGCTTCTCGCCACCCGAGACCTTCACGCCGCCTTCGCCAATCACCGTGTCGAGGCCCTTGTCAGCCCGGGCCAACAGCGTATGAGCAGCCGCCTTGTTGAGAACGTCGAAGCATTCGGCGTCGGTCGCATGTGGATTTACGAATTTGAGATTCTCACGGATGGTCCCTGAGAACAGCTGTGCGTCCTGAGTGACCAAGCCGATTCGTTCCCGCAACCGTTCGAGATCTACAGAATCGCTGGGCACGCCGTTGTACAGGATTCGGCCGGCCTTGGGCGGATAGAGACCCACCAGAAGCTTCACGAGGGTTGTCTTGCCAGCTCCAGATGGGCCGACGAACGCGATCGTTTCACCACGCTTCACCGCGAACGATATGTCGGTGAGGGCTGGCATCGTCGCGGTCTGGTGCATGAACCCGACGTCCTCGAACTCCAGATCCTCGATCTCGGCCAACGGAACGGGGGCGGCAGGTCGTGGATCCTTCGGCGTTTCCAGAATTTTCCGGAAGTTGATCAACGAGACTTCCGTCTCCCGAAATACGTTGATGATGTTGCCGAGCTCCTGCATCGGGCCGAAGATGAAAAACGAATAGAACAGGAGAGAGAAGAACTGCCCAACAGTGATCTTCTGGGTGAAGATCAGATAGAGCATCATGAACAGGATTGCCGTGCGCAGCAGATTTACCGTCGTTCCCTGTATGAAGCTCAGGCTCCGGATGTACTTCACCTTCTTGAGCTCGAGATTGAGGATCTTCTGTGTCGTGGCGTTCAGCCGCACGACTTCCTGATCGGCGAGTCCCAGGCTTTTCACGAGCTCGATGTTGCGCAGTGATTCCGTCGTCGATCCAGCCAGCGCTGTCGTTTCCGAGACGATGATCTTCTGCATCGACTTGATGCGGCCGCTCAGGGACCAGCTCAGAACTCCCAGCAACGGTACGGTTGAGAGAAACGCGGGAACCAGCAGCCAGTAGACGTGCCAGGCGTAGATGATCACGAACAGAACACCCACGAGCGTCGTGAAGATCAGGTTGATGGACAGCGAGATGAATTTCTCGACATCCGAGCGCACCTTCTGGAGCTTTCCCAGAGTTTCGCCGCTGCGCTGATCCTCGAATACCGAATACGGCAGCTCCAGCGAGTGTCGGATTCCGTCCGAATACATCTCGGCGCCAACTCTTTGGACGATGACGTTGACGAAGTAGTCCTGAAAGTTCTTGGCCACTCTCGAGACGAACGCGACTCCCATCGCCATCAGGAGCAACTTTCCGGCGCCGGTGATGAACTGCGACGTCTGGTATTCGCGGAAGCGGGTCGCGTAGTCGTCGATGACGTGGCGAAAGATGAGCGGATCCAGGAGCGAGAAAACCTGGTTCGTCGCCGCCAGCACCAGCGCGAGCAGAATCAGCGAGCGGTATTTACGGAGATACGAATAGAGTAGGGACACCCCGGATACTATTGGAGTGTGGTCGGGCTTGCAAACCTTACCC
>DATARP010000131.1:0-40912 GCA_036264075.1 Gemmatimonadaceae bacterium
TCCGCCATCCTCAAGATCGGCGATGAGGCCGCGGCTTCGCTTCGCGCCGGCGAGCAGTTCGCGATGGATGAGCTTCTGCTCTGGGCCGAGGTCGACCGCATCATACGAAAGCGACTTCGTATCCCCGCGTACGACACCTGGCGAAGAAAGCGCATCAAGCTTCTGGAGGAATATCGCCGGCCCGAACACTGGGGAATCCGGCCCGACGGTGTTCTGGCGCGCGAGATACATCCACCGGCTGAATCGAAAGTCCTCGTCGCCGGCGGAGAGATAGATCGCACCGCTCTTTATCTCGCTGCTCACGGGTGCGATGTCACCGCGGTTGATCGCGAAGTGGATTCCCTCGAGCGTGTGATGAACGCCGCCCACGCAGCCGGTCTCTCAGATCGGATCCAGAGCTACGTCGCCGATCTCGCTGACTGGTCGCCCGATGTGCCGCTGGGCGCGCTCGTCTGCACCTCTGAGGCGTTCAGCGATCTGTCGCTGGAGGAGCGTGGACGGGCGTTCGAGCTCCTTCAAGGCGCAACCCGGGATGGCGGGGTGCATCTGGTTGGGACCATCGTACGAGGCAAGCGGGGTGTCTCGGTCGCCGAGCTGCGCCGCCAGTACAAGGGCTGGTCGATCTCGGTTGAAGACGATTCCAGTTCGTCAAAGACCTTTCTCGCCCGAAAAATCGCGAGCTAGGCCTGTGTCCTAACGACACAGGTGTCCCATGCCGGTGTGTCATTTAGCGACACATTGGGACTGCGGTCGGGAAGCCTCAATCGTAACTCTCTACATTCAAACGACTTGCGAATGGGACGCATCGGGGCACGTCGGGTGCTTCTATAGGGTCCGAGCCACGGTGTGGCACCCAACCAGCGAGATCAGAATGAAAAAGGATCGTAAGGAAGCAGTCTCAGAAGAGCCGCTCGGCATAATCATCTCCAGGGGCGACAAGACGGAGCCGACACCCGTTTTCTCCGCTTACGTCTGGGGACCCGTACCGGATGCAGAGGCCGAATCAGCGACACGCGCTGCATAACGCTGATAGTCCCGATACTATAAAGAAGGAAGCTCAAAGGCCCCGCTGACTCAGCGGGGCCTTTTGTTGTCGGGTGCTAAACTTGCCCGACTGGTGGCCGTGGAAGAAACCGCCCCAAACTGGGAAGGCGAGCGGCATGCTCTTCTGGCCCAGCGCATCTCCGATATCGGCCTGGCGATTCGGGGTACGCTGCTGGAGAAGCTCGTCAACCAGCTGTACGAAGAGCTCGCGGCGAGGGGCCTGGACTTCCGTCCCCCCGTTTACCTCAGCGACCAGTGGGGATGCCCCGACGGAGTGCCGCTCATCGGAGTTCCGTTCTATCTCGCCGATGCGCGTCTTTCCAGGATCGAGGAAGACTACTCGACGACGGTCGAAAGCGAAGATGAATCGATGCGGTACCTCCGTCATGAAGCGGGACACGCGTTCAACTACGCCTACCGGCTCTACGACCGGCCCGATTGGCGGAAGATGTTCGGTCCGTACTCGCGCCCTTACCGCGAGCGATACCGCGCCGATCCGTTCTCACACGATTTCGTTCGCCACATACTCGGCTGGTACGCACAGAAGCACCCCGACGAAGATTTCGCCGAGACTTTTGCGGTGTGGCTTACGCCGGACATCGACTGGCGCCGCGCGTACGATGGATGGGGCGCGTTGGCCAAGCTGGAGTACGTGGACGGTGTGATGAAGGAGATCGCACATCAGGTCCCCGAAGTTCCAGAGCCGTCCGAGGACGATCTGCCGGTGACGGCGATGCAATACACTCTCGCGGAGCATTACCAGGACAGCGAAGAAACGATCCCGATCCGCGACCCGCGGATCTTCGACGGCGATCTGAAAACGATATTTGCCGACGTGCAGCATGCGCCCGCGGCCGTGTCAGCGGCGGAGTTCATCGGGCGCCACAAGCGGGAGATAGTGACGAGAATTTCCTACTGGACTGGTGAAAATGCATCCGTCGTGCGACAGTTCGTTGACTTTCTCGCCCAGCGCGTGGCGCAGCTAGAGCTCAGACTTGCCGGCCTCGAGGCCGCAACGCTCATCGAGCTCACCGCATTCGGGACCGCAGTGATGATGAACTACCGACACACGAACGCAATCGACGGAACCGACGCGGCAGACGATAAGTGAAGATTACCGTACTGCACAGCAAGGACGCGCTCGATCCACCCGTCGATCCGATTCTCGATCAACTGGACGCCGCGCTCGCCGCCAACGGCCACACGTCGCGCCGCCTCGCAGTCGACGACGCAGTGCAGCCGCTGATCGACGAGCTGACGAGCGAGCAGCCCGATCTGGTGTTCAATCTCGCGGAGTCGTTTCGCGGAAAGAGCGCGCTCGAGTCGAACGTCGCGGCGCTTCTCAATCTCATTGACCTCCGTTACACGGGATCCAGTCCGGCCGGCCTCATCCTCGCCGGCGACAAGACGCTCACGAAGAAAGTCCTCGCATTTCACGGAATCCTGAGCGCCAAGTTTGCGACGATGTACCGCGGGCAGGTCGACTGGGCAGGGGATATCAATTTCCCGTTGCTGGTGAAGCCTCCGCAGGAGGATGCATCGCTCGGCATCACACAGAAATCGATCGTCAACAACGTGAAGGAGCTCCTCGACGTGATGGGCGGCACGCAGCAGGAGTATCAGTCGCCGGTGCTCGTGGAGGAGTTCATCGACGGGAGAGAGTTCTACGTCGGCGTGCTCGGAAACAGCAAGGTCGAGGCGCTGCCGATCATCGAGCTCGATTTCTCGAAGTTCCCCGCCGGATTGCCGAGGATCGCGAGCTGGGAAGCCAAGTGGGGCGATGACGGCGACGAAAAAGGCGCCGAGTTCGAGGGAACGGAGTCGGTGTTTCCGACCGATCTGCCCGAGGAGCTTGCCGCGAAGATTCAGAAGGTAGCGATCGATTCCTTCCAGGCGCTCCGCCTGCGGGATTATGCGCGCATCGATCTGCGCGTCACCGCGAAGGAGGAGATCTACGTCATCGAGGCCAACCCCAACTGCTATCTCGAAGCGAACAGCGAGTTCGCGCGCTCGGCGCAGAAGGGTGGAATGGAGTATTCCGCGCTGATCGAGAGAATCGTGCAGCTGGCGAGCGCGCGTTACTCGAGGTGACGCCCGAAAAGCAAAAAAGCCGGCGACTTCGCCGGCTTTTCAGTGTGCTTCGGTTCCGTGCTGGCTACCGACGCTTCCGTGCACCCTTGCGTGCCGATGCGCTACGTGCGGCTTTCTTTCTTGCACGCGTGCGCGCGCCTTTGCGTGCCGATGCGCTACGAGCAGCCTTGCTCCGCTTGCGCGTTCCGGCGGCCTTCTTGGCCGCCGCTTTGCGACCACGTTTCCTAGCTGCTGCCATGTTGTCTCTCCACGATGAATGAGAACGAGCTCGCAATTCACTGGTCGTGACTCGTCGCGAATATAGAATGCAAGAGATGTGCGTGCAATCCTGTTTGCGGTCGATTGCCGCGATGCGATCATCACTTCCAAAAGCGTCTTGTTGCTGGCAGGTTAGAATTCCGCGCATGAAGAAAAACTTCTTTCTCGAATTTCAACGGAGTAGCTGCACGTGAAAGCGCTGGTAAAGGAATCAGCCGCGCCTGGTTTCAAGCTCAAGGATGTTCCCGAGCCGAGAATCCGCGAGGATGAAGTTCTCATTCGTGTGCGGCGCGCGGGGGTGTGTGGCACCGATGTTCACATCTACGACTGGGACGCGTGGGCCAAGGGGCGCTGCAAGCCTCCTTTCGTCGTCGGGCACGAATTCGCTGGCGACGTCATGCAGGTCGGTCGTCTCGTCACCGATGTAAAGGAAGGAGATCGCGTGACCGCGGAGGGACACATCGTCGACGGAAGGTGCCTGCTCTGCAGGACAGGAAATTCGCACGTGTGTCCATACACCAAGATCATCGGCGTAGATCGCGACGGCTGTTTCGCTGACTATATATCGATGCCGGCGACGAACGTCTGGCATCTGGACGACGGGATCTCGTACGACGTCGGAGGAATCCACGACCCGATGGGCAACGCGTTTCACACCGTGCTCACGGCGGACATTCCCGGCTCGGTGGTTCTGATCACGGGTTGCGGGCCGATCGGAATCTTCGCCGCAGGAATATGCAGAGCGGCGGGAGCGTCGCGGGTGATCGCCACCGATGTGAACGACACCAGGCTCGCGCTGGCCAAACAGATGGGCGCCAACGACGCCGTTCATCCCGACCAGGCCGAGCAGATCGTGAAAGCTGCGACGGGAGGCCTCGGCGCGGACGTCGTCCTGGAGATGTCGGGAGTGCCTGCGGCGATACACCAGGCGTTCGCGCTGGTGCGGGTCGGGGGACGGGTGCAGATGCTCGGCATCCCTTCGAAGAAGGTGGATTTCGACCTGGCGACGGAAGTGATCTTCAAGGGTCTCACGATCTACGGCGTGGTCGGCCGCCGAATGTACGAGACGTGGCACCAGATGACGCGCTTTCTCCGCTCCGGGGAATTCGATCCAGCGCCTGTGATCACACATCGATTCCCGCTCTCCGAAGCGGACGCAGCGATCGCCGCGATCAAATCCGGCGAAGCGGGAAAAGTCATTTTCGAAATCGCCTAACGTTTGAATCACGGAGACGCTGAAGTGGCGCTGAACACGAAGTTCGATTCCGAGCTGACGGCCGCAATCGACAAGCTCAAGCAGGACAAGGTCTACAAACGGCTCAACTATCTCGCATCACCGCAGGATGCGCGCGTGCAGATGGAAGGACGCGGAGAGATCATCATCCTGTCGTCGAACAACTATCTCGGGCTGTGCAACGAGCCGAGCGTGGTGGAAGCGGGAGCGGAAGGGCTGAGGCTGTACGGCGCCGGCACCGGGAGCGTTCGATTCATCTGCGGAACGTTTACCGTCCACCGCGATCTCGAGCAGGCGATTGCGGATCTGGTGGGAACCGAAGCCTCACTCAGCTACGTCTCGGCGTGGAACGCCAACGAAGGGCTCACCGCGACGATCGTCGAGCAGAACGATTTCGTCGTTTCCGACGCGCTCAACCATGCGTCCATCATCGACTCGATAAGGCTGGCGAAGGCGATCACCAAATGCACGACGGCCGTCTATCAGCATTCGGATCTCGACGATCTCAAGTCCAAGCTGGAGACCGCGAAGGGAGCGCGGAGGCGCATCATCTGGACCGACGGCGTGTTCTCGATGGAAGGAAGCATCGCCAGGCTGCCGGAGATACTTCAGCTCGCCGAGGATTACGACGCGATAGTGGCCGTCGACGATTCCCATGGAACGGGAGTGCTGGGCGCGACCGGACGCGGGACGGCGGAGCATTTCGGCGTCCTCGGCGAGGTGGACATCATCACGTCGACTCTGGGCAAGGCGCTGGGCGGCGCGGCGGGAGGATTCGTGGCGGGAAGCGCGGCGTTGTGCGACATGCTCACCCAGCGGTCGCGGCCGCAGTTGTTCTCGAACGCGCTGCCGCCGACCGTTGCGGCCAGCGCACTCGGGGCAATCAATCATCTGGAGCGCAATCCGCAGCTCGTCCAGAAGCTGCGCGACAACACGCGCTATTTCCGGTCGGCGATCACCGAGGCAGGGTTCAAGCCCCTGGCTGGAGAGACACCGATCGTCCCCATAATCGTGGGGGAGACGGCCACCGCCATAAAAATGAGTGACATGTTGCTGGACGAAGGCGTCTTTGTGACAGGGTTCGGCTTTCCGGTCGTGCCCCAGGGGCAGGCGCGGGTGCGCTGTCAGCTCAGCGCTGCTCATTCACGCGACGATCTGGACCAGGCCATCGGGGCCTTCAAGACCGTCGGGACGAAGCTAGGCATAATCTAGGGGACGCCTTTCATGCAGAAGCTCAAAGCAGTAGCCGTGGCAGTGGCCGCCACGTTAGTCGTTTCCGCGAGCGCCAGCGCGCAGGAGATGCGGAACTTCGACAACTCGTGGTTCTGGGGATTCAAGAGCGGAATCAACACCTTCTCGGCGCCAGGTCACGGAAATACGTCCACCGTCGATCTCGGAATAGACTGGCTCATCACACGTACCAAGGGCGGTCTCTACGTCTCTGGAAATCAGTCGATTTTCAAGCGCGACGTCGACGTGTTCGACCCGGCGTCGAGCACCGGTCAGCGGAAGGTGCAGGTCAGCGACCTGCGCCGGATTTCTTTCGCCGCCGTCGCATTTCCGAAGCACTTCGGAGGGATCACCCCTTACGCGGGCGTAGGTTATACGATCGCGGTTCTGGGCGATGCGCGTGTCTACGTCGACACCACCGCCGGCAACCCGCCTCCGAACCTCGCGTTCTTCGACAAGATCGACCAGTCCCGCAGCCGCGGAGCGGTGTTCGGAATGGGTGGCGTACAGATCCAGACCAGACGCGCCGCGATATTCGCGCAGGAAACGATGCTGCCGAGCAATGGTCAGTTCATGTTCCCCAGCGTTCTTTCGTTCTTCGAGTTCGGCGTTCGGTACAACTTTGGAAGCTCGATCGATCAGGAATAGCTGCTCTAGGCGCGCCTGACGATAAGGAGCCGCGGCCCCCGAAAGGGGGCCGCTTTTTTTTCTGCCTCGGCGTAAGGACTGTGCGGTCTATTCGCCATCCACACCGATTCTTACCCCGAGACCTTTCCGCGGGACACGAACCGGTTCCCCTTCACGATCCACCGCAGCGGCCAGTCGGCGGACTTCGTGATTCCGATGCGGGTCGTGACCTCCACCATGTCGTCGGAGACGGGCTCACCCTCGCGGATGACGATCGGTTTGCGCTGAAGGTTCTTCCCGCTCATCGCGCCAGTGATGCCGAGGGCAGTGCAGAGTTTTCCGGGACCATTCGTCAGCTCTACGTCGCCCTTGATGCGGGGACGCCGCTTGTGCATCAAGGCGATTCCATCGAGCGGCTCCAGGGCCCGGACCAGAACGGCGCTCGGCAATCCCTCCGTGCGCGTCACCGCGTTGAAGCACCAGTACATCCCGTATATGAAGTACACGTACGAGGTTCCCGGTGGGCCGTACAGCGCTTCAGTGCGTGCGGTGCGTCCGGCCGCGGCGTGGCAGGCGAGGTCGTGCTCGCCCAGGTACGCTTCGGTTTCGACGATTATTCCGCTGGCACGACCCTCGTCGGTTTCGCACTCGAGGACCGTGCCCAGCATTTCACGCGCGACGATCTCCGTCTCGCGCTCGTAAAAGCCGCGCGGCAGGAGCCTCACGCTGCTACTCGCTAGCGGATTTGCTGCGACCCTTGCGCGGTGCTCGGCGCGGGGATGGCGAATCTCCGTCGGCCGATGCAGACGCCGACTTGCGGGGACGGCGCGACTTCGCGTCGCCACCAGCGCGTTTCCTTGCGCTCTTCGCTTTGGGCTCTGAGTCGGGCTCGTGCAGCGCGTCTTCGCCTGTGAGCGGAAGATCGGGCACCGATTCCATGAAGACCGGCGCAGGAGCGGGACGAGATGTCTCGACGACTCCCACCGAGAGAAGATTCGCGGGTGGCGTGCCCACTCGCGCGCCAATCGGTCCCCTTCCCCGTCCACGATTCGGTGCACTGCGCGCTCCCATTCCCGTCGGCATCGACGGCGCTGAAGGAGTGGTAACCTTCGGCGGTTCTGCCGCGGCGAGCTGCTCGCTCACCGGTGTCTCGGCGGCGGCGGGCGCGACTTCGTAATCCGCGCCGCGGCGGCGCAGATCGATCAGATTCGCGTCGTGCGCGTCCTGAAGAATGCGCAGGAAGTTCCGCTCGCTCAGACTTTCGCTGTCCCGCCCGAGGATCTCTCGCGCCGAAGTCCTGATCTGACTTGCGCGCGCAGGACCGCTTTCGTTCACAGCGCGGCGAACGAGGTTGAACGCATCCTCGCGCGTCAGGCGTAAGCCGCTCGAACCGACGGCGTCTCCATTGTCAGAAGGAGCGCCCGCAGCGACAGTCACGGCTGGAAACTCTCCAGTTGAAATCGACGGTGTCTCGGTGGGCGGTGTCGACCGCGCCGAACCCGGACGCTGCGCACGATCGCGCTCGCGGTCACGACCTCTGCCGCCACGCCTGCTGCGCCGTGGGCGATCGCTGGTTTCGGCTTCGCCTCCACCGGACGTCGCCACGCGCGCAACGGGTGCCGATGGCTCGCCCGCCGGGACAGCGCCGCCGGCGCGCGGTGGCCCAACCTCGAATTGGCCGTTCTCCAGCTTGGTGAGAGAGAGGAGCCCGCGTTGCGCGGCTTCAGTGACGAACCGGGAGAACTTGGACATCCCCAGATTCTTCTCGTCGAAGGAGCTGTCGATCTGCTGCATTACCTGCTTCAGGCGGTCGGCGCGCATGACGTCGCCGTTCCGCTTCATGCGGGTGATCGCTTCGGTAACGAGCTCCCACGGATCGCGCTTGACGATTTCTTCTTCGCCGGTTTTCACCAAACCCGCGAGAGCGTTGTAGCTGTAGTACTCGTCGCAATTCTGGACGAGCAGATCGCTCGATGACTCACGAATTCCCACGCCGATCACGTACTTGCCGTATTCCTTCAGCTTGATGACGAGGCTGGAAAAATCGGAATCGCCGGAGAGCAGGATGAAGATGCCGATCTCGGGACGGGTGAAGACCAGCTCCATGGCATCGATCGCGAGGCGAATGTCCGTCGCGTTCTTCTTGGCGGAGCCGTAGGCCGTGGCGAAGATCAGATCGATCGAGGATTCGGTGAGGGGAACGACGTACTGCGGGTAGCGCCGCCAATCTGCGTAGGCGCGTTGGACTGCGACTTTTCCCTTCACGATGTCGGAAGAGAGGAGATTCTTGAGCTCAGTCTGGAGGTCGGAGCGAATGCCGAGGGTAACGTTGTCGAAATCGATCAGCAGACAAGCGTTGGGAGCGTGGTGGGGGCCGGCTAATACGGCCTGGGACATTGCCTGCGGCCCGCGATGTATCGGGGCGACGTGCCGGTGCGCGCTATGTACTGGCGCGGACCGATGGGGTCGTGGAGTCATGAATTGTTGGATTACGTGTGCGCGGCTGCGTACCGGCGAACCTTTCTTGGGCGGGTGCACGCCTATGTTGACCCTGCGACAGTCGCCGCAGGCGGTGCGTCTTCAGGTCAGTGCGAGCGCGTCAACCATGCTGGTTGACCGGTCGCCGGATCCTCGAAGTCGCGCCGTACAGGTATAATTTATACTCGAATCCCCATGAATCAACTGCGATTCCGTACGCGCCTGGTACTGATCCTCTCCCTGTTCGCGATCGTACCCGCGCTTGTGCTCACGCTTTTGTGGAGCGGAACCGTGAGCACCGCGCTTCCATTCGTGACCGGACGATCGGCCTGGGACAGCGTGGCCGCGAGCGGCGAGAAGGCGATTGCGGCCGCCCGTCAGGCGCCGCTGACGGCGACGCAGCGCCGGGCAATCGACGCCCATGAGCGGGAGCTGCGGCTGTCGGTCGAACAGGCACGCCGCTACAGCTTCCTCGCGACCCGGACCGTGCGTGTGATAGCCATCGCGGGGGTTCTCGCACTTCTGGTGCTCACGGGCGCGGCGTCGCGCGTGGCCGGCCACCTCAGCCGGCAACTGAGCAGGCCTCTCGACGAGCTCGTGCGATGGACCGAGCTAATCGGACACGGTGAGCCGCTCCCTCCTCCACCCGTCCCTACGGCGATCCCGGCCGTTCGAAGAAACGGAGATGACGGCACCACCATCGAGGTCACCACGAGCCGCGTTCGTGGCGCGCCAGAGTTCGAGACACTCAGGCGGAGCATGCGCGAGATGGTCTCGGAGCTGGAGCACGGACGCCGTCAGGCGGTGGAGGCGGAACGACTGACCGCTTTCAGAGAGAGCGCGCGGCGAGTCGCGCACGAGATCAAGAATCCTCTGACGCCAATCCGTTTCGCTCTGGCGCGGTTGCGCGGGCACGCCCCCCAGGAGTTCCAGGAAGACGTCGGTGTGATTGCGGTGGAGTCCGACCGTCTCGACCGCATGGCCAGGAGCTTCGCCGAATTCGGAAGGCTTCCCGAGGGCCCACCCGCTGAAATCGACATGGGAGAGCTCATTCGGTATACTGCCCGAAGCTGCGTGCCTCCGGCCATTGCCCTCGATCTGCAGATAGACGACAATCTCCCCAGAGTGCACGGCCACAACGGGGCGCTCGCCGGCGCGTTGAGTAATGTTCTTCTCAACGCCGTCGATGCGTCGGGCGAGAGCGGTCACATCACGGTGCGCGCGCGCTCCGTCTCGGCCAGCGGTCGACCGGCCGTGCGTATCTCGGTCGCGGACGACGGCAGGGGCATCGAGCCGGAAAAGCTGGAGACGATCTGGGAGCCGTACGTCACGAACAAGCCGGGCGGAACAGGCCTCGGACTGGCGATCGCGAGGCAAGCGGTGTGGGCGCACGATGGAACCGTGAACGCCACGAGCACGTTGGGGAAAGGAACGGAGATTCAACTCACTATACCCGCAGACGGCATCAACGCCGAGAGGAAGTCTTGATATGGGACCAGAAATAGCCGTTCCACTTGGCGCCTTTGCCACCGCGATCGTCCTGGCCGTCGGTGTTCCATTGGCGCGAGCATATTCGCGGCGCATGGATGCCCAAGCGAAGAATCCCCAGATCCCGAGTGAGGTGGCGGCGAGGCTCGAGCGGATGGAACAAGCGATTGACTCAGTCGCGGTCGAGGTGGAGCGCATCTCAGAGGGACAAAGATTCACGACTAAGCTTCTCTCAGAGGGAAAAGGCGCTGCTGCCGCGTCAAGCGGGACTTCCGCTCGGGATCGCGCGACGTAAGTGCCGATAGTACTCATCGCCGACGACGAGCCGAACATTCGGCGGATGGTCGGCGCGCTGCTCACAGGCGAAGGTTACGAAGTCACGGAGACGCCGAGCGGAGTCGAGGCGGTCGCCCGCGTGAAGGACGGGGAGCCGGATGTGGCGCTGGTCGACCTGATGATGCCCGGCGACCTCGACGGAATGGCAACGCTCGCCCGGCTGCGCGATGTCGCGCCGGATCTTCCTGTAATAATGATGAGCGGCCGGGCCGGCCTGGCCGATGCCGTCAAAGCGACGAAGCTGGGCGCGTTCAATTTCCTCGAGAAGCCGCTCACACCCGAAGGAGTTCTGCTCGCGGTTGCATCTGCGCTCGAGCTCCGACAGACGCGTCGCGTCGCGCGCGCTCTGCGGGCGGAGCTGGGATTCACTGGAGACATGGTGGGCAAGAGCGCCGCGATGTCGGCGGTGCGCCAGATGATAGCGCGCGTGGCGCCCACCGACGCCCGCGTTCTGATCACGGGTGAATCCGGAACCGGAAAGGAACTCGTCGCGAGCGCGATCCACGACGCCAGCCCGCGTCGTGAGAAACCGTTCGTGAGGGTGAACTGCGCGGCGATTCCGCGAGATCTCGTCGAGAGCGAGATGTTCGGGCATGAGCGCGGCGCATTTACCGGCTCGACCCAGACCAGGATTGGGCGCTTCGAGCTCGCGCACCATGGGACGCTGTTCCTGGACGAAGTGGGCGACTTAGGCCCCGACGCTCAGGCGAAGCTGCTGCGCGCAATTGAGGCAAAGGAAATCCAGCGCGTCGGGGGAAACAGGATCATTCGCACCGACGTCCGCATTCTCGCCGCTACAAACCACGATCTGCAGCGCGCTGTTCGGGGGGGGACGTTCCGCGAGGACCTCTACTTCCGGCTGAACGTCATTCCGCTGGCGATTCCACCGCTGCGGGAAAGGAGCGAGGACATCGTCGAGCTGGTCGCGCATTTTTCCGAGCAGTTTCTGCAGCGCACCGGGCAGGCGAAGCCGAGGTGGAGAAGTGACTCGCTGCAGCTGATGGAAGACTATCCATGGCCCGGCAACGTTCGCGAGCTGGCGAACATCATCGAGCGCCTGGCGATCATGCATCCTGGCGCCGAGGTCACGGGCCAATACGTCGAAGATGTTCTGATCGTCGATCGCGACGACGAGGGAGACACCACTCCGATCACTCCGACGCGCGCTATGGAAAGGGCTGGCGAACGGGGATCCGCCCCTTCGGCCGCGGGACCGACTTCGCTCGCCGACAAGCTGGACAGCTTCGAGCGCACTGTCATCGCGCGGGCGCTCGCGGAAGCGGGTGGGAACATCGCTGACGCAGCGCGCCAACTCCAAACGGACCGCCCGAATCTCTATCGGCGAATGAAGCGGCTCGGGCTCAACGCCACCAGGGTATCAAGGGCGACATGATGAAATCCGCTAGAACAATTCGGGCGTTTTGCGTTCTGCTGGCGTGCACCGCGCCGGCCGTGGTGCGCGCCCAGCAGACAGACACGCTTCCGAGAGATACCACTGCGGAGCGACTGGGATTGTGGGCGCGATCGAGCCGCACGAGCGGCCTGATCCTCAGCTCCGGAAGGACGTACAACCGCGTCGAGGGCCTGCCCGTATTCATCGGCCCGGTGTTCCACGACAGCTCCGGCAAGGCGGCCTTCAACGTTTCGGTTCTCGGGATAATTCGCAGCGCTGACACATTCCATTGGGATCACGAGAATCTGGGCCATAACGTCAACGTCGGAATGCGCGTCGGGCGCGAGCGCGGCTACGAGCTGGGCGTCTCCTCGTACGACGTGGTCACTCCAGTGGAAGCGTGGCAGCTGCCCGACCCGGACGCCGCGCTCGCCGCGTTTTTCGTGCATCGCGATTTCCGCGATTACTTCAACCGCCACGGCGCGAAGGCGACCGGCACTTTTCACATGAGCTCCCGCAGCAGCCTGTCGCTCGAATGGGGTGACGAGCGCTGGGCAGCGGAGGACGCGAGGAGCGTCTTCACGGTTTTCAGGAATGGAACGCGCTGGCGCCCGAATCCGCTGGTGGACGCCGGGCGGTTTCACACCGCCGTCGCGCGCGCGAACATCGACACCAGAAACGACGACATAAATCCGTCGACCGGCTGGCTGATTCTGGCGGAGTATGAGCGCGGCACAGGGAGGGTGATCGATCCGGGACTCGCGTCACCACTCGCCCGACCCTCGCCGGTGTCACTGCTCGCTTACGGCCGCGGCCTGCTCGATCTGCGCCGCTACAACCGCCTGTCGCCGACGACGTGGATCAACGGGCGCCTGGTGCTGGGAGGATGGCTTCACGGAGACGAGCTTCCGCTCGAGCGGAGGTTCTCGGTGGGCGGCGTCGGAACTATACCTGGATTCGATTTCCGGAAGTACCAGCCCGGAACGGTCGACGTCTCGCAGTGCAGTGATGGAGGACAGCCACCACCTGGAAATCCGGCGCAGTGCGAGCGAGTCGCGCTCGCGCAGCTCGAATACCGGAGCGAGCTGCACTCTTCGTTTCTCGATTGGCTTAACTCCCGGCCGATCAGGCTGCGTGGAATCGGATTCACCGTGCGTCCCACCGCGGTCGCATTCGTGGATGCCGGCAGAGGATGGCTCGTGGGACAGCCGTCGGGCACGATCGAATACTCGACTCACAGCTTTCCTCGGTTTGGGACGTTCCGGACCGATGTCGGCCTTGGGCTGGATCTGGGAATTTTCGGGATTTACGCAGCGAAGGCTGTGTCGAGCCCGTCAGAGCCCGCGAACGTGTTTCTGCGCCTGCACCGTCGATTCTAGTGATGCCGAAGTTCAGTCTCCTCCTCGCGGCCGGACTTCTCTCCGCCTCCGCACTCGGCGCGCAGAAAGTGCGCATCGATGTGGTTCTCCCCGCGGAGAGCGCGTGGGCGGAGGAGCCACCGGCGGTGTCGTCGGCGGGACTGCTTGCGGACGGCTCGATGCGCGATCTGTTGTCCAACGGATTTCCGGCACGGCTGCACTATCGTCTGGAGCGATGGACGTCGGGACGGTGGTTCGACGATCTCAAAGCGACTTTCGATTGGGACGTGATCGTGAAGTACGACGTGCTCGGGAAGAAGTACCAGGTTGTGCGCGTGGTCAACAAGAAGGTGGAATCGCTGGGAGAATTCCAAGGAACCGACGAAGCCGAGAACGCGGCGGAGGGGCCCTACCGTCCGGCGATCAAGCTCCCAAAAAAAGGAGAGCGTGGATACTACAACCTGCTGCTCGATGTCGAGACGCTGTCGTTGAGTGATCTCGATGAAGTCGAGCGATGGCTGCGGGGGGAGCTCAAGCCAGCCGTCAGCGGGAAAAAGAACCCCGGCACGGCGCTCGGGCGGGGGGTTCGGACTCTAGTGGTGAGGCTGCTGGGCGGCGAGAAGAGGCACTACGAGGCGAGGACCGGCAAGTTTAAACCTTAGAGTTCGTGCATCGGGACGCAGTTTGGCCCCTCACAACTAAAGCAGGGAGCTATGGGCTTGTAAGCTGAAGTCCGAGCTTTCATACTGGCGTAAAAACAAAAGCTCTGAGCTTTCGCTGCAAAGCTCAAAGCTCCCCGCTTTAGTTTCGAGGGTGCTGTGACAGCGGGTTAATGCCCGACGTGATGCACCGTATGCGGGTGCCGCTGCTCCAGATCTTCCAGATGGTGGAGCGTCTCTTCTCCGTAAAACAGCTTGATGTACTTGGCCTGGGTGGCGGTCAGTCGGCGTACCGCCCAGCTCAGGTGCACGAAGTGGGGCTCGACCGGGGCGTGCATCGGGTGCATCCCGATCTCGCTCGGAAGATTGTTCGCCTTCCTCGTGTTGCACGGGCTGCACGCGGTCACGACGTTGGTCCAGTCGTTCGCTCCGCCGCGGGAGAGCGGGATCAGGTGATCGCGGGTAAGCGATTCACGCGGCTTGAGCTCGATCTGGAGGCGGCCACAGTACTGACAGCGGTAGCGATCGCGCGCGAACAGGAACGTGTTCGTCACCTGGCGGCGGAAACGGCGGGGGACGTGAATGAAGCGCGTGAGGCGGATGACCACCGGACGCGGAAGCGTCAATCTCTCCGAGCGAACTACGCGCTCGGCATCAGCCTCGACGATCTCCGCCTTTCCATCTATGACAAGCCGCAGGGCGCGGCGCAGCGGAACCATCGTCAGGGGCTCGAACGAAGCATTCAGTGCCAGACAACCAACGATCAAGCACTCCTCCTGGGCAAACCAACCAAAATATACAACTGATACACCACTTCTATTAACACGACGCCAACGGTCGCCCGTAACACCTCTTTCCGTCGAAAAACGAGCCCGCTTGTATGCCTAAACTCGATCGCTGAATAGGCTTAGATCGGCGAAGCGGACATGTTGTCGACACGCTCTCTGGCAACCTTTCCACGCGCGGCGGTCGACACCTTTCGTGGGGGCACCGGCGTGAGCCACCCGTAACGATCCTCGATCGCTCCGCTCGCTATTCCCATGTACTCGCGCTGTATCCCGAGCGTGATCGCTCCTGGCTTGCCTGCGCCAATCGGAATGCGGTCGACCGAACGAATCGGAGTTATCTCGGCGGCGGTTCCGGTAAAGAACAGCTCATCGGCGATGTAGAGCATTTCGCGCGGAATCGATCCCTCGACGACTTCGATGTCCATGTCGCGCGCGATTCGAATCACGCTGTCGCGAGTTATTCCGTTGAGAATTCCGGAGCTGATGCTCGATGTGAAGAGCTTGCCGTCGCGAACGAGGAAGAGATTCTCCCCGCTTCCCTCGGAGACGAGCCCGAAAGAATCGAGCATAATGCCTTCGACATAATTGTCGACGCGCGCTTCCATCTTCGACAACTGTCCATTGAGATAGTTGCCGCCAGCCTTCGCCATCATCGGAATGGTGTCGGGAGCGGGGCGTCTCCAGCTGGACACGCAGACGTCAGCCCCATTCTTGAGGGCTTCGGTGCCGAGGTACGTTCCCCACGTCCAGGGAATGATGAAGACCTCGAGCGGCGTGTCGTTCGGAAGCACACCCATCTGCTCGCCGGTTCGTATGGCGACAGGGCGTAGATAGCAGTGCGGCAGCCCGTTCTCGGCGACGGTTTCGACGGCGGCCCTCGACATATCGTCGATGGAATACTTGAGCGGCATCCGGTAGATGCGGCACGAGTCGGCGAAGCGGCGCATGTGCGCGTCCAGTCGGAAGACAGCCGGACCACTGGGCGTCTCGTAGCAGCGAATGCCCTCGAACACGCTGGAGCCGTAGTGAACTACGTGGCTCATCACGTGGATCGTGGCGTCGTCCCAGTCCACGAACTTTCCGTCCCGCCAGATACGGTGGTGGTTGTCTACTGCCGCCATTGAGAAAGGCTTCCCGCTGAGAGGAATGTTGAAGATATCAACCGGGCACCCACGAAGCGAGTGCGGTGCCAATTTCCAGGAGCCTCTGGGCGAGCGCCGCGTCGCCCGACCGGGCTTGTCCGCGCTCCACCAGCACCCTTCCCCGGACCGTGACAAGCTCCGCGGAGCGTCCGGGTAGGGCGAAGATTGCGGCGGAATAGGGGTCCCCAAGGGGAGTAGTCCTGGCGATATCGGTCCTGAACGCGGCGAGATCGGCGTCCTTGCCGGGCTCGAGGGATCCTACGCGGGAATCGAGTCCGAGGGCGCGGGCACCCCCAATCGTCGCGAGCTCGAGGGCCTGGTGGGCGCCAAATGCATCGTGACGTTGCGTCGCGGCGCGATGGATCAGGACGGCCAGGCGCGCTTCGTCGAGGATGTCCATTCGATTGTTGCTGGCGACCGAATCCGAGCCGATACCGACCCGCACGCCGGCCTCGATGAGTGGCAGCAGAGGAGCGATCCCGTGCCCGAATTTCGCGTTCGAGGCGGGACAGTGCGCGACACCGCAACCGCGTCGCGCGATGATCTCAATGTCCGCATCGTCCACGCGCACGCAATGGATGAGAAGCGGACCCCGCTCGAGTGCTCCATGACGGTCGAGAAGCTCCACGGGTGACCGCGCGCGCCGCGCGACTGCAATGCCACGACGTTCCCATCGATCGGCAAATTCACCACGTCCGTTTGCCACCAGGTCGAACTCCGCTTCGCCCTCGGCGATGTGCATGGCCATCGGCAGACGGCGCGAATTTGCAAATTTCGCCGCCGCTGCATAGAGACGGTCCGAGACGGTATACGGCGCATGCGGCGATACCCCGAGAGTCACGAGATCGGTCTGCTCGGGCAGCAGCTTCTCGATCCACTTCTCGAGCTCGCGCATCGCGGCGTCCGCGTGCGAAGAATCGGGTCCGAACACTTCCTGATACATGATCCCACGCACGCCCAGCTCGTTCATCGCGCGCATTGCGACTCCGCTCGAGCACGTGTCGGCGTAGGTCGTGACACCCGCGACGATTCCCTCCATGATTCCGAATCGCGCGGAGTCGAGCAGCATCTCCTCGGTCATCACTTCGTTCCGGCTCTGTCGCAGCTTGTCTATCCACTCCGTGAATCGACAGTTCTCGAGAAACCCGCGCATGGCGGTCAGCTCGAGATGGGTGTGGACGTTGATCAGGCCAGGGAGCAGGATCGCGTCGCCAAGGTCGTAGTCGTCCCCGGCGGGCGCGGCTGCACGCGGACCAACGTAGGCGATGACTCCGTCGCTCTCGACGACGGTACCATTCTCAATCGGCGGCTGGGTAATTGGGAGCACCCAGCGCGCGTGGTAGCGCATCAGCGCGGCGTCTTTGCCGGCGGAGGAACGGCCGTCGGGCTCGTGTCGGTTCTCGGACGGGTGGAATCGCGCCGGATAGTGTTGCCGCGGTTGCGCGTCGTATCGAACACGGTTGGCGCGCGCGGCTGATTGCGCGACGGCACGCCTTCGTAGCCCGGCTGGGTCTGCGGTGGCGTCACGGTGATCGGAGTCTGATTGCGCGGCGACGACGGCGTGATCGGGATGGTGCTGAACGTGTCGATCGGCGTCAGGCCAGGGTTCGCGTACTGCCCGTGCTTGTCGCAGTCGCGCGTCGGCTCGGTGCCCGAGATGTAGAACTCGGTCGTCACCAGATTTCGCGGGCAGTACGGCGTCTGCAGCAACCCGCTGCTGATGTCGATGTCACGGGTGACAATGGAAATCGGGCGCGGCCAATCGGGCGGCGGCGGCTTCCGGCGATAGACCTCGGTCATGAACGCCGTCCAGGCCGGCGCCGCGAGCACGCCACCCTGGGCGTTTTCCTTGATTTTCTGCGGACGATCGAATCCCATCCACGCGCCGGCGACGAGATCGGCGGTGTAACCGATGAACCAGACGTTGGTGCCGTCGTTCGTCGTTCCGGTTTTTCCGCCCGCCGGATAGTGAAATCCGGCGCCCCACACGCTTCCCGCAGCAGTGCCTCGCCGCACGACATCCTTCATCATGTCGACCATCAGCCACGCTTCCTCCGGCGAAAGCACTTGTGACCGCGTCGGAGTCGGCTGCCACAAAATCTCTCCCTTTGCATTCTCGACACGAATGATCGCGTTGGGAGTCGCGCGTACGCCAAGATTCGCGAACGCGGTATAGGCTGAGATCAGTTCGATTGGATATACGTCCGCGGCGCCGATGTGGATCGAAGGATACGGCGGAATTGGAGTCGTGATACCGAAGTTTCTCGCTTCGTTGATGACCGTCTGTTCGCCCAGCTCCATTCCGAGTCGAATGGTCGAGACGTTGCGCGACTCATAAAGCGACTGGCGCATAGGAATCTCGCCGAGGAACTTCATGTCGTAGTTCTGTGGCGCCCACTCGGGCTGGCCGGGAACCTGGAGAACGAGCGGGCTGTCGTTGACTATGTACGATGCCGGCCTGCCGTTCTGGACCGCCGCGGAGTACACGATCGGCTTGAACGCGGAGCCCGGCTGGCGCAGCGCCTGAACCGAACGGTTGAACTTGGAGTCGTCGAAGTCGCGGCCGCCGATCATCGCGCGCACGGCGCCGTTGCGCGGATCCAGCGCGAGGAATGACGTCTGTAGGTAGGGAGACGTGCCGCTGCCCTCGTCGCCTTCGCGGTGCGCGACGTAGTGCTCGAAGGTCTCGTGCGTGTACGGTCCGAATCGGCCGGCCTCGATCAGCTTGGCCTGGCGCTCGAGTGCCCGCTCGGCCGCACCCTGCTCGTCGAGATCGAGTGTCGTGTAGACCTTGAGGCCCTGCTCGTACAGCTGCTTTCCGAACTGCGCGTCGAGCTGCTGCCTCACCCATTCCACGAAGTAAGGCGCGGTCTCGCCGGTTGCAGTCTTGTTCGCGAGCTGGAGCGGGTACGCCTTGGCCCTGCTCGCGTCGGCGTTGCTGATCTTTCCGTCCTGGCGCATCAGCTCGATGACAGTGTTGCGCCGCTGGATCGCGCGCTCGGGGTAGCGAACGGGATTGTATCTGGCAGGAGCTTTCGGAAGAGCGGCGAGCGTCGCCGCTTCGGCGAGGTTCAGGTCACGAACCGATTTGCCGAAGTAACGTTGCGACGCAGTCTCGACTCCGTATGCGCCGTGGCCGAGGTCGATCTGATTGAGGTATAGCTCGAGAATTTTCTTTTTGTCGTACTTCGATTCGATCTCGCGTGCGACCTTCGCTTCCTTGAGCTTGCGAACGATGCTTTTCTCGCGGCTGATCTTATCGGGGAAGACATTTCGCGCGAGCTGCATTGTGATGGTGGAAAACCCTTGCGAGTATCCGTGAATCGGCGACCGGATGACGACGCTCGCGGCGCGGTGCCAGTCAATTCCGGCGTGCTGGTAGAACCGCTTGTCCTCGGTGCTGACGAACGCGTCCTGTACCATTTTGGGAATCTCGTCAATTTTGACGAGCGTCCGGCGCTCGAGCCCGAGCTCCGCAATGAAGCGTCCGTCGACCGCGTAGAGCTTGGATGTCTGGTGAGGCGTGTATTCCGCCAGGATCTCGATCGACGGGCACTGATTGCCGCGACAGATGAGCGCCCAGCTGCCGTAGATGGCGCCGGCGCCGAGGGCGATGAGAAAAGTGAGCGAAAGCAGCACCGCCCTGACGAGCGTTGGGTGGCGCTTGCGGAATGGAAGTTTGTTGTCGATGTCGGACGCCATGCGGAGTGAAAAAAGATAACTGTGATACACCGAAGGTGACACCGCGGTCGGGCGTCCCTATCTTCCCCGCATGCACTCGAAGAATTCGCTGCTGGACGAGCTGTCCTGGCGCGGAATGGTCTATCAACACACGGACGGGTTGGCGGACGCTCTCGCAACGGATTCCGTGAGCGCGTATGCGGGTTTCGACCCAACCGCCGACAGTCTGCACGTGGGCCATCTCGTGCCGGTGATGGGACTTGCGCACCTGCAGCGCTCGGGACATCGGCCTGTCGCGCTCGTTGGAGGCGGGACTGGCATGATAGGCGACCCCAGCGGCAAGACATCGGAGCGTCAGCTCGTCTCGGCGGAGGAAATTGAGAAGAATTCGCGCGCGATCGAGAAGCAGCTTCGTCGATTCCTGGATTTCGATGGGAAAAATGCAGCCCTTATGCGCGACAATGCGACGTGGCTGCGCCCGCTCAAAGCGGTCGAGTTCATGCGCGACGTCGGCAAGCATTTCACGGTGAACTACATGCTGGCGAAGGATTCGGTGCAGTCGCGGATAGAAGGAGGCATCTCCTTCACCGAATTCTCGTACATGCTGCTGCAGGCTTACGACTTTCTTGAGCTTAATCGCCGCGAAGGAGTCACGCTGCAGATCGGCGGCAGCGATCAGTGGGGTAATATCACCGCGGGACTGGAGCTGATTCGGCGTGTGGCGGGAAAGACGGCGCACGCGCTGACGATGCCGCTGGTGACGACAGCGAGCGGAACCAAGTTCGGAAAAACAGAGGCGGGAGCGGTGTGGCTAGATCCGGCGCGGACCTCGCCATACAAGTTCTACCAGTACTGGATCAATGTCGACGACCGTGATGCGGGTAAATACCTGCGCTTGTTCACGCTCATGCCGCGCGGCGACATCGAAGCACTCGACAAGCTGCTGACCTCTGCGCCGGAGAAGCGCGAAGCGCAGCAGGCGCTCGCCCGCGACATGACCGCGCGCGTACATGGTGACGAGGCTGCACGTGTCGCAGAGGAAGTCTCGCGGGTGCTGTTCGGCAAGGCGGAGCCCGCATCGTTAACGGAACCGGTGTTGCGCGCTCTGAGCGAGGAGGTTCCATTCGCCGAGTCGCGCGAAGCGCCCGGACTGCTGGATGCGTTGGTGACGCTGAAGCTGGCCGCGTCAAAGGGTGCCGCGCGGCGGTTGATCGAGCAGGGCGGGGTGTACCTGAATGGTCAGCGAGCAACCGTGGACACGAGTCTTTCTGCGACTGCCGCCCTCAAAGGTGGTTACCATCTTCTTCGAAAGGGCGCGCGTGACTACGGGTTGCTGCGCATCGTAAATGGGTGAGCCAAAAACCCACCTTACTCTTCTCGCAGTGGGTTTTTTTATCCTTCCGGCGGCCGCGACCTCCTCGACTTCGGCCTCGCCTCCTGCGCCTGATCGTACCAATTCTCCAGTGTCCGCGACGCCAGGTCGCGGCCGCCCAGGCCAAACGCCAGGCCGAGCGCGATCGCAAGCGCACCGACGAATCCGGTGAACAGCGTGTTGATCAGGTTCGTCGCGATTCCGAGCTGATTGATCGCCACCACCACCGCGAACGACCACACCGCGGTGCGCGACACGTTGGCAAGCGTCTCCGGATTCGAGAATCCTCCTTCGGCGGTCGCTCCGCGCACGATGTTGCCGAGCGCGCGAGCGGCGATTCCCCCGATGAACAGCACGAAGATCGCGACTACGAGATTTGGCAGCCACAACAGGAGCTGTCTCATCACGTCCGAGACGGCTGGCAGCCCCAGCGTATCGAATGCGACGAGCAGAACCACGACGCGCACGATCCACTTCACGATTCCCGCGACAATTCCCGCGGAATCGATACCCGTTCCCATCTTCGCCATGAAGTCGGCCAGGCCCGAGCGCTGCATTAGCTCGTCGAAGCGAATCGCGCGCAACAGACCCACCACTGCTCTCGCGAGCAGCGAGGACACGAACCACCCGATCGCCACGATGATGATGAAGGCGAGGATGCGCGGGATCGCGCTCAGCACCATCGAGAATGCGTCGCGGAACGATGTTATGAGCGTGTCGGTGAAGGAGGGACGAACGACGACCGTTTGAGCTGGAGCAGGTTGAGCGGCAGTCTGGAGCAGCATAGTCATCCTCTCTTTGAGGTGATGTTCTTTATGCAGTCACGCCGAGCTCTCTTTGAAACCTGGGCTACGCTCCTTTCTTGGCCTTGTAGTACTGTCGCGGATCCAGCGCGTCTCGCAGGGCGTCTCCCAGGAGATTGAATCCAAGCACAGCCGCGCCAATCGCGATTCCGGGAAAAACGGAGGTCCATGGAGCGGTTTGAAGTTGGTACAGGTCTCGGCCGTCTGCAATCATCGACCCCCAGCTGGGCGCCGGAGGGGGTACGCCGAGTCCGAGAAACGAGAGCGCCGCCTCAGCCATTATCGCCCCCGCGACTCCAAGCGTCGCTGTAATCACAACCGGCGCGATGACGTTCGGCAATACGTGCTGGATCATGATGCGGAGATCGCCGGCGCCGAGCGCTCTGATCGCCTGGATGTACTCGAGCTGCCTGACGACGAGCACCTGGCCCCGAACGATGCGCGCCATGCCCGCCCATCCGACAACTCCAATCGTCGCGAACACGACGGCTTCCGACGGCTGCAGCGCGGCGACCATCGCAATGAGGAGCAGGAGAGTCGGAAACGCGAGGGTGACGTCGGCCAGACGCATTACTATCTCGTCGACCCATTTGCCATAAAATCCGGCGAGCAGTCCGAGCGACACGCCGAGGACGAGCGCGATTCCCTGAGAGATGAGACCGACCGTCAGCGATACGCGCGCGCCGTAAACGAGCCGAGACCAGATGTCGCGCCCCTGAATGTCGGTGCCAAGCCAGTGATTGGTGGTGGGACGCTGGAGGATGTGCTGGAGATCGATCGAGATCGGACTCTGCCGCGCGATGAGGGGCGCAAGAATCGCCGCGAGGGTCATGACGACGACGATCCCAATCCCTATGCGCGCGCGATTGTCGCCAAGAAATCTTTGCCGCTGCTTGGGGTCGAGCATCCTCTCCTCTTTTACGCCGATGGATCTCTGAGCGCCGCCGGCGTGTCCGGAGGCTGCCGCTTCCACCTGCGATGCTGCCAGAAGTATTGCGCAGGCGCCACCCGCACCCAGTGCTCCAGTCGCTCCGTGAAACGTGCAACGATCGCGTCCACGTCGCGATCCCGATCGCCCGTCTGCCGCGCCTCGATTCGCTCGACGATAATCCGGTATCGACCGTTCGGCTGCCTGATCGCGACGACGAACAAAACCGGTACCTCGAATCGCAAGGCGAATACCGCCGCGCCGCGCGGAGTCTTGGCGGGCCGTCCGAAGAACGGGACGAACGTGGAGGCGAGCCCCAGAACTCCCTGGTCGGCGACGAACGCTACCGCGCGACCCGCGCGCAGTGATCGCGGCGTCCGACGCACGGCCTCGGAGTCGTGGACGATCGTCATTCCCATCTCTTCGCGCGTGTGGTTTATGTATGCGTCGAACAATGGGTTGGCCATTCCGCGCGCGATTGCGTCGAGCGGAATTCCGCGCGCGGCCACGTAGGCGCCGGCGAGCTCCCAGTTGCCAAAGTGGCCGGTGACCATCACCGCTCCCTTCCCCTTCGACATCACGTCCTCGACCTCTTCCCACCCGTCGACCGTCTCGACCAGCGCCTGAAGTCCGTCCTTGCCTATTCCATCCAGCAGCGCCGTTTCGATGAACGTGCGGCCCAGGTGCTCATAGGATTCGCGGGCGAGATTTTTTACAGCCACGCGATCGAGATCCGGAAATGCAGCTGCGATCTGGCGCTCTACGACGCGCTTTCTTATCCCCAGCGGCCGATAGCCGAGCGCGCCGAGTCTCTCGCCAACTCGGCAGGCGGCGTCCCAGCTCAAGCCGCGCAGCGCGCCGATCGTCGCGCGCATCGTGTAGTACTCCGCGCGATGGGCGAGCGAGGGCTTTCTCTTGCCCATGTCGGGATGCGTTGCCTTCTGATCGGATGTCATCGGCTCGCACTCCGCGTCACTCGATAGGTGAACTCACGGGCGTCCCGCGCAACGCGATCCCAGTTGTAGTGCGTCTCCACTGCGCGCCGTCCGGCGGCGCCCATCTGCTTGCGCCGGTCCGGATTAACGAGGAGCGACCGGATTGCGTCCGTGATCGCATCGGCATCGGCGGGTCGCACGACGATTCCGGTCTCGCCGTCGCGAACCGCCGAGCGCACTCCACCCGAGTCTCCGGCAACAGAAGGAATTCCCGACGCAGCCGCCTCCACGAACGAGATGCCAAAGCCTTCGGCGTCGATCGCGCTTTCCACTCGGGACGCGCCGAGGTAGATCGTCGACGTGGCGTAGGCCTCCGGGAGCTCGTCGTCACGCATCGCGCCAACGAAGCCGACCCTGTCCGAGACGGCGAGGTCCTTTGCGAGCGCGCGGAGACGCGCCTCGTCGGGGCCTTCGCCGACGATGATGTACCGCAGCTCGGGGAAGTCGCGACCGAGGGCCGCGACTGCACGGATTCCCATGTCCTGTCCCTTGTGCGGCACCACGCGCGCAACGGTCAGAATCACCGGCGCGTCTCCTACGCCCCAGCGGCGGCGCAGCGCTCCCGTGTCGTGCGACGGGCTGAATCTTACTGGATCCGTCCCGAGCTCGACTATGCCGACGGGCGGAGGTTTCTCGATTCCAACCTCGCTCATCACATCCTGCGCGAGCTCCGCGCTCCATTTGGAGATCGCCACGATCCCAGAGGCGCGCCCCAATATCGAGCGGGCGGTTCTGCGCTTCAGCAGCCTGCGCTCGGTTTTTTTTCTCTCCTTGAGGAGATCGCCGCCGTAGACCCAGACCAGATACGGAACTCGCAGCTGTCTGTGCGCCCATCCCACCGCGTATCCGACGGGCCTGATGTTGCCGCAGTGCAGCACGTCGAAACCTGGTGAACGGCTGGAAGTCAGCCAGCGCGCCCAGCGAACCTGGTTGGAGAAAATCTTCGCCTGGCCGAACGAGAACGACTGACGATGGATCCTGTAATTCTCCTGCTCGTCAAAGCGCGCGGCTTCGGGCGACGCGACCGTCGAGACCGCCATCGTCGTGTCATCTCCGTCGCCGAACCGGCGGCAAATCTCCACGTGCATCCTCGCCATTCCGCCCAGGTCGGGAGCGTAGTCCTGGGTGACGTACAGGTGCCTCAATGACTTACGCCAGCGGATTCACGAACGCTTCGCCGGAAAGCAGGTTGTTGATTCGCTGGTCGAACGTGTGGTTGTTGCGCACGAACACCTGTCCTTCGCGCCTGATGCGCTCGCGTTGCGCGGAGTTCTTGATGTAGTACTCGATCTTGGCGAGACACGAGTCGATGTCCGTATACCAGTCGCAGTGATCTCCGCCGCGCAACATCTCGGTCAGTCCGGGCGTTCCGTGTCCGAGGTAGAATCCGCCGGCAAGAATGACCATCCACGTCCGGTCCGACGTGTACGCCTGTCCTCCCTTGGCCCGATCGGGATTCACGCCGAGGGAAATGTTGGAGCTCGAGCAGACGGCGGCGAACTCCTTCCCTTCTACAGGGCGTCCGCTCCAGTTGAGCGGCTTGCGCCACTTTTCCCAGCCCTTGCCCCAGACCTTGATGTCGTACTTCTTCGCGACCTTGAGCAGAAACTGCGCGCGCGAAGGATCGTAGCCGGTGCCGATGAACGCGACGTCGGAATGATATTTTCTTTTCGGAGTGACGGGCTTGAGATCACGGTCGCCGGCAGCCGGCAGGAATTTCGCCGGCAATCCCAGCGCCCTCCACTCGGCGTCGAAGCCCGAGACGAAAAACGTCTGCGACAGCTTTCCGACCGCGACGATATGGGCGACATCCGGGCGGTACGTACTTTTGTACCACTGCGGATCCTGATACCACATCGAGTTCGGCTTGCTGTCGATGATCTCCGCCACCGTGTCGAGATTGAGACCCAGGCACTTGCTGAGGATCACGAAATCCGGCTTGAAGCGCCGCGCCTGCGAAAGAACCCACCTCTGCGTGAGCTTACGGCCGATCAAACGTGCTGCGCGCCTGTCGTCCACGAGGAGCGTCTTGTGCCCCGCTCTCTTCAGGGCGCGCTCGGTCCCGGCCTCCATCCGCCATGAGTGGTGGTTGCCGATAATGAGGACCTTCATGCTAATGCCGACTCTCAGCTTTCATTTCGGATCGATCGCTCCCAGAGTCGCGCGTACTTGGCCATGACGCTCGCCGCCGCGAGAGAGGCGAGGACGAGACCGCGGGCGCCATCGAGGAACCCGCCCTTGAACAGATACATGCTGACGAATCTCGCCGGAGGCTTGAAGAGTACCGCAGCCGCTGTGCCCCGGTGCCCCTTGGCGTAGTTCTGCTCGGCCCACCATCGGCTGTACCTGTCGAACTTCTCAAAATAATGGTCGAGCGAAGTATACGTGTAATGAAGGAGTGAATTCGTCATATCGCCTGGCGACGCCCCCGCCGGAACATCGACGTGCTCGTGCACCCGATGCCCGTTATAGCGCAGATCGCGTCGAAACAGGCGAATCGGCCTGTCCTTGCCGCCTCCCCACCCGCCGTGACGGATCTCTTTGCCGAGAAAGAAGTTTCGCCGGGGAATCCGGTACGCGGCGCGATCCATTGTCCGGACTCGCTCCTGGATCTCCTCAGCCAGCTCCGGCGTGCAGCGTTCGTCGGCATCGAGAACGAGAATCCACGGGGTTTTTGCTCTCACAATTGCCTGGTTCCGCGCAGCGCCGATCGTCGTAAACGGAGGGCTGATCACCGTCGCGCCGGCCGCCTTCGCCCGGGCTACCGTGTCGTCGCGCGAATCGTTCTCGACCACTATCACCTCGGTCGCCCACTCCACGCTCGCGATACACGCTTCGATGTTCGCGGATTCATCGTGGGCCGCGATCACTGCCGTGACCCCGGGCGAGCCGCGGGTCGTTGGACTCACCCCAATCGGCCCCGGGTGCGCGCGCTGTTGGCAGCTCGGTCGAACCCCTCGATAGTGGCAGTCTCCGGGAATTCTCTCGCCACGCGCGTGCGCGCTGCCTTGCCCATTGCCAGCCGGGATTCTTCGCTCTGCAGCAATCCAGCAACGGCGGCTGCAGTCGATGCGGAATCGTCGGACGGATAAAGCGCGCCGCTGATGCCGTGTGCTACGTACCTCTGCGCGATGCCCCCTTCGCTTGCCACTGTCGGAATGCCGAGCGCCATGAGATCGAGAATGCCGTAGACGCCGGTGTCGCCCTCTGCCACCACCCAACCGAGGTGCGCGTCCTTCATCAGACTGACCTGGTCGTCGCGCTCGCCGAGGAAGCTCACGAGGTGCAGCACCCTGAGCGCGGCTGCCTGCATGCGGAGATCCTCGTCGTCGGAGCCCGGCCCGACGATCATGAGGCGCAGATTCGGATGCCGCGGCGCAAGCATGGACATGGTTCGAATTGCCGTCGCGGCCCGGCCGCGCGACGTCGGATCGTAGACGCAGACTATGAACTTGAGCGGAGCTTCGCCCGGTTTGTCAGCGGCCTGGTCATCCGGGCTGGAACCCTTCTCTCCGTTCGACGGATACGTGGCGATATCCACTCCAATCTCCGCCGATCCGCTCTCGATCGCGTTCTTCGGGATGTTCGAAGCGCGACGATCGGTCTCGCTCGCGAACAAGTACGACGTCTTTCTCAGCCACGCGGCCAGTTTCCCAGCGAATTCCATCTCCAGCTTCTTTCCTGCCGGTGTCCAACGCACGACGGCGCCACCTCTCGTGAGCCAGCACGCGGTGCTCGCTATCAGGTGCTCACGATCTGTCGTAACGAAGATCGCATCGGCATCCCACCGCCTGAAAATCTTCTTAAGCCTGCGCGCCGCGGAGAAGAACCCGCCCTCAGTCGCGAACGGTATGATCTCGAATGGCTCGGGGATAGGCGTGTGTCGCGGCTGATTGGGTGCGCGTCGTGGAGACACCGCCAGGTGCACGTTGCTGTCGGGCGTCACCAGAAGAGTGACCTTGGCCCCGCGCTCGGAGATCCCTCGGGCGGCCCTGGAAAAAAGACGCGCCGTCCCGGACCATTCGCGAGCGGTATGAAGAAACAAGACGTGCAATGAGCTTACCCGGCTGAAGGAACCATCGACGCCTCGTCGGCGTCCCCGAACTGCAGCGAATACAGACGATGATACGCGCCCCGCCTGGCCAGCAGCTCGGCGTGCGTTCCCCGTTCGACGATTTCACCGCGATCCAGAACGAGGATTTGATCGGCGTGCGTAATCGTCGATAACCTGTGGGCGATCACGAACACCGTCCTGCCTTGCAAGAGTCGATCAACCGCCTCCTGGACGAGGCGCTCCGACTCGGTATCGAGCGCCGAAGTGGCTTCATCGAGAATGAGGATTGGCGGGTCGGTGAGCAAGGCCCGCGCAATCGCCAGCCGCTGTCGCTGACCCCCGGAAAGGCGTGTTCCACGCTCGCCTAGCAGCGTATCGTAGCCGCGGGGCAGCTCGACGATGAATTCGTGGGCATTGGCTGCCTTTGCGGCGGCCTCGATCTCTTCCTGCGTGTAATGATCGGTAGCGCCGTACGCGATGTTGCTTCGCACGGAATCATGGAAGAGAACCGTCTCCTGACTCACGATGCCCGTCAGCGATCGCAGCGCCGGCAGCTTGATGTCGCGAATGTCAATTCCGTCGATGAGGATGCGCCCCTCGGTCGGCTCGTAGAACCGGGGAATCAGATCCACCAGCGTGCTCTTGCCCGACCCGCTCGGCCCCACCAGCGCGACTACCTCTCCCTTGCTCGCACTGAAGTCGATGTGCGAAAGAACCGGCGCGTCACCGTAGGAGAAGCTGACGTTCTCGAATTCCAGGTGCCGGTCGAAGCTCGCGATGTCCCTCGTGCCGCGATCTCGCTGAAATTCGGCGGGCGAATCGAGGATCTCGAAAAGCCGCTCCGCCGATGCGAGAGAAGACTGCGCAGTGGTGCGCATCTGGGAGAGCTGCTTCAACGGCTGGAGCAGACGAAGAACAAGGGTGAGAAACGCGAGGAGCGTTGCGCCGGTCATGGATCCGGTCCTCAGGACCTGCCAGGCACCGATCCAAAGAATGAGCACGGCAATCACAGTCCCGATGATCTCGGTCACCGGCGGAGCCAGCAGCGCGAGGCGCGTCAGCCTGAGACTGCTGCTCGCGTACTTGTTGCTCCCCTCGGCGAACCTGCTCTCTTCGTACGCCTCCGTGCCCGACGCTTTCACGAGACGGATTCCGCTGATCGTCTCCTGAAGCACGCTGGTCATTTCCCCGTGCACGTTGCCGCGGCGAAGATTCCCTCGACGAAGTTTCTTGAGCATCGGCTGCAACGAGAATCCGAGCAGCGGGAGGATGACCATCGCGATCAGGGACAGCTGCCACGAGATGCTGAACAGGATCGCGATGTACACCAGCACCAGCGACGCGCTCTGCAGCGACTGCGTGACGATCTGCGTGAGAATGAGGCGCGTCTCGAAGGTGTCATTGATCACGCGCGACAGAATCTGGCCGGCCTTCATCTGCGTGAAGTAGCTGAGCGGCAGGTGCGCGAGATGCCGATAGACCGCATTCCGAAGATCGCGGGTGACGAACTCCTGCAACGTCGCGCCGAACTGCCCGGCAACCCAGACGAGCAGGTTCTTGAGTATCACCGCCGCCAGCACGAGCATGATCACGTTCCGCAGCGAGTGCATCTCGTCGCCGGGCACGATCCGGCTCCCGACCGTTGCATCGAGCAGCTTCGATATCCATCCCGACTTCATCGCCGTCGCGGGCTGGTGAAATAGGATGTTGAGGAACGGAATCAGGAGGGCGATCGCGAAGCCGTCGAGCAGCGCCGCGATCAGGTTCGCCACGATCGTGATCGCCATGCGCCAGAAGTGCGGGCGCAGGTATGGAAGGAGCCGCTTATAGACCGGCATTGCTCACGATATTAACGCCGGTTTGGTGCGCCGGCATTTACCGGCGCGGAGTTAGCAACGCCAACGGGAGAATTACTTCTTCGGGGGTCACGCCCCCGTGCAGGAACGAACCGCGGTAGCGGCTCTGGTACTCGCGCAGCTTCGTCGGATAGACGAAGAAACAGTCGTTGGTCGCCAACAGAGTGTTGCCCCCGGCGCCGCGTCGTGGGAGCCTCAGCATGTCCTCATTCGAGAACAGCAGCGCCTGGTCTGGCCGCTCGGCACGCAGATCTTCGCCAAACTTGTAACGGAGGTTGGCGCTGGCGTCGCGCTTGGCGTACACCGTGGCGGGCGTGTTGCAGTGGATCGAGCCGTGATCCGTCGTGAGCAGCACGGAGATTTTTCTGCGCGACGCTTCCTTGAGCACACTGAACAATGCCGACCGCTGGAACCACTGCCGCGTGATCTGGCGCAGCGCGATCTCATCGCGCGCTACCTCGTACAGGATCTGCGACTCGCTGCGGCCGTGCGTGAGCAGATCCACGAAGTTGAACACGAACGCGCTCACCCCTTCGGGTCCGATAGCCGTCCCGAGATGACGCTCGAGGTCGTCCGAGTTGGCGGCCGTCGAGATTTTCTGGTAGCGAACCGGGGTTTTTCCGCAGAGCTCCTGCAGATGCGACTCGAGCAGCTCGCGCTCGTGCGCGTTGAGGGATTCATCCTCGCGATCGGCGTTGCCCCACCAGTCGGGAAGCCGGGCCGCGATCTCACCTGGAAAAAGTCCGCTGAACAACGCGTTGCGCGAATACGGAGTTGCCGTCGGCAGCACGGCGTAATAATGAGTCGTCTCCACGTCGAAGAACGGGGCGAGCAGGGGCTCGAGCACCCGCCATTGATCGAGGCGCAGGCAATCCACGACGATGAAAACCGCCGCCTTGTCGCGCTCCAGTATCGGCATCAGGAACTCGGCGACGATATCGATGGACAACGGTGGACGGTTGCCCTCCAGGTTCCTGAGCCACTCCGGATAGTTGTCCTTCATGTACGCGGCAAACTCGCGGTGCATGTCCGGATAGAGACCCTGCAGCGACTCGTACAGCCCCATCTCGCCAGCGGCGGCGAGATCGACATCCCAGCGCATCAGCTCGTCGTAGCGGTCAATCCAGCCGCGCCAATCGAGGTTGCGGTCGCGCTCGAGCTCGATCGCACGGAACCGCTCGACGAAGCTGCGCGCTATTGCCTGCTGGCGGATGCGCGGGCCTTCCAGAATCCGCGTCACCACGGTAAGCACCTGCCGCGGATTGATCGGCTTCACCAGGTAGTCCCGGATGTTCACGCCGATCGCTTCCTTGAGCGTAGAGTCTTCTTCGCTCTTGGTGACCATCACCACAGGAAGGTTGGGCGCCATCTCCCGCACGTCGCGATAGACCTCGAGGCCGCGCTTGCCCGGCATCTGCTCGTCCAGGAGCAGGATGTCGAACGGACGGCGCCTCAGCAGCTCGACGGCGTCGTCTGCGTTGCTCGCCCACTCTACGGTATAGCCTTTCGAACGAAGGAAGATGCGATGAGGCTCGAGGAGCTCACCTTCGTCGTCTACCCAGAGTATCGATTTTGGGGGGTTCAGGACCGGAACGGCCATATGATCGGAATGTAGCCGAGGGGTGAGTCCGTGCCTAGATTCGGAGAGTGATCGGCCAACCACTTCGGTACACTCTTGCTACCCCCACATTTCGATTTCGCTCTCTGGCAGCGTTGTCGGGGCGGGCTGCGCTGGGTGGGGACCGCGAGACGCTGCTGGCTTGTCTCCAATTGGGGCGCCTGTGCGCGGGAATCGTCCCGCCTTACGAGCTTACGCGAGAGGTGACTCTCGAGCGGACTGAGCATACCAAGCAGTGGCTCTCGTCGCTGGCCGTTCCGAGCGGAATCAGGTCCACGGCATTCGGCATCACCGGCGCTCTGGCCGGGCACGATCGGGCCCGCTGCGCCGTCGCTTTTGAGGACCTTGTGAAAGCTGCCGTCGGGCAGTTAGATGAGGCATCTCGCGGGGAGCTGAATGCGCTGGTCCAGGAGCTGGCGGCGTCCCCGGCAACGGGACACGCGCGGCACACAGTCACACAATTTCATCCGAGCTGATCATGGCCGGCCATAGCAAGTGGAAGCAAATCAAGCACTACAAGGCGGCGACCGACGCCAAGCGCGGCGCCCAGTTCACGAAGCTGATTCGTGAAATAACGATGGCGGCGAAGCTCGCCGGCGGCGATCCAGCTCACAATCCCCGACTCCGCACCGCGATCGACGCCGCGAAAGCCAAGTCGATGCCGAAGGAGAACATCGAGCGCGCCATCAAGAAGGGGACGGGCGAGCTCGAGGGGGTTCACTACACCGAGGTCACCTACGAGGGTTACGGGCCCGGCGGCGTCGCGATCCTCATCTCCGCGCTGAGCGACAACCCAACGCGCACCGTCGCCGAGATCCGGCACAAGCTCACCCGGCTTGGCGGCAACCTGGGCCCGCCGCACTCGGTGTCGTATCTGTTCGATCGGAAGGGCCAGATCTACATCGATGCGACCAAATACGAGGAGGACGCGGCGATGGAGGCGGCACTCGACGCCGGCGCGGAGGATTTCGCAGCGGAGGGTGAGCAGTACACGGTGACGACCGACCCGCACGCGATGCACAACGTCCAGGCCGGCCTCGAGAAAGCCGGGTTCGCGATCATGGAGGCGGAGGTCGCTTTCATTCCGAAGAGCACGGTGCATGTGGCGGGCAAGAACGCGGAGTCCGTCATCAAGCTGCTCGAGGAGCTGGAAGAGCTCGACGACGTTCAGAAGGTCTCGGCGAACTTCGACATGGACGTCGAGCAGATGACCGGTGCGTGAGTCCGAACCGGTCGTGGTCCTTGGCATAGATCCGGGCACCGCGGTCACGGGTTACGGAGTTGTTCGCAAGGAAGGCCGCAATCCGCTGACGCTCGTTGAATGCGGCGTCATTCGCACGAAGCCGCGCGACGATCTGGCACAGCGACTGGCGGAGATACACGACGGAGTGGTGGAGCTGATTCGCCGTCACAGGCCGACGATACTCTGCATCGAAGACATCTTCTACGCCCGCAACGTGCGTACAACCGTCGTACTCGGTCACGCGCGCGGCGTGATACTCCTCGCTGGAGCACAGGCTGGGATCGAGATCCACGAATACCCGCCGTCGGAGATCAAGAAGGCCGTGGCGGGAACTGGCGCGGCGACCAAGGTCCAGGTGCAGTTCATGGTGATGCGATTACTGAGATTGAAATCGGCGCCGCAACCGACGGACGCAGCCGACGGAGTGGCGGCCGCTCTCGCGTTCGCGCTCGCGCCCGACCTTCCAAAAATCCAGCCGATCAGGTTCTCGGCCCGTTGATAGGACTGATCGAAGGGAAGCTCGTCGCCAAGGATCTCGACTCGCTCCAGGTGATGACTCGCGGCGGCGTCGGCTACGAGCTCACCATCCCGCTGAGTGTGTACGAGACGCTCCCGCGCACCGGAGAGGACGTCACGCTCCACACGTCCCTGGTGGTGAAGGAGGATTCCTGGCACTTGTTCGGGTTCGCGAGCGTCTTCGAGAAGCGACTGTTTGAAAAGCTGCTCACGGCTAACGGTGTAGGTCCGTCGCTGGCAATTGGCCTCCTGTCGGCCTTGTCGGCCCCACGATTGATTCGGGCCATTCGGGAGAAAGACATTCCCACGCTACAGAGCGTTCCTCGTGTCGGCAGGAAGAAGGCGGAGAGGCTCATCCTGGATTTGGGTGACAAACTCGGCGGGCTTGGAGACCCCAGTGGGACCTCGCCGGTGCCGGCGAGCGCCGCGGCGGATGACGCACTGCGCGCATTGGTCTCCCTTGGCTACTCGAGCACTGACGCGGAGCGGGCGGTTCGCACAGCGCTCGACGGCGGTGCGCCCGCGAAGTCTCCAGCGGATTTGCTTCGTGCAGCGCTGGCTAAACTGGGCGGCCGATGAATCGCTCAGCGTGGATGGTTGCCTTCGTCTGCGTGGCCGCCTGCGCGTCTGCGACCGGCGGCTCGACGGCACCGAGGACAGCTGAGAGTGAAGTTCGTCTCGCGGAACGCGAGCGGTTCGAAGCAATGCTCAAACAGGATGTCGTTCTGCTGGGGACACTGCTGGATGACGACCTGACTTACGTGCACAGCGGCGGCGACCTGCAGAACAAGGCGCAGTTCGTCGAGCTGATTCGATCAAAGGGGCTCGTCTACGAGTCGATCGAGCCGAGTGATGTGCAGGTTCGCCTGCATGACGGGTCAGCGGTGGTAACCGGTCGGTCGCGGATTCGCATCCTCAATGCCGCGGGAATGTCGAGTTTCGGGATTCGCTTTACGGAGGTGTACGTCCGGCGGAACGGGCGATGGCTGCTCACAGCGTGGGAGTCCACGAAGATAGGTGAATAACTGCAAAGCAGGAGGGAGATAATGCGCATGGTTTTACTCGTTGGTCTCGTTGCGGCTCTGGCTACGTCTTGCACTCCGCCAACGACTGCGCGGTCGTCGCGCGACCCGAACGTCATCACGAGCGATGAGCTCGTCGCTTCGCAGGCCACCAATGCGTTCGATGCGATCAGAAGGCTGCGCCCCAACTTTCTAACATCGCGCGGGGTGACCACGCTCAGGGGTGCAGATACCGGTTACCCGAGGGTCTATCTCGATCGCGTGCTTTTCGGCGACCTCAACTCGCTGAAGAACCTGAGTGTGAACGGAATCCGTGAGATCCACTATTACAACGGCCCGGAGGCATCGGGCCGGTTCGGTCTCGATAACGTCTCAGGAGCCATCGAGGTCATTTCCGCCGCGAGGTAAGCGCCTCGGGTTACGGAGCAATAAGTGATTTGCAATTCACCTTTGGGTGAATTAAGATTCACTTATGAGCAGCTCTCTGCCAACGTACCAGGAACGCGGCCGCAATACCCTCCAGCGGCTGCTCGACGCGGCCGAACATACCTTGGAATCCGACGGCCTCGAAGGGGCTACGGTTCCGGCCATCGCCGCCCGGGCAGGGATGTCGGTGGGGAACGTCTACAAGCGGTTCCGCGACAAGGATTCCCTGCTTCAGGCAGTCTACGAGCGGTTCTTTCTCGATTCCTTCGCCGCGAACGAGTTCGCGCTCGATCCGGCCAAGTGGGAGGGAGCGCCGACACACGAGCTGCTCGCCACGCTGGTCACAGGCATGATCGAGGCGTACCGGGTCCGGCGCTCGCTGGTTCGAGCGCTTCTCCTCTACTCCGAATCCCACCCCGACCCCGCGTTCAGGTCCCACTCGGAGCAGCTCCGGCTGCAGAGTCTCGGGTTGTTCGAGCGGCTGTTACGGGATCGCCGAGAGGACGTTGGGCACCCACATCCAGACCGGGCGATCCGGTTCGTTGTGATGCTGATTGGCCACGCGCTCGAGACGGCGGTCTTGTCGGAAGCGGGTGGAGGTCTGTCGAGCGGCGATTTTCTGTCGCACCCCGCAGAAACCGCGACCGAGCTGTCCCGAATTATCTACGGCTATCTCCGCGTCAGGCGCACCGAGCGGCCGCGTGCCCTCAGCCAGTCTCGGCGGTTATCGGGCTGATCATCCGCGCCACCTTCATCACGCTGTTGGCGGGGAACCCGCCCTTGGTGGCGTGCTCCTTAACAGCCTTTTCGTTGGGGGCATTGTAGACGCAATAGATCTTGTCGCTCGTGACGAAGCTATTGACCCATTGGACGTCCTTTCCTTCCTTGTTCATGCCGCTGATGACACTGCACGATTTCTGGGAGATCGCCTTGAGCTCGTCACTCGAGAGTTTTGCCCGCGCCCGGGATCTGGCGCTCGATTAGGAATTGTGGCATTCCGCCGCTCCTGTTGGTGGTGGGAGACAAAAAGTAAGGGACCCTTTGGCAGTCGGCCAGTGAACCGCGCGTCTCAGGGAGTGGGCGGCTTGCCCCGTTTCCATAGCCATACCGATGCGGCCACAGCGATGACGACTACTATGAGAAGTGTCGATCCCACGTATCCTCCGGATGATGAGATGTCGGTGTCGTGTCACTGATCTGACCTGGCCCATTGCCGCACCGTCTCGCGCATCTTCGGGAATAGGCTATGATTTGTCAAATCAATTTCGCCCCCGGAGTTGATGGAACAGCGTCACAAAACGCGGAGGGTCCAATGTCAATCAAACACCTTTCTCTCGTGGCAGCCGCGGCTCTGATGGGCTGCGCTTCCGGCGGAAGTAGTATCGGGACGTTGCCTGACGGGCAGGCTCGAAAGGCCAACATCCTGACGTCCGTCGAGGTGAGTGCCGCTCATGCCGATGTCGTGACTGCGTACGATGCGGTAGCACGGCTCCGCCCGAACTGGCTTGTCTCGCATGGTCAGACATCGATTCTCTCGGGCGACGGATCCACCGAATTCGCGACTATATACGTCGACGGGCAGCCATACGGCGACATTTCCACACTTCGAAACATACCTGCCTACCTTGTAACCGAATTCCGGTATTACAACATTACCGAGGCGGGCGGCAAGTTCGGACTGCGGGGTGGTAACAGCGGAGTGATCGAGGTGATCACTAATCTCCGAAACAAGTCGTGATGGCGAGCGTGAAGGCTTCGTCGCGTGTCGGAACGGCCAAACGTGCAAACACGTTCACCGAGTCTGTGATCCGCGAGATGACGCGCGTTGCGAACCAGCACGGAGCGATCAATCTCGCGCAGGGATTTCCCGACTTCCCGATGCCCGATCCGATGAAGGACGCTGCGTGCGCGGCAATTCACGGGGACGTCAACCAGTACGCGATCACCTGGGGCAGTCCGGCGCTTCGGCTTGCGATCGCGGAGAAGTATCGGAGCTGGTACGGGATGACGGTGGATCCGGAGCGGGAGATCACCGTGTGCTGCGGCGCGACGGAGGCGATGGCGGCCACGTTCTTGGCACTGATCGATCCGGGCGACGAAGTGATCGTGTTCGAGCCGTATTACGAGAACTACGGACCGGACGCGATACTTGCAGGTGCGAAGCCGGTATTCGTGCCGCTGGAGTCGCCGGACTGGCGATTGGATCCGGATAAGCTCCGCGCTGCTTTTTCGAATAAGACTCGGGCGATTGTCGTGAACACTCCTCACAATCCAACCGGTCGCGTATTCACGCGGGAAGAGATATCTCTGATCGCGGAGCTATGTCAGAAGTGGGATGTGATCGCGATCACGGACGAGATCTACGAGCACATTCGCTACGCGGGCGGACACCACGTACTGGCGACGTGGCCCGGGATGAGGGAGCGGACCGTCACGATTTCGGGGTTGTCGAAGACTTTTTCGTGCACGGGGTGGAGGCTTGGCTACGCGGTAGCGCCATTCGAGTTCACGTCTCCGATTCGGAAGGTCCACGATTTCCTTACAGTGGGCGCGCCGGCTCCCTTGCAGGCGGCGGGTGCGATCGGGATGGCATTCGACTCTGACTATTACAACCATCTCGCTCTCGAGTACCGCGCCCGGCGGGACATCATGTGCTCGGCGCTGGACGAAGCCGGCTTCAAGTACGCAGCACCGGAGGGAGCCTACTATATACTCGCCGATTTCTCGGAGATTTCCGATTTGGAGTCGAGGGAGTTTGCGATCTGGTTGGCGAAGGAGGTTGGGGTCGCGACCGTTCCGGGGATGAGCTTTTATTCGCGACCTGAGCTTGGGCGATCGGTGACGAGATTCGCGTTCTGTAAGAAGCTGGAGACTCTGGAGAAAGCCGCCGAGAGAATGGCCACCCTGCAGGCCAGAGTTTAGTGGTTTCGAGGCGGCGAGAGGTATCGTATTTCGGTGTGTATTCGGCTAAGTTTGGGCGGTCAACGGTCACGCCGATCCCGCTGGAGCCGCGATGTCCCGCGCCGAAATAACCACTCCCGAAATAATGCCGGAGGAGAGCGTAGTCGAGCTCTCGCTCCGCCCTCAGCGTCTGTCCGAGTTCATCGGCCAGGACCGCGTGAAGGAGTCCCTGCGCATCTACATCGATGCCTGTATGGCCAGGCGCGAACCGCTCGACCACGCGCTCTTCTTCGGTCCTCCGGGCCTCGGAAAAACTACACTGGCAGAGCTGATCGCCAGAGAGCTCGGCGTCAATATCAGAACCACATCCGGCCCCGCGCTCGAGAAGCCCGGCGATCTGGTCGGAACACTGACGAATCTTAGAGAAGGCGACATTCTCTTTATCGACGAGATCCACCGCCTCCGCCCGGTCATCGAAGAATTCCTCTATCCAGCGATGGAGGACTACAAGATCGAGATCCGGCTCTCCGAGGGTCCGAAGGCGCAGACGATCACCATGCCGATTGAGAGGTTCACTCTGATCGGCGCGACCACTCGGCTCGGCATGCTCACTCCGCCCATGCGCGCGCGGTTCGGCATCGAGATGCGGCTCAACTATTATCCGCCCGCCGATCTCGAGCAGATCGTGCATCGAACCGCCGAGGTAATGCAGGTGGAGATCGACGACGACGGTGCGAAGGAGATCGCCAAGAGATCGCGCGGGACACCACGCGTCGCAAACCGGCTGCTCCGCCGCATTCGTGACTACGCCCAGGTCCGCGCTAACGGCAACATCAATCGCAAGGTCGCCGCCGACGCGCTGCAGCTCCTCGAGGTCGATCAGTTCGGACTCGACGACATGGATTCGCGGATCCTCAAAGCCATAATCGAGAAGTTCGATGGCGGGCCGGTGGGCGTCGGCACTATAGCTGCCGCGGTCGGCGAAGACGTCGGGACGCTCGAGGAGGTCTACGAGCCGTTCCTCGTACAGAACGGATTTCTCCAGCGGACTCCGCGCGGGCGAGTCGCCACGGCGCAGGCGTACCGGCACTTCGGGTTCAATCCTCCTCCGGCGCCGAGTAATGGCGGGGTGCAGCAGCCGACGCTGTTCTAGTTGACGCGCGCCTTTCTCCAGTGTCGAGAGCGGGACGGTAAATTCCCCGCATGCCCACAAAACGAATTGTCGGAATCCTTAGCGTCGCCGCTTTACTCGCGAGCGCTACTCTCGCCGCAGCGCACGAGACGTGGCTCATGCCGTCCAACATGCGCGTCGCGCCGGGGCATACCGTGGAGCTTCACGTCTCGAGCGGAATGAAGTTCCCCGCGAACGAGCTGCCCATCGACCCAGCGCGCGTCGTCCTGGCAGAAGTGCGGACCGGCGGAAATATCGAACGCTTGAGCGCGCCGCGAGCGACACGACGCTCTCTGCGCTACATGTGGACTCCGCGGCAGCAGGGTGTCGCCACGATATCGATTGCACTCAAGCCACGCACTCTCGAGCTCGAGCCAAAGCTGATCGAGGAATACCTCACCGAGATCCGCGCGGACTCGATCGTCAGGAGCGAGTGGAACAAGGTTCCCGCGCCCCGGCGCTGGCGCGAGACTTACACCAAGTATGCGAGGAGCTTTGTCCGTGTCGGCAAATCGGAACAGGACTCGAAATGGAATTCTCCCACCGGGCTCGATTTTGAGATCGTCCCCGAGAGCAATCCGACCGCGCTGTCGGCGGGCGACGCGCTTCCGATTCGTGTTCTTCTTCATAGAGCGCCGCTCGCAAACTTTCCGGTCGGCGCCAGACGCGAAGGCGGATCCGCGGACGCCTTCGTGACGACGGATGCATCCGGTCGCGCATCCGTTCCGCTGCCGAAGCAGGGACGCTGGCTCCTGTTCGGAACCCACTTGAAGCGCGCGAACGAGCCGAATCTCGAATGGCGGAGCGATTTCGTGACGATGACTTTCGCCGTCGCCCCGGCCCGCAGCCGTTAGGCGACAAATCCCCCGCAGATGTACTCTACCTGTCTCTTCTGCAAAACTGATCTCGGCGCAAACGAGGCGATCGAGCATTTTCCCGTCGGTCGCCGGCTCGCATTCGACGCTGCGAAAGGAAGGCTCTGGGTAGTCTGCCGAAAGTGCGAGCGGTGGAACCTCACGCCGGTGGAGGAGCGCTGGGAAGCAATTGAGGAGTGTGAGCGCTCATACCGCGGAACGAAGCTCCGAGTTTCGACCGACGAGATTGGTCTCGCACGTCTCAGCGAAGGCACTGAGCTCGTCTGCATCGGCAAGCCGCTTCGCCCCGAGTTCGCCGCCTGGCGATACGGCGATCAGTTCGGCCGGCGAAGGCGCCGGAACATGATCCAGGGCGCGGCTGTCATCGCCGGTTTCGTCGCAGTTCCCACGCTCGGCCCACTACTCGGGCTGACGTTCGCCGGCGGGGGCTGGAACTTATTTCAAGGCTTGAATGCCACCGCCAGCATGATCCAGGCAAGAAAGGTCGTCGCGCGTTTCCCCGCTGCCGACGGGACTCCGCTGCTCGTCAGAGGTAAGCATGTGAAAGAGACACTGATGCTGCCTCCGGTCGGCGGAGAGCCATGGGGAGTGAGAGTCGCTCACCGCACGACAAAAGATCCCAACATGCGCTGGTGGCGCTACGATCCGGAGTCCGAGAAGAGCGTCCTTCGCGGAGAGGACGCGATGCGCGCGGTGTCACAGCTGCTGCCGTATCTGAACCAGAAAGGTGCTTCAGCGCGCGTCGTCGCCGATGCGGTAAAGCTCGCCACGGACAACGACGATGCTGCTGCGACCTTCGGCGCCGCTGCGCGGGAAGCAGCCAAGCACAGGGACTGGAACACCTGGGGTGAATCCGGAAAGCTTTCCAAAATACCGGCCCGGGTTCGCCTGGCGCTCGAGATGGTCTCGCACGAAGACTCGGAGCGACGCGCGCTGGAGGGAGAGCTGTACCTCCTCGAGGAAGCGTGGAAGGAGGCCGAGGAGATCGCCGGAATCTCGGACGACCTGTTCCTGCCGCAGGAAATCTCGACGCGGCTCGGCGAAATGAAGCGCAACGTCAAATAACGATCAGCGCTTCTTACTCGACCACTCCGATCAGAATGGTTGAAGCCAGCTCGAGGCGACCGTTCCAGCGGCCGCGCTTGAACACCCACGCGTACTGCGACCACGTCCATCCCTTCGGGCCAGCGGAGTGCTCGTCGACGAGAGCCGTCCACACATCGTCTCCGAACGAAACGCGCTGCCCTCGGGTGTCTCGCGCATTCCTCAAGCCTTCTGGTTGTCCGCGGATGGGAAGGCCGACGGTCACGTAATACTCCGGCTTC
>DATARP010000145.1:0-8564 GCA_036264075.1 Gemmatimonadaceae bacterium
AGTTTCTGTCGATCAATGGCAAGCGCACCGTCGCGTCGTTCCACCGGGAGCTCGGCAAAATCATGTGGGACTATTGCGGGATGTCGCGCAACGAGGCTGGCCTGAAGCTGGCGCTCGAGAAGATTCCGGAGCTGCGAGACGAATTCTGGCGGGACGTCAACGTGCCTGGCAGCGACGTGGAGCTGAACCAGGCGCTGGAGAAGGCGGGCCGAGTGGCGGACTTCTTTGAGCTTGGAGAGCTGATGTGCCTCGACGCGCTCCACCGCACAGAATCGTGTGGCGGACACTTCCGGGAGGAGAGCCAGACGCCCGACGGGGAAGCTCTGCGCGACGACGCCAACTTCGCATACGTTGCGGCGTGGGAATACGCCGGAGAGGGCAAGAGCCCGATCCTCAACAAGGAGCCGCTCGTCTTCGAGAACGTCAAGCTCTCGCAGCGGAGCTACAAGTAATGAACCTCACCCTTCACGTTTGGCGGCAGGCGTCGGCCGAGGCGCCGGGGAAGATGGTCCGCTACGAGGCACGCGACATCAGCGCGGACATGTCGTTCCTCGAGATGCTGGACGTCGTCAACGAAGGTCTCACGAAGCGAAACGAAACGCCGATAGCTTTCGACAACGACTGCCGCGAAGGCATCTGCGGCATGTGCAGCCTCATGATCAACGGCGTCGCGCACGGTCCGATGCGGGGAACCGCTACGTGCCAGCTTCACATGAGAAGCTTCAAGGACGGTGACACGATCTATATCGAGCCCTGGCGCGCGGGAGCGTTTCCGATCATCAAGGATCTCGTCGTCGATCGGTCTGCTTTGGACAGAATTATTCAGGCCGGCGGGTTCATCACCGCGCCAACGGGTGGCGCTCAGGACGCCAACAACATTCTCGTGCCGAAGGAGAGCGTCGAGCCCGCGATGGATGCCGCGGCCTGCATCGGGTGCGGAGCATGCGTTGCCGCATGTCCCAACGCGTCGGCATCACTCTTTACCGCGGCGAAGATCACGCACTTGGGACTTCTGCCGCAGGGGCAGGCGGAACGATATCGCCGCGCGCTTGGAATGGTGGAACAGATGGACCTGGAGAACTTTGGCAGCTGCACGCTCCACGGCGAGTGCCAGGAAGCGTGCCCGAAGGAGATCAGCATCGACACGATCACACGAATGAACCGGGACTTTCTGCGCGCCAACTTATTCGGCACCCGCCCCTGAATCGGAGCGAGTGCCCAGGCTAGGCCCCGAGCGTGGTCAGGTAGGTCTCAAATCTTGGGGATGTGCGTCGGATCGAGGTGGCGTCGCTCGATCTCCCGATTGAGCCGGGTCTTCTCGCTGTGTTTTTCGGCTTCGTCGTGCTGCTGGCGCTCTTCGAACAACCGATGCGCTGAGGTGTGATTCGCCTGATCCTTGTCCGGCGCGACGCCAGGTTTGTTCGGATCCACGACTCCGTTACCGTTACGTGAGTGCAGCTGCTCCAGAATCTTGCTGCGTGTTTTTGCTCCGTGCTGACCTTCAGCGTGATCCTGGGGTCCCTTCTGTACTCCGTCGCGATTCTGCATCAGCCTAGCATCTCCAATTTCGGTTAGTTCCTGTGACTATCAGGTGGCAAGCAAGGGGCCAGACTACAGCCGGGGCAGTGTCACTCCTTGCTGACCTTGATACTTCCCCTTCTTGTCCTTGTAGGAAACCTCCGGCTCTTCTTCTCCCTTGAAGAAGAGGACCTGGGCAATCCCCTCGTTCGCGTAGATCTTGGCGGGAAGGGGAGTGGTGTTGGAGATCTCCAGAGTGACGAATCCTTCCCACTCCGGTTCGAAGGGTGTGACATTCGTGATGATCCCGCAACGGGCATAGGTGGATTTGCCCACGGTGATGGTCACTACGTTGCGCGGAATCCGGAAGTATTCCACGGATCTTCCCAGCGCGAACGAATTGGGTGGAACGATGCAGATTGGACCCTCGAACTCCACGAACGAGTTCGAGTCGAAATTCTTCGGATCCACGATGGAGCTCAGCACGTTCGTGAAGATCTTGAACTCGGGCGCCACTCTCATGTCGTAGCCGTATGAGCTTACGCCGTAGGAGATGACCCCTGATCGGACCTGACTGCTCTCGAAGGGCTCGATCATCCGATGCTCTCTGGCCATTCGGGTGATCCAGCGATCCGCTTGAATTGACATTGGGGAAGATTTGATTTGCGGTGAGGACCGCCAGCATGTCGGCGGTGGCCAGCTGCCGGGAGTTCGCAGCTTTTCGTCGTGAATGTACGATTTTCGCACTGTGATCGCCACCGAACGGGTGCCGTTGAATTAAAAGATAGCGGTCGGTAAATTCCTGAAAATCGCGTTAGTGAAATTTTTCACGAAGTCCGGAACTCCATGGCTCGCGCTTATTTCCCGGTTCTGATGCTGCTCGGTTTCGTGGTGATGAATGGGCTGCTGATCATCGCGATCTCGGCTCTGACGATCCGCGCGCGGCCGACGCCGGTGAAACAACAGGCGTACGAATCGGGGGTCCCGGCACTCGGCGATGCGCGAGAGCGGTTCTCAGTGCGCTTCTACCTCGTTGCGATCCTGTTCATAATTTTCGACATCGAGACGGTGTTCATGATTCCGTGGGCCGTCTACTACAAGCAGCTGTCCTGCCTGGTGCCGCTCGTGGCCGAGAGCTGCCCAGTGGGAAATATCTCCCTCTTCGGGTTGAGCGAGATGCTGGTGTTCATGCTGATCCTTCTCGTCGGCTTCATCTACGTCTGGAAGAAGGGAGCGCTGCAATGGGATTGACCGCGCCCACCGACCACCGCACGGTCTCTTACAGCCCGGAATCGCAGGAAGGATGGGCGCTGACCAGACTCGACTTCCTCGTGAACTGGGCCCGCGCAAATTCTCTGTGGCCGATGCCGTTCGGAACCGCCTGTTGCGCGATCGAGTTCATGGCCACTGCCGCCAGCGATTTCGATCTGGCCCGTTTTGGAATGGAACGGATGAGCTTCTCCCCCCGCCAGGCCGACGTGCTCATCTGCGCGGGGCGCGTTCCGTTCAAGCTCGCGCCGATCATTCGCCGGATCTGGCAGCAGATGCCGCAGCCCAAGTGGGCAATCTCGATGGGTGCGTGCGCCTCGACTGGTGGCATGTTCGACAACTACGCGGTCGTGCAGGGAATCGACACGATCATTCCAGTTGACGTCTACGTTCCGGGATGTCCGCCCCGCCCTGAGGGACTCATTTACGGCATTCGCATGCTCCAGGAGAAAGTCAAGAACGAGCGCGGTGCGGACAAGGGAACCCGCGATGAGATGGAGCCAGATCCTTCGAGCCAGCTCTACATCCCGCCCTCGGTGATCGACGAGCTCGGCGAGCCGTTCGGAAACTCGGTAAATCAGACCAGGTCCTCACAGTGACCCGATTCGAGATCGTTCGCACTGGCGCCAGCGCGACGGGCAGCAATCCCGTCACGCAGAAGAACGTCTCTCACCGAAAGGAGCCGGCGAATCCGTCTGCCGCGGCGCTCCAGCAACGATTTTCTTCCGCGATCAAGCGAGTGGAAGTAATCTGGGGAGAGACCGTCGTTTATGTGGTGCCGTCGTCGGTAAAGCAGGTGATCCGTTGGCTGCACGACGACAGCACGCAGCAGTACGATTTTCTGAGCGACGTCACTGCGGTCGAGTACCGCGACGCCGACGTCCCGATAGAGGTTGTGTGGCACTTCCGGTCGCTGCCATTCCGTCGTTTTCTCCGCATCAAGACGCAGATCGCCAAGGGCGCGCCGCTCGAGATCGACAGCGTGTACGACATCTACCGCTCGGCGGATTGGCTGGAGCGCGAGTGCTACGACATGTTCGGAATCCGGTTCACTGGACATCCCGATCTGCGCCGGCTTCTGATGTGGGAGTCGTACAAGGAAGGGTATCCGCTGCGCAAGGATTTCCCGCTGCGCGGACGCTTCAGCCGGTCGGAGCAGCTGCGCCAGGCGCTGGCGCAGAACCCAGAGGCCCGGTACTCGATGGAGGAGCTCACCATCGCCGACGCGTTCTCCGAGCTGCCCGAAGACATGCGCCAGAGACTGAACAAGGGCGAGAGGACGGGCGAGTAATGTCCAAACGCACGATCGAAGTCGAGCTCTCGACCTCCGGCCTCGACGCGCAGGGCCGCCCACAACGCGTCCCGCTCGTCACCAACGACGGCGGTACCGCGGTCGCCGTCGAGGCGCCTCCGAGTGTAGAGCCAGATCTCGAAGGCGAGCACATGCTCATCAACATCGGACCGCAGCACCCGGCAACGCACGGGGTGCTCCGTCTGGTGCTGGAGCTCGACGGCGAGACGGTGGTCCGCTGCATACCCCACATCGGTTACCTGCACTGCGGCTTCGAGAAGATCGGTGAGTACCGCCAGTACAACCAGATCATCTGCTGGACGGATCGCGAAGATTATCTGAACTCGATCGGAAACAACGTCGCCTTCGCGCTGGGCGCGGAGCGGCTGTTCGGCATCGAGATCACAGAGCGGTGCAAGGTCCTTCGCGTAATCGCATCCGAGCTGTCTCGCATCATGTCGCATCTCGTCTGGCTCGGCACGTTCTGCATCGACATCGGGGCATTCACTCCGTTCCTGTGGGCCTTCCAGCGTCGCGAGGAGATCTACCGTCTCATCGAGAAATGGGTTGGCGCCCGCCTCACCACGTCGGCGACGAGAGTCGGTGGAATGGCGGCTGACATTCCAAGTGGCTGGATGGATGGCCTCCGTCAATTCACGCGCACATTCCCGCACACGCTCGACGAGATCGATCGCGTCCTCACCCGGAACGCGATCTGGGTTGGACGCACTGTCGGACTCGGCGTGATGACACCCGACGAAGCGATAAACTGGGGTCTTTCCGGACCGATGCTGCGCGCTTCTGGTGTCGATTACGATGTGCGAAAGGACTTCCCGTATCTCGATTACGAGACGTACGACTTCGACGTGCCGGTCGGCACCAACGGCGACGTGTACGACCGATACCTGGTGAGATTCGAGGAGCTGCGACAGTCGGTGCGCATTCTACAACAGGCTGCCGATCGGTTGCCCGATGGGCCAGTGAACATCGACGACCCGCGTATCATCCTCCCGCCCAAGTCGAAAGCGACGAGTGAGATGGAGTCCATGATCCACCACTTCAAGGTCGTGATGGAAGGGCCCCGCCCGCCGATCGGCGAGTCGTACGTCGCTGTCGAGAGCCCGAAGGGGGAGAAGGGCTACTATATGGTATCAGACGGAACGGCCAAGCCTGTGCGCTGGCGGATTCGCCCACCTTCGTTCGTGAACCTCGCTGCGATTCCGAAGATGGTCGAAGGCCATCTGCTTTCAGACGTCATCGCCATCAACGCCAGCATCGACATCGTCATGGGAGAGATCGATCGTTGACACCTGATCTCGTTGGCGGCCTGGAGTCGCCAGATTACGCGTCACACGATCGCGCTGCGCACGAGCCCTATACGCCTGTGTTCACCGGAAGCGTGAAGGGCGAGCTCGACGAGCTGCTCACTCATTATCCGACAAAAATGGCGGCGCTGTTGCCCGCGCTCTGGATCGTGCAGCGCGAACGCGGCTGGGTGAGTGACGAAGGCATGGCCGAAGTGGCCGAGCTGCTCGATCTGACACCGGCGTACGTGAAGGGAGTGGTCACGTTCTACACCATGTACCACCAGCACCCGGTCGGGAAATATTTCATCCAGGTGTGTACGACATCTCCGTGCGGAATCTGCGGAGCCGAAGATGTAGTGAAGGCGTTTCTCCGCCACACCAATGCAGGAGAGTTGGGAGTCACCTCGCCCGACGGACGCTTCACGATCATCGAGGTCGAGTGCCTCGGAGCCTGCGGATTCGCCACGCCGGTGATGGTGAATGAGGAGTTCATCGAATCGGTAACCCCGGAGAAGGTTCCGGACCTACTAGCACGACTGGCATAATGGGCTATCCGAACCAGCCGCATCAGAGAGAAACTGCCGTACTTTCCAAATACTTCGGCGACAAGGAGGCACGGTCGCTCGAAGGATGGAAAAAGCGCGGAGGTTACAAGGCGCTCGAGAAAGCGCTGGGAATGGCGCCGGCCGACATTGTCAACGTGGTGAAGGAATCCGGGCTGCGTGGCCGCGGCGGCGCCGGATTCCCGACCGGCATGAAGTGGTCGTTCATGAAACCGGGCGATGGAAAGCCACACTATCTCTGTTGCAACGCCGACGAGTCAGAGCCGGGCACGTTCAAGGATCGAGAGCTGATGCGCTGGACGCCGCATGCTCTGGTGGAAGGATGTGCGATAGGAGCTTATGCGATCGGCGCTGAAACGGCCTACGTCTACATCCGGGGCGAGTTCACCGAGCCCCTTTACTGGATGGAGAAAGCTGTAAAGGAAGCATACTCGGCGGGGATACTGGGCAAGAACGCCATGGGCACGGGCAAGCGAATCGACGTGCACGTGCACAAAGGCGCCGGCGCGTACATCTGCGGTGAGGAGACCGCGCTTATGGAGTCGCTGGAGGGGCGTCGCGGGAATCCGCGGATCAAGCCTCCGTTTCCCGCGGTGTCAGGCGTGTTCGGGATGCCGACCACGATCAACAACGTCGAGACACTGATCGCGGCCGCTCCCATTCTCATGAACGGCGCTGACTGGTACAAGAAGATGTCCCTGTCGAGTCCGAAGAGTACCGGGACCAAGCTTTTTTCAGTGTGCGGGAACGTGCAAAGGCCGGGGACCTATGAGGTCGTGATGGGATTTCCGTTCAAGGAATTCCTTTACGATCTGTGCGGCGGTCCGCCGCACGGAAGAAAGTTCAAGGCGGTGATTCCAGGCGGGGCATCGGTTCCCATTCAGACAATGGAAGAAGCAGAAGCGACCTTGATGGACTACGAGGGATTCGTGGCGCAGGGCTCGATGCTTGGTTCGGGCGGCGTCATCGTGATCGACGATGGACAATCGATGGTGTCGGTCATCGCGCGAATCGCCCGTTTTTTTGCCCACGAAAGCTGCGGACAATGCACGCAGTGTCGTGAAGGGACAGCGTGGACGACCAAGATCATGGAGCGCATTCGGGACGGGCAGGGAACGATCGAAGACATGGACACGCTGCTCGACATCGGTGAGCAGATGACGGGCAAGACGATTTGCGTGCTCAGCGACTCCTGTGCGGTTCCGGTGATCTCTGGAATCAGGAAGTTTCGGAGTGAGTTTGAAGCGCTGATTCAAGGCAGGCGGTTCCACCCCGTCATCGAGGCCGTAGCCTGATGGCCGAGACCAAGATGGTGAACCTCACGATTGAAGGCCGCGCTGTAAGCGTGCCCGACGGAACGACGATTCTCGAGGCGGCGAAGACCGCGGGCGTTCTGATACCGCATTACTGCTATCACCCGGGACTGCCCGTGGCCGGTGTGTGTCGCATGTGCCTCGTTGAAGTCGAGAAGGCGCCCAAGCTCGCTCCCTCGTGCGCGACGACAGTCGCGGAAGGCCAGGTCGTGCACGTTCACTCGGATAAATCGCTCGACGCACGCAAAGGCGTGCTCGAGATGCTGCTCATCAACCACCCGCTGGACTGTCCCATTTGCGATCAGTCGGGCGAGTGCGAGCTCCAGGACTACACGTATCAGGAAGGACGCGAGGACTCGCGCTATCGCGAGCCCAAGCGCTTCAATCCGGCAGAGGACTTTGGCGGCGACGTGATCTACGTCCCGAACCGCTGCATTCTTTGCACGAGGTGCGTCCGCTTCATGGATGATGTCGCGCACGATCCCGTTCTCAATGTCAGCGAGCGTGGCGACCGCGCCCTGATAGGAAAGTTTGAAGGGAAGGACCTGACGCATCCGTGGGCTTCCAACGTCGTCGACATGTGTCCGGTCGGCGCGCTCCTGTCAAAGGATTTCCTCAACAAGGCGCGCGCGTGGGAGCTCGATCGAACCGCATCGATCTGCCCGAATTGCACGCAGGGCTGCAACGTGATCATGGAGACTCGCGAGAACCAGCTCGTGCGCATGCGTCCGCGGCCGAACGAGAATGTGAACGCGTTCTTCATGTGCGATTGGGGCCGTCTCAACTACCGCTGGATGAACGAGAAAAACCGTGTCGAGAAACCCATGGTCGCGCGAGCAAATGCGCTTGCTCCGACGAGCTGGGAGGTAGCGATCACGGCCGCCGCGCGGGTGCTGAGTGGAAAGAAGGTGTTCGTTGCTGCTTCTCCGATGCTGTCCAACGAGGCGCTCTTCCTTCTGACGCAGATCATGCAGGGTGGCGCCGGCGCGTTCCGCGTCGCTGAAGGAGAAGAAGCCCCTTTGCCCGGCGTAAAGGATCTTGCGCTGCGCCGGGAGCGCGCGGCCAACGTGCACGGCGCCCAGGCACTCGGCTTCAAGAAAACGACAGACCTTCTTGCGGACCTCAAGCAGGGAGACGTGCTGCTGGTTGCTGGCGAAGACCTCGAGGGCATCGATGCCGCCGCGATTTCACGCGCGAGCGAAGTCGTCGTCATCGGGTCCGTGCTTCCGGCAATCGCGAGCAAGGCGTCCGTCGTGCTGCCAATCGCCAACTTCTCCGAAGAAGAGGGGACCGTCACGAACCT
>DATARP010000154.1:0-7990 GCA_036264075.1 Gemmatimonadaceae bacterium
TACCGGTAAACTGAAACAGGGAAACTTCCTGCAGGCGCTCGATTCGATTCGCGCCGAAGCGGAGCGGCTGATGGCGCGGCGTGACCTGCCACCGGAAGTGAAAGCAGGCCTCGATCGCATCATTGGGCTCACGCGCTCCAAGTTCGAGCTCGGCGGCGACATCGAATAGACGCCGAGCCAGTCAGTCTTTCTCCAAGCCCTCAGGGACAGCCGTAACTCGTGAAAGGCGCTCTCCGGGTTTCCAACCCTGGGGCTGCGGGTGGCATCTTAATCTCGCCTGAGATGAAGACGAGCGCGGTGGTATCAGATACGATCGGGAATTACCCGTCAACGAAAGCTGAAGACAAAGCCGCCGCGCTGGAGCGGATTCGCCGCGCGCAGGCTGGGGACGTCAATGCGTTCGAGCTCCTGTATCGCGAACATTCACCACGCATCTACGCGTTCTGCCTCCGCCTCAAAGCCGGCGACAAATCCGACGCAACCGAGCTGTTGCAGGACGTGTTCATAAAAGCGTGGCGCAGGCTCGGTACGTTTCGCGGCGATTGCGCGTTCGTATCCTGGCTGCATCGACTTGCGATCAACACGATGCTGGAGAACGCGAGAAGCGACCAGCGGCGAACTGCGAGAGTCCTGCCGATGGATGACACATCGCGACTGGCTGGTGCGGCACGATCTAGCGGCGTGGAGTCGAGGATGGATATGGAAAATGCGATCGCTTCGCTCCCCAAAGGGGCAAGGCTCGCCTTCGTGCTGCATGACGTCGAAGGCTACCAGCACCAGGAAATCGCCGAGCAGCTGAGCGTGAGCGTTGGAACAGTGAAGGCGCAGCTGCATCGCGCTCGCCGATTATTGAGAGAGAGACTGGAGTCCTGAGATGACACACGAGGTCATTAAACACCTGCTGGATGATTACGTCACGGGCGATCTCACCGAGGAGGCGCGTCCGCCCGTCGAGGAACATGTCGCCAGCTGTGCATTGTGCTCCGCCGAGGTCGAGAGCCTGAAGCGGATTTTGGCTCGCGCGGAGGAATTGCCTAAGTCCATCGATCCACCAGCTGACGCATGGTCGAACATTCGCGCGGCCATCTCGCGGGACGAATCTGCGGTGTTAGCCAATAGTCCGTTTACTCGATCCGGGATCAGGCAGCGTCGATATACACTCGCGGCTGCCGCTGTCCTGATCGCGGTTCTGTCGTCTGCCGGAACTGGCTTGTACATGAATAGCCGTTCTCGCGCCGCGACCAGTGGGACGTCTGCGAGTAACTCTTCGACCGAGGCGACGCCTGCGACTCTCGCCGCGTTCACGATCGAAGAAAACAACTACCTGCGCACCGCCAGCATTCTTCAGGACCTTCTCGACCAGCAGGAGGCGTCCCTTGCTCCCGAGACCGTCGCTCAGCTCAAGGCGAGTTTGCGCACGATCGACGAAGCCATCCTCGAGGCGCGGAATGCACTGGCGCGCGATCCCGCGAACAAGCTGCTCGTCCAGATGCTCTCGGCCAGCTACAGGCAGAAAGTGGATTTGCTGCGCCGCACCACTGAGCTGACTCGTGGTACGTGATGCGTCCGTGAGCCCTTTTTCCTCTATACGCTGGCGCAGACTCGCCGTCGCAGCGATGGCTGTCCTGTTTTGCGCATCACCGGCTGCCGCACAAAAAAAAGTTGAGCGAAGGATTCCGCTCGGAATGGAAGGAGCGTTGCGGATCGCCAACATGGTTGGCAGTGTCGTCGTGCACGGCTGGAACAAGGATACTGTCATGGTGCGCGGCACATTGGGAGCGGGCGACAATTTCTTCATGGGTGGCGGCTACAACGGCGCAAAAATGTTCGTCGAAGCTGCCAACGATCGCGACCCGAAGCCCACTCAGCTCGAGGTTTGGGCCCCCTCTCGCGCGCGGCTCTGGATCAAGACGGCGACCGCAAGTATTGACGTCAGTGACGTCACTGGCGGACTCGATCTGTACGTGGTGAGCGGAACTATAGATGTGAGAGGTGATCCGCACGAGCTGAACGCCGAAGCGATCGATGGAGACATCCACGTCATCGGCTCTCCGTCGTGGCTGCGAGCCAAGACGGCCACTGGCACCATCACGTTCCGCGGCGCCAGCTCCGACCTGGGCCTCTCCACCGTGAGTGGGCCGATCAAAGTCGATGGCGGAGTTTTTGAGCGGAGCAAAATCGAGACGGTAACGGGCAACATCGCCTTTGCTGGCGCGCTCGATCGCGGCGGCACGTTCGATTTCGATACACACAGCGGAAATGTCGAGATCGGGATTCCACAGAAGATGGGCGCCAACGTCACAGCGGTGACGATCGCTGGAACCATCACCAACAATGTGTCCGCGCACGCGCCGATTCCCGGACGCTTTGGACGCGGCGCTGAGCTGACGATGGAGCTGAGCGGCGGCGGCGCGAGAGTATCGGTGCGCACGTTCAAAGGCCCTGTCGTCTTTCGCAGAATGAATTAGAGAGTCGCGTTTAAACCCTGAAGAAGCAAGCGGCATCGTAAAGGCGCGGACGGATTTCGGACTGTTTGAAGTCTTCGACGTCTGCAAAACTTCTTCAGGAGTCCACGATGAAACGCACCCTGCTCCACTCCTTCGTACTGGCTGCTGCGCTGACGCTAGCCGCTTCCACATCAGCATCCGCCGGCCCGCCGTGGATCTCGATCGAATATCCCGCCAACCCGTTTGATGCGACGTCGCGCGGCGCCTTCCTCACGGTGCGGACCTACCATCACCGCGATTTTCAGTCGAAGACAGTCACTGGCACCGCGGAAGGCATAGTGGATGGAAAGCGTCAGACAATGCCGCTCGACATCCGGCCAGGCTCACAGCCCGGGATGTACGTTGTGCGGTGGCAGCGTCCGGCGGCGGGCAGATGGGTGCTCGTGATCAACAGCGGGTCGGGCGGAGTCTCGGAAGCGACGGCGGTTGTGGAGATCAGTCCGACCGGAGGAGTCGCCGGCGTGACCGTCCCGACGAGAGTCATCGGCGGCGGCTGGGTCTCACCGCGAGCGGTAGCGACTTCCGAGATCGATGCGCTGCTGCAGGGACGAGCGCTCGCGAGCGCGGGGGTCGCGGCGCAAACGGGGCACTGAGAGTCCTACTGGCCTCGCAGACTATTAAGAGTCTGCTGCAGCTCGGCGGTTCTCTTGGCGGAATGTTCTGCGAGGCAACGCGCTCTTGGGCGGGCCCAGAGCGCGCCACCCTGCCCGCTGGTTTGCTGGTTGCACTCGGTGTCGCGAGTGTTGACCCAATCCCTCTGCGACTGCCTGAGGCGGTCTTCGAGGTCAGGGCCTCCCGATTTGCGGCTCTGGGCGAGGAGTTCCTGATAGGTCCGGTTCAAATCAGCATCGTTGACGACTATCGAGCGGTTCAGGCAGGAGCGTTGGTCGACTGGCGCTGGCGAGTCGCAGGGATCTCCGGAGTTCGCCGACTGCCCTGAGCTCGCTCCGTCCGTTTGCCGGGTCCGGTTGGTTCCAAGCGAGGAATCGCTCGAGCGCGGCCGGGAGCCAGCTGCTACAAGTGACGGTGGCCGGGGCACGACCTGCGTTTCGGGCGTGCGACTCTGTGCTGCCGCTTTGACCATCGCCGGCAACGATGAATCGCCGCTTGTCCTCACCGTATTCAAGCTGTTGTCTACCGCGTTCGCGGCGGCCGTATTCTTGTTTGCCTCGGCCAGATCGTGGAGCAGCATCGTGTCCTGCGTCGCCGTGGCCGCCTCGACGGTCTTCTTGTCTTTCCCGCAGGCGAGAATGCCCGCCAAAAGGAGAGCCGGCACAGCGACCGAGAATCTGGGTAGCGTCTTCATTGAATTGCCTGGATTGACCCCATGCCGATTAGTCGGGCAGAGGCCGTGCCATACCTGGATGTTTGAGATGCGGCTGACGAGTCACTGATACAGATTTCGGAAGCGCTCGTCTGTCCGCACGCCGATGGAGAGAAGATGGAGCAAAATCAGCCCGAGCTCAACACTGTCATCCGAACGTTTGCCAATGAGATCGAAGCGCGTGTGGCACAAGCGGTTTTGGATGCCAACGGAATCGATTCGGGCCTGATTCGCGACGACGCCAACGGCATGATGCCCTGGCTCCAATGGCTTCATCCGATCCGGCTGGTGGTCAGGGAAGAGGACAGCGGGGACGCCGTCGAGCTCCTGGACACGCCTCCCGGGCCAACTCTATCATCCTGACCCGGCTTCTTGGGCCTTCTTTGCTGGCGTTAGTTTTCACGCCATGAGCACTGAATCCGGTTACAATCGGCGCGCTGCATTGCTGATCCCGGCCGCGATGTTGATCCTTGCCGCTGGCGCGATCACCCCAGCCCATGGACAGGTCACTGCCGGGCCGAACGACAAGTACCTGGTCCGCGCCAGACGCATCCTCAAAACAACCCCTCTCATAGACGGTCACAACGACCTGCCGTGGCGGATTCGCGAGGACACCATCGCCCGCGGCAACGTCGACGCCTACGATCTCCGTACCCACCGCCCCGGGCAGACCGATCTGGAGCGGCTCAGAAAGGGAATGGTCGGCGCCCAGTTCTGGTCGGTCTACACTCCCGGCGAGTACCGTGATTCCGGCTACGCCAGAGTGCAGCTCGAACAGATAGACATCGCGCGTCGGGTGATCGAGAAGTATCCCGACCGGCTCGCGCTTGCGTTGAGCCCGGGCGACATTCGACGGGAGTTCAAGCAGGGGAAGCTCGCCTCCCTCCTCGGCATCGAGGGCGGCCACGCGATCGAGCATTCATTGGGGGCGCTCCGCGCGTATTACGATCTGGGCGTCAGGTACATGACCCTCACCCACAACGTGACGCTCGATTGGGCCGACGCCGCGCTCGACTCGGCCAGGCATAACGGGCTTACCCCGTTCGGGGACAGCGTAGTACGCGAGATGAACAGGCTCGGGATGCTCGTCGATCTGTCGCATGTCTCACCGTCGACGATGAGCGCGGCACTCAACGTGACGCAGGCGCCTGTGATCTTCTCGCATTCAGGCGCGCGCGCACTCGTCGACGTTCCCCGCAACGTTCCCGACTCGATTCTCCGGCGGGTGACGAAGAACGGCGGAATCGTAATGGTGCCGTTCGTTACAGGGTTCGTTTCACCGGCAGTGTTTCTGTACGATGAATCGCGCCCGACAATGCGGGATCTGAGGACGAAATACGGAAACGACACTGCCGCCATCACTCGCGCCGTAAATGAATGGCGGCAAGGGCACCCGGAGCCGCACGCAACGCTGTCGCAGGTCGCGGATCAGATAGAATACGTGCGGAGAGTCGCCGGCATCGATCACGTTGGAATCGGCGGCGATTTCGACGGCATCACGGAAGTGGTCCAGGGCCTCGAAGACGTATCGACCTATCCGGCGCTGTTCGCCGAGCTGGCACGGCGCGGCTGGTCAGACAGTGATCTGCGCAAACTGGCGGGCGAGAACTTCCTCCGAGTCTTCGCCGAAGCCGAAGCTGTGGCCAAGCGGCTGAAACGGGAAAAGGGGTCGTAAGACGCGGTAACGCAATTCGGGTGCAGGGGTGTGTTACGAGCGGAAAGTACGGGCGTCGAGAGTGAGGCATGCGACTGCTGGCAGCCCAAAACCGCTTTCCTACCGCACTCGAGATGGCGCCAGACAACACGCTCGACAATTGGCTCTCGGCGTGGCCGGATGCGCTCGCATTCGTCCTCGGCCTCGCGGTTGCGCGTTGGGCGGGCTGGAACACCGGCGATCTCGTTTGGAGCTTGTGGTTGTCGAGCCTCGTGGTGGGCTACGCGACGATCGTGTGGATGATAGGCCAGCCTGCTGCGGCGCTCGCGTTCACCTCATGGCGCGATCGCGCGCTGGTGGATTCCAACCGGCGGATGTTGATCACGTTCTGGCTTATCCTGTCGGCCGGCGTGCTGTTTTTCCTCGCGTTTTTCACGGTTCATTTCGTCGGATTCCACTACGTTCATTCCCAGATCCTGATCTCGTTCTTCCCCATCAATGGCGAACGAGGTATGGGAGCAACGATGTCGACTTACATCGAGGTCGTACGACGCTATTGGATATTCCTGCCGTCTGCATTTCTTGCGCATCGTGCCGCATTCCTGCGGAAGCCGCTCTCGCTTAACGGGGACATGTCGGTCGCTTCGCTCGGTGGCAGTAAGAAGCTCGGGGATTTGTTCAGCGAACCGTACAGGAATGTGCTGCGCATGCACATGCTGCTGTTCTTTTTCTTCTTCGCCCACTTCGCAGGACTGGAGAACTTCGCGGTGTACGCGGTGGTTTACGCTGTGTATTTCTTTCCGTGGCGTCTCGTGCGGCGACCGGAGGGGCAGGTTGAATCTGTTCCGGTGCAATAGACGCGAATCGCGCCCAGGCTCGTGCTAGTGTAACACCGTTGTCCGCCCTCCCGATTTCAGGACTTCGGTGAACTCGTCCGGCAGATCGCTTTCCCGAATGGCATTAGCTACCTGATCGACGTCGTAGGAGACGCGCACAAACTCGACGTCCGCCAAGCCTTGATCGACGGCGAGCAATACATAACACGCGCGCCAATCGCCGTCCTTCGGACGCCCGACGCTCCCGGTGTTGATGAACTGAACGCCGCCAACTGTTCGCTGCCACGGCTTGTGCGTATGCCCGAAGCAGATGACATCGCCAGCGCGCGCACCGGTGTCCTTCGCCATCTTCTCGAGGAATGAATCAGGTCGATCCTCGGTCACGTAGACGGTGTTCAAGGTTTGATTGCCATGTACGAGGGTTATCGTAGGACCGGACAGGTGCCCGCCTAGCGGCCGGATGTCGACTCGAAAGGGAAGGCTCCCCAGATATTTCTTCGTTTCCGGTGTGACGTGCGCGCGGGTCCACTCAAAGGAGATGTGCGACAGCTCCTCATCCCGCGCGGTTTCAGCGCGGCATCCGCAGTGCTTGTAATCGGTCGCCACGGTGGAGTCGTAGTTGCCGGCGATGCCGGGAATTCGCCGCTCGCGAAGCAGCGCCACAACCTCGTTCGGCCACGGCGCGTAGCCGGTGAGATCGCCGAGGTGGTAGATCGCGTCTACGTTCTTTCGGGCGTCGATATCGTCGAGTACAGCCCGCAATGCTGGCAGGTTGGCGTGAATGTCGGAGATCAGCGCGTACCGCATTAGACCCGTGTCCGGTCAACAGGTTTGACGCGACGCGTCATGACGACGGCGGTATCGGGACATGCTCCCTGGAACTCTGCCGATGCTTTCACCGCATCGGGAACCGCGCCGCGCGTCGTGCGCGTGAATCCAAATCGGGGGAAATAATCCTCGGCGGTCGTCGTAAGGAGATACAAGTCCTCGATTCCCTCTCTGTCAGCGCGCTCCAGCAACTGCTTGACCAGGCGGCTGCCGACACCTGTTCCGCGATTGTCCGACGATACTACTGCAGAACGAAGCAAAGCTACTGACCCGAACTTCTCAAGCCCGATTGCTCCAGTGATTGCGCCCCGGTCTTCAGCCACGACGAAATCGGAGAAGTTTTCTCGCACCCCATCGAGTGGCAGGTCACTCGTGGCGAGCAGGTTCTCGACCGCGGGCAAATCCGCGCCGGTTGCGTTTCTGATTTGCATCACGCTCTCCTTAAACAGCGTGGCTCGACGTGTCCCACGCTAGAGATCAGCAGCAGTCGGGTCCACAGCATTGCGCGAGCGGCTTCGTCGCGCGGACGAACGCGCCCATGAACTTGCCATCGATCTGCGAGGCGAGCTCGATTGCGTCGAGCCCGCTCCCATTCAGGAAGGCAGCCGCGTCCTCAGCTTTGTACACTCGCGTTGGCTCGATGGATGGCTTTGCGAATCCAACTTCGCGCAGCAGCCTTATGAACTCCTGCTCCTCGAGGGCGCCCGCAACGCAGCCGATCCAAAGCTCCATGTTTGTCTTTACCGCTGCGGGGACATCACCCCGCACCACGACATCCGATACCGCGAATCTGCCGCCCGGCTTCAAGACGCGAAAGGCTTCCTCGAGCACCTTGCGCTTG
>DATARP010000156.1:0-10120 GCA_036264075.1 Gemmatimonadaceae bacterium
AGCAGCGGCAGCGTGACATTGAAGAAGCGGCGCATCGGCCCCGCGCCATCGATCTCGGCCGCGTCGTAGAGGTCCTGAGGTATCGCCTGCAGTCCGGCGATGAAGATCAGCATGTTGTACCCGAAGTTCTTCCACACCGACATCAGGATGATTGCCGGCATCGCCCAGTGCGGGTTGCCGAGCCAGTCAATGGGTCCGATGCCGAAGTGACCAAGGGTGTAATTCAGCAGGCCGTAGCGCGTGTGGTACAGATAGCGCCAGACGATGGCGACCGCGACGAGAGTCGTGACGAACGGCGTGAAGTAAAGCGTCCGAAAGAAGCTCTTGAATCGCACCAGCTTCGAGTTCAGTAGGAGCGCGGTGGCGAGCGAGACGGCAATAGTGAGCGGTCCACCGACGATCGCGAAGTAGAACGTATTCTTGAGCGCCGTCCAGAACTCTGGCGTGTGCAGAAGCTTGACGTAATTCGCGAGCCCCACGAACCGCGTGCTGGGCGGATTGGCGATCGCGTAGATGTCGAAATCGGTGACGCTGAGAACGAGCGACGCGAGAACTGGGAGGAAGAAGAAGACGAAGATGAGAACGAGCGCCGGTGCAAGAAACAGCCAAGCCGCCCTCCCAACGTCCGAAGGCATGCGCACTCCACCATAGCTCCTAGCCATCACGGTTTCTTACTCTGCGCAAGTAAGTACCTCCTCTTCTCGAGCATTGCATTGACATCCTGGTCGAGCGAAGCCAGCATCTGATCCACCGTCTGCGTCTTGCGTATCGCCTGTTCCCCGTGCTCGAAGATCGTAGTCGCGATCTCTTCCCACTCCGGCACCTGCGGTAGCGGCATCACGTGGTCGAGCTGAGCGCGAAACGCCAGCGCATACTTGTTGTTCGCGAGCGTCGTATCGCGCCACGCGCTTATCCTCGGCGGCAGGTCACCGGTGAGCTTGTAAAACTGCACCTGGAGCTCCGGGCGCGACATGTACTCCATGAGCTTCCACGCTTCTGCCTTGTGCTGCGATGCGGCGAAGAGGGAGAGACTGGATCCGCCTGCCATCGACACCCCCGGACCGTTGATGCCCGGCATCGCGGCCGTCGACCATTTGCTCTGCACCGACGAATCGAGACGATTCTTCAGCTCTCCGATGTACCACGGGCCGGAGATGAACATCGCAATGTTGCCGCGCTCGAACTCCTGGTAGAGGTTCGACACCTGGCTCGTGCTTACCGGTGAGGCCAGCCCCTGACGGTAGAAGCCGATGTAGTAGTCGAACCCCTTTCGAAACGCTGGCTGCTCGAAGGCGCCGTAGCGTCCACCGTCGCGGAGAATCGGCGAGCCCGCCTCGAGGGCGAAGTCAACGGGCTGCGGCCACTCGTTCGTCGGCATGAGCAGCGGAAACTGCCTCGCCGACATCTGCGACTTCATCTTCTTCAAGGCAGTGGTCCATTCCGCCCACGTCGTCGGGAACGTTTTGTAGCCGGCTTTAGCGAGTAGATCGCTGCGGTAGAAGATCAGCCTGGTGTCGACGTACCATGGAATCCCGTAAGTCTTTCCGTTGACGACGTTCGTCTTCCAGATCCCTGGAAAGAAGTCATCCCGCCGGATCTCCTTGGACTTCATTACGAAGGAATCGAGCGGCGCCAGCGAGTTGAGCGCGACGAACTCGGGCACCCAGGTATTGCCGAGCATGGCGATGTCGGGCGTCGACTCGCCGACGTAGGCGGTGAGCAGCTTCTCGTGCGCGGCAGTCCACGGGATCTGCTGGACTTCTACGTGGATACCCGGGTTTTCCTTCTCGAATCCGGGGATAAGCTGAGATAGTACTTCCCCTTCGCGGCCCATTGCCCAGATTCGAAGAGTGGTCTTGTTCCCAGCTGATGCGGAGGAGCACGAGAGGGCGAGGGCTGCAAGCAGCAACCCTGCGCCCAGGCGCGAAAAGCGGCTGCTCGCGCTCACATCCCCAGCCAGCCGCCAGTGAAACCCGCTTTCTTCAAACCCGCCACGATGTACGGATTCTTCCGCATCGTCTTCCAGATCAGATCGGACCGATAATTCTCGATCATCGCGATGATCGGCCCCTGATCGATCCCCAGATAATCCGTATCGAACCACCCCACGCCCGGGACAACGTGCCCGTGGTGCGGCGTGATCGGGAGCTGGAATGTCGGATTGTACGAATCGACGAATCCGTAATTGGTGAAAAGATTGTCACCGTACTTCTCGCGAATCGCGACGAGCGCGGGCACCGCCAGCTCTGGAGCAAAAGGAACTGACCCGCCCGGAGCAGTCGCGGCAAGCGTGCCGTCGTCCATCACGTAGTCCGCGGCGACGCCGCGAGCCGTGTACGTGTGGAACTCTCTCGACTTTCCATCGATCACGACCGTAGTGTCATGTGGGCCATCGTCGGCCGTAAATCCCCACACGTTAGCCCCGTAATCCCGCCATTGAGCTGGATTGGCAATCGCATAGGAACGCTGCGTGATGGTCGCTCGCCGCGAGTTCTCGAAATAGTCGAGCCCCTTCCCACGCATATATGCGTCCTGTATTCCACGGAAATCGATCCACACGTGCGAGTACTGGTGCCCGAACAATGACGGAAAATTGACGAGGGACTGTCCATAGTACGGCAGCCAGACGTAGGTGCTCGTCCACGCCGTCCAGCCGGCCGGATCTATTGAATGAGTTGGAGAACCGAGGGCGAGGATGTAGACGATCATCCCCTCGTCGTAGCCCTTCCAATCGGAATTGATGAAACCGGACTCCGGGTGCCAACCCATGCTGACGAGCGGAGCATTGTGCACCGCCCACTGCCAGTCGACGCGCAGATAGATCGAATCGGCGTAAGCGCGAATCGCGTTCTCGGTCGGATCCGAGCCAGTGAAATACGACTGGCAGAAGAGCACGCCGCCGAGGAGCAGGGACGTATCAATCGTGGAGAGCTCGACCGTCTGGAAACGATAGCCGGTCTGCATGTCGAGAAAGTGGTAGAAGAATCCCTTGTAACCGGTGACGTTGGTGGTCTGCGGACCCTGCGGCGCGTTGTACATGAAACGCAACGTGTTGAGAGTCCGTTGCGCAGCGTCGGCGCGCGACACATACCCACGCTCGGCGCCCACCGGATACGCGGTCAGCGCGAATCCAATCGCGGCGACGCTGGAAAAGCTTTGCGTCGGCCAGCGATCTGGCGTGAGACCTGTATTCGGATCGCTCTTGTCCCAGAACCAGTTGAAGGTGCGACGCTCGAGCGTATCGAGGAAAGCCGTCTGACGGGGTGTGAGCGAAGAAGGAGGAATCGGCCCGCTGATTCCAGTGATCGACGTGTTCGTCGCGCAGGCGGAGGCGACAACGAGTACCGCCGCTGAATACCGCCTGAGCGATGGCAGGAAATCGAGCATTGAATTCCTTGGCAGTGATTTCACTCCGTGAGGTCGGGCAGACTTCATACCGTTGAGTCTGGATTGAGGTTGCTTCTGCGGAGACTGCTCCGCAACCCCGTTGCGGAAGCCAGCAGAAATGAAACCGGCGTTGGCTGCTTTTTCTGCAACCAACGCCGGTCTCGTCGTGCGGCCATTCGACAGCCGTAATGAAGGCTGTCGAGTGGGCTAGAAGTTCAGCTCTGCGCCGACCTGATATCTCCGCGCATCGCTCACTACGCAACCGGGCGTCCCGTAGGCCGAGTCAGTTGGGTTTCCGGTGTTGTAGCACCCGAAGTTGTTGTGATTGGTTGCGTTGAACACGTCGAACGTGAATCCGACAGCCGTCGCCGATCTCCCGAACTTCGGGAAATCCTTGCGAATGCGCATGTCGAGATTCTGGTACGGGAATGTTCCCGGGACGGTAAAGCCGCCGCGCAGAAACGGGTCGCTGGCATACGCTGCCGGACTGCAGAAACGACTGCAGCCTGCGTCCACGTTCTGCTTGCCACCCAACGTGAGCAGACCCGACCACTGAATTCCAAACAGAACAGGAATATCGGTGATCCAGTTGCCAACGACGCGCATCTTCTCGTCGTTGGAGGCGTGCTTCGGAATCGCGGCTGTGAACGGGTATGCAAACGTGTCACCCTGATTGTCGATTCCCTGCAGCCAGCGCCGGGCGGCCGTGACCGCCACACCGGCACCCCAGCCAAACTGATCGAGCGACGGACGCTTGTAAGGGCGATCCAGTGTCACGTTGATCGCGTGGTACCACGTCTGCCCATCGTTGGATGAATAGATGATCGCCGCGTATCCGTGCTGCGACCAATCGAACGGTGCCGCGGCGCAGCAGGTAAACCCATCCGGATTCAATTTCACGTTCGCGAGTCCGAGGGTGAACAAGTCCTTGCTGCGCTGGTCGGCGTAGCTGATCGATCCGACGAAGTCGCTGAAAATCTGCCTGACTCCGACACTCCACTGCCTCGACTGTGGCAGCTTGAACTGATTGTCGATCAACCACAACTCCGGCTTTCCCGAGCTGTGGGCGAGCGCATCCAGCGCCGCCTTGTTGGCCGTGAGGTACGAATCACTCCACGCTACTTCGCTTCCGATCGGTGCCTGGCCCTTCGGTGCGAACAAAATCTGGTATGTCGGGTGGGTGATTTTCTGTTTTTCGTCAACAGCTACGTCGAACGGGATTCGATCGTAGTAGAGACCCCATCCGCCGAAGATCGTGGTTTTGGCCGCTTGATCCACCGCGTAGGAAAAGCCTACCCGAGGCTGGAACGCGCCCTTGTACGGCGTACGATTGTTCCCCGTACCGATGTACCGGCTGAGGTCGAGGGGATGAACCAGATTTGCAGCGTAGCGGGTGAGCGTGTCCGCTCCGGCCTTGTCCGTCACATGGCCGGTGTTCAGCATGTTGCTCTCATAGTCCCAGCGAACGCCGAGGTTCAGAGTCAACTGCTTGATCGGACTCCAGTCGTCCTGGATGTACGCGCCGACCTCTTTGTTGCTCGTGTTCAGCAACGGATCTCCCGTCCCGTAGCGCAGCTGGAATGGAGACGCGTAGTTGTAGACCTGCGGTCCGTACCCCACATCGCGAACGTCCTGATACTGGAACTGCGGTGTCGCATCGTTGTTCTTGTTGATATCGTACGTCGGGAAGTCGAGACTCAGCCCGCCCTTGATGACGTGTTCTCCCGCCATCTGAAATCCCGTGTACGTGAGATCGTCACGGAAGTTGGGACCCTTCTGGATGTACTCCTGCTGCGACGTGTAGCCACCGATCTCGTAGCAGCAGCTGTTCGGGTAGATGAACAGACGATGTGCTCCCGAGCTGTTCGGGCTGAACCCACGGTGAAAATGCGTGTAGCTCAGTAAGGTCTCGTTGAGCCACGGCCCGGAGAAGAAATTGTACTTCGCCTGAATTGCGGTGTTGTAGTTGTGGTTATTGCTCGCCGCCGAGAAAGCGGCGTTACCGCCGAAATCCCGAATATCGGTTTCATGACGGTTGCTGATGCTCAGCTCGGCGGAAGACTTGTCGTTGATCTCCGCGCTAAGCTTGCCGAACCACAGCGATTCCTTGAAGGGAGATTGGAAGTTTCCGTTGTACTGGGTCAGGTTCACCGTATCGAGTGCCGGAAAGCCTGCCGGCGGCGCCAGAATGTTCACCCGATTTGCACGGTTCTGAATATTCCCCTCGTACGACCCGAAGAAATGGATCTTGTCCTTTACGATCGGGCCGCCGATGCTGAATGCACTGAGAGTACGATTGTACTGCGGTATCACGTATGGGTTGCCAGCCTTGAGCGCCGCAGCCTTGTCTTTGCGCTGAAACGTATCAAGAGCCACCATCGACGCGTTCTGATATCCGATCAGCGCGTTGCCTTCCCACGTGTTGCCGCCCGATTTCGTCGTCGCCGTAATCACCGCGCTCGTGGCCTTCTGGTACTCCGCCTTGAAGTTCTGGGCGATAACGCGGTATTCCTGCACGGCGTTCCGTGGGAACGGATTCCCGCGGCTCGCATCCTGGCCCACGATGCCACCTTGGGTCAGGTCGTTCTTGAAGCTGGTACCATCGATGAAGAGATTCACCGAGCTCGGGGCCTGACCACCGGCGCTGACGGTCCGGAACTGCGCGCTCACACGATCTTCCGTGACCGAAACGCCGGGTGCCAATGCGGCAAGGTCGAGAAAATTGCGACTCGGTGTCGGCAGCTTCGCTATCTGCTGCTGATTCACGTTTGTCGCGCTCTCGGAAGTGCGCGTCTCGACTCCGGTTGAAGCCGTCACCACTTGCGTCTCGAGCTGGGCGGCTTGAGTCGCAAGCGCGAAGTCCTGCTGCTGCGTCGTTCCGATCTGGACGACGATCGTCCGCGACTGAGGAGCAGTTCCGATTCTGCGAACGTTCACATCATAGGTGCCCGGCACGAGCCCGGCGAGCGTATAACCTCCAGCATCATTGGATTGCGCATTTCTGGTCACGCCGCTGCTGACGTTTCTGGCGACGATCTGGGCGCTTCCCAGCGGCGCGCCCCCTTCGCCAGTCACCGTTCCGCGAATCGTACCAGTTGAGTTCTGTGCGTGAAGAGTTCCACCCGCGAAGCAGACGAACGCAATCGCTGTGGCCGCTCCCCGCCAGAATCTGCGAAAATTGATCTTGCTGCTATTCATTTACATCTCCTGTTGTCGTTGTACTGCTGACTTCATGCGAACCTGCGTGATTCAAGTGGAAACTGTCTCCCGTTTGAGTGTTTTTGGTGGCGGCCGCTCCGCTGATTCGCCGCCGGTCGAGCGCCTGATGACCAGTTCCGTCGAAACCCGCTCGCGCCGCCGCGGATGATCGTTCTTGTGCGTCACTCCATGGAGCAGCATCTCCACGGCCCTCTCCCCCAGCTCGCAGATCGGCACGTGGACCGACGAAAGCGGAGGATCCATGTAGCGCGCCAGCGGGATGTCGTCGAAACCGGCCACGGCAATGTCCTCGGGCACGCGCACTCCTGACTCGCGCAGCGCGCTGAGTGCGCCGATCGCCATCGCGTCGTTCGCCGCAAAGATCGCCGTCGGACGATTCCTCATCGCCAGCAGCTCGATTGCCGCGGCGTACCCGGCGGCCTCGGTGAAATCGCCTGCCTGCTCCAGCGATTCTTCCGGGGTGATTCCACCATCGCGCAACGCCATGCGATAACCGCGCAGCCGCTCCGTCGCGTCGTAATTGCGGGGCGAGCCTTTGATGATCGCAATCCGCCGGTGGCCGAGGTTTATCAAGTGCGTCACCATCTCCCGGGCGCCGCGGCAGTTCTGGATGGTGAGCGAGTCCGTTTGACTCCCCTTCGCGGCCGAACAAAGAAGCACCACCGGTATCGTGCTCGGCAGATTGAGCAGCGAATCCGCGTCGAGATCGGGCGATAGCACCACGACTCCATCCACGCGACCGCGCATCGCCCGCATCGCGGTCTCGATCTCGGGCTTGTCCGCGTACGTGCGCGAGATCAGCAGATGAAATCCGTGACGCTGCGCCGTGCTGTCCATACCACGAATGATCTCGGAGAAGAATTCGCCATACAGATCGGGAAGGAGGACACCGAGGGTTTCGGTCTTGCTCGTAATGAGACTGCGCGCGCCACTGTGTGGCACGTAACGCATCCTGCTGGCGACCTCACGAATGAGGCGCCCCGTCTCTTCACTTACCGGTCCGCTGCCGTTGAGAACTCTGGATACGGTGGCGACGGACATGTTCGCTGCACGTGCGACATCCTTGATCGTGACCATGCGCCCCAGGGGTTACTGGCCGATCTTCACTCAAACGTTACAAATATGTAATCGTTTACATAGAGGGCGCCAGAGACAACTTTTGGGAGTCCCCGAAAGCGGCTCTTTTGCGACACTCCTTCCCCCATCGCATCGACGCGCTGAACTTTCGCGGGTGAATTACCATTGCATTGTCCGCTTCATTACCCTGGCCGCCGTCGCCCCACTCACCGGATGCCGCCAGGCGGCGCCCGCCTTCGGGCCAAATATTCCCGGCGCCCGTCAAAACGCTGAGGAATTCTTTTATTCCGTCGGCTCCCGATTCACCAACATCCAGCGACCACCGCGGATCATCCACGCGAGGGCGCAGTTCGGTCACTACGCGCTGACTCCGTCCGGCGTCTACAACGACACCACGATCTGGCTGGCCATCGGCGCCGATAGCGCACGGTTGTTCGGCGACGATGGACACTTCTCCTACGATCGCTACATAGTGAACGCCAGGCTCTCCACCACTTCCCCCGATGCGCTCACCGAGTCGCGCGAGATCGTCCGGTTGCGCAAGCTCACGGACAACGAATACGAGTGGTTCACCAACGTCGATGTCGCGCTGGGACGGATGCCCGCAAAAACGCTCTCCGACGTGGTCGCCGCGGCCCTCCTCGCCGGGGAAGGCAAATCTCCCGCGGCGATCCGCGCCGACTACAACGCCAGCTTCCCGCGTACCGTCGCCGAGCTCGGAAGGTTGTACACGCTCGACACCTTGAACGTCACGACCGACCCCGAAGGCGCCACCACATTCGAGCTCGCAATCCGGCTCACGCCCGAGATTCTCAAGGCGACGATGCCGCACTATTCCGCGTACATCGACAAATACATCAGCAAAGGACAGTACCGGATCACTCTTACCGACAAGACGGGCGCGCACTGGTTCGACGCCTGGGCCGCAAATCGCTACATGCACTTCAAGGTGCGCAGCAAAGGCGGACACTTCGCCCCACTCGACGGACCGGTCAGGCAGATGCCCGAGGCACTCACCATCGAGTGCGACATGTCGATGAAGATTCTCGTATTCACCGTCGGCTGGACGCAGATGACGGGCGACTTCGAGGTCATTAACACTCCCCACGAGCGCGGCTGGTCGATGCGATTCGCGAAGGAGCCAAACTGGACGCTCCCGCCGACGGTGGGATACCTGCTCAAGGCGTCGCTTCGACGACCGTTCCAGGGCGACGGGATTCCAATCCGATTCTCGATCAAGGACACGCCGGGCTCGCAGACGCTCCTGAACCGGCGCTTCGCGCTCACCGTTCAGGAGAGCGGAATTCTGAGATTTCTCAATCGCCTCAGCGGTACCGCCGTCGGCGATTTCCTCGGCCCGTCCGAGCGGGAGGCAAACCGGTTCAACGCGGATGCGTTCCAGGCGCTGAGGATAGATGTTGCGGCGCTACTCCAGTAACTGAAAACCCATTGCGCAGTGGGTTTGTGGGAGAGGGGTGTCGCCTCAGCCGCAGCACGCCGATAAATTTCTGAGCAAAAGCCGAGGGGTGCTTGTACATTCGCGAGTGGTGGATATCCCTTGGCCCGCTCATAGCTGGGAATACCAGCCGGTGTACGACACCCTGAATTCCGAGATAACGTCATGACGATCACCACGACCGACAATCTCGCAATCGCGCGCCGGTACCTCGAAGCAATCGAGAACGGCGCGGAAGGAACTGCCCTTGCGGAATTCTTTACCAAGGATGCCGTCCAGGAAGAATTCCCGAATCGACTTCAGCCGATCGGCGCCCACCGCGAGTTGAACGGCATTTTGGCCGACGCGAAGAAGGGCAAGAAAACGCTCCGCGCTCAGAAGTTCGACGTGCTCAACTCGATCGTCGACGGCGACAGCGTTGCGATGGAGATTCACTGGAGCGGTTACCTGGCAGTACCCGTCGACACACTCCCGGCCGACTCGGAGATGCGCGCGCATTTATCGGTGTGGCTCGAGTTCAGGGATGGCAAGATCGCTCGACAGCACAACTACGATTGCTTTGATCCCTGGTGGGTTTGAAACTCTCGACGTAGAGGTCGCGACCCTGCTCGGGCGTGTTCTCCTCTGCGTTCTTTGGACAGACTCACGGAAAACAGAAACGCCGCAGACTCTATGAGTCTGCGGCGATTTTATTGGCGGTTTCCCGCCTAATCGTGCCACGCGCGCCGTCATTGGAACTCTACGTCCTACCGAGCGGCGGCGGGCAGCTAATCAGTTGTCTAAAAGCAGTGGAGCTGAGGGGGATCGAACCCCTGACCTCTGCAGTGCGATTGCAGCGCTCTCCCAGCTGAGCTACAGCCCCGCGATACCCGCGACGGACTGTCCTCGAACCAGGCCGAGCTGATCCGTCGCACCGGATCAAAGCAAAAGCCCCGCGGAACAACGCGGGGCCGCTCTTATCTTAAGGTAGCGGTTCCGCGC
>DATARP010000177.1:0-4665 GCA_036264075.1 Gemmatimonadaceae bacterium
TCGCACCCGTTCGCCGGCGACATCGTTCTCACGTTGAGGACCGATTTCGCAGTTTGGAATTATGCCAAGGTCAGCCGTGCCGTGTCAAGCGAAAAGTTTCAGCCGCTATCGGATCGACCGAAGCAGCTCGCTCGCCGTGGTCCCAAGCGCGTGTGCCAGCTTCACGATCGTCGACAGCTTCACGTCACTCGCGCCGCGTTCAATGTGTCCGACCTGAAGGGGATTCAAGCCGGCGGCTTCGGCGAGCTGCTCGAGCGTCCAACCCCTCGCCTCGCGCCGCTTCCGGACGCCTTCGCCGAATGCGATCGCTTCCGGCAACCGATCTCCTTTCGCGCGCGGCGGCATACCTTGACATAGCCACGGCTAACGTTATACTTCAATTAGCCGTGGCTACGTTCCCCTTCTTCGAAGTCCTCAACTACGAGACCGGCTCGCCGGTGACGGTGGCCGTCTGGCATGTCCGCTCGATCCGTCCGATTCGTGAGATGGCCGACGACAACGAGACGCTGACGCGGATCGAATACGCGAACGGCGATTGCCTCGACACGTCAGACTCGGTCGGACACGTGCTGAACGCGATGCACGCCGCGCTCGACCCGGTGATGGAACGACTCGTCACGCCTCATCGCTGACTCAGTGTGTCGATTCTACAGGGAGTAGATTTGGCGCCTCGCGAATCCAACTCGCTCCAGGATTGTTCCGACCGCTTAGAGGAGAAAGCGCCGGCACTCCGCCGATGCACTATATTAAAGATATGTCTAGTCGCAGTGTTAAGTTCGAAATCTCGTTGAAGGAACTTTCCGTCAAGTTCGAAGGCGATATTCAGACCGCCGAACGGATGCAGAATCAGATAACGGGCGCCCTCAACTCGCTGGCATCGGCGCAAAACAAGTTACTGGTGTCTGGTCAACAGGCCACAACGGCTCCGACCCCGGCAGTGTCATTGGGTCGTCGTCGCCGTCGCACTAAGAAGACCGAAGGGATTGATCAATCGATCCTCGAAGCGGATGTCGTCGCAGGGGAAGGAACCACCGGTGAAAGTAATGTGAGCGGGGATGGCGCCTCAGAAACACGTCGGGTGCGTCGCTCGGGAGCAGGAGCGCAGACGCTGCTCGAGCGCCTGAAAGCGGAAGGCTTTTTCTCAACTCCACGGAGCATCGCCGACATGCGGGCAGAACTAAGTCGCAAGGGCCACACTTTTGAGAGTCGCGATATCAGCCCCGCGCTCGTTCGTTTGACGAAGAAAGAAGTCCTGCAACGTGAGGCGACCGCGGACGGGTGGTCTTATTCTGCTCGATAACAAGATGGACGAAACGCGGGCCACGCAGTTGGTTGGTGCGATTGTTACCGGCAGCAATGCCCTGACCAGAATCGCATGCACGGCGTTGCGGAACAGAAAGTCATTGGGTGGCGGCGGCCATTACGCTGCGAAGTTCCACGACGAGCTTGTGAAGGTTATTGGCGTCGAGAAGCTGATCATGCCGGTTATCAAGGCCATCGATGGCCTCGATACCGCTCCCCTCGAGAAGCATCTTGAAACCGTTAAGTCGACGACAACGAAGGAGCGTCCCCGCGTGGACGCGAACAAGCAAGTGCGTCTGATTTGCGAAACGGAAGTGCTGCCCAACATTCAGAACCTAACATTGGCGCGCCAGCCTGCGTCCGAGATGGTTCTCTCAGCATCCGTGCTGGCGAAGGCACCGGCTTACCTTCAACGCTCTTTACTTCAGGCTAACGGTTGCTACGAAAGCCGCTGGTTCGATGCGGCGTCGGTGATGATCCGGAAGTTGGTCGAGAACCTAATCATCGACGTTTACGAGAAACATGGCAAAGAAGTCGAGATCAAAACCAAGGAGGGAGACTACCTGATGCTATCCGGCCTGATCACTGCCCTCCTCAGTCAGACTCACTGGCAGTTGCAGCGAGAGACGAAACGGGAGCTGCCGGAAATCAAGAAGCTGGGCGATCGAGCCGCACATAACCGACGGTACGAGGCTATGAAGCAAGACATTGACAACGTCCGATCAGGGCTCCGCACAACTGTGGATGACCTATTGCACCTCGCCGGTTTCAAGTAGCAACTCGCCGTCGTCGAGCAAATCGACACCACACAATTCCGTCCACAAGACACACGCGGCTGTCCGCACGTCCGACACGCCGTCAGCAGGTCACGAGTGATGGGAAATGAGGGGTTACACCTTCGATCCGTTGGCATGAACCGCATCGCCGCTGCCACTGCGCTCGCCGTTCTCGTCGCATGTACGACCTGGCGCGGAAGGCCGCCTATCGAACGAGGGCTCACGATCGGCGACCTGGCCTGCGCGAAGACGTTCATGGTCGGCGAAACTCCTCACCCGGGAATGCCTCTCTTGCCGATGGACGCGGACCACACTCGTCGCGTCTCTCGTCGGATTCGCCGGTCCATGCCTGAGCTCACCGAGGTGTTCGAGCCGTCGCAGGCGGACGTTATCATTTCAGTGATCTTCGTTCCGGCTCTGCCGATCTGTATTGATTGCGCTCCCGAACAGGAAACCGAGTGGAGCGCGATCATCGAGAAGGGAGGCCCGGGGCACATGCACCAATATCCCTCGACCGGTCCCTACCTCGTCCTCCAGGGACGAACGATTTTCGGAGTTGACGTCATAGGCGCGTTCTGTCGCCAGTTTGCTCGATTGCGTGCGTCACGCGGCTGCACCGCGGTGCAACGAGGGCCCGCGTCCCCTCCAGCCCCGAGTCAGAGCACGAGTACCTGGGCCCGCACCGCGCGTTCCCGCTGTCCCTGTTCTGCCACCATGCCGTCGCGTACCACCACCAGACCGAACCATGAACCGTCGTTTGGATGAGACGTTGAGCAAATCTCGAGAGCGTTGGCTGCAGATCGAGGCGAAAGGAATGAAGCGCTTCGTCCTCATTCGAGGTCTGGTTGGATGGGGCGGCTTGATGGCGGTTGCGTTCATGATCGTCGACTATTTCCATTGGAAACGGTTGGCCGACGCGGGCGTGTTCAGCTCTGAAGAGGCTCACGCGATCTACTTGAGCGGAATGTCCGTGGGGATCGCCATTTGTTTGGTCGGAGGCCTCGCGTTCGGAATCATCACATGGTGGGCTATTCGGCTCATGTGGCGCATTCACGAAGGCAGAAAGCCCCGCAGTACTGAGTAGACCGCGATGCGGACAACGGCATCGCGATGGCTCGTGGGACCTTTGGTTTGGCGCGTCCCGACTCCGGCCCGGCGCCTCCGCGCCTCGTTTCACTGGAGCTGACAAGACGATCGGCCTCGCCACGCAGAGCCCGGCGCACCGCCGAAGATGAGGGTCACACCTTCGACCCTCTGGATGAGGCGTAGCGACGGCCGGGACGGATCTTGAAGAGTAGGCCTCTCCGAACCGAGAACGCGCCGACGCTCATCAACGGCGATATCGTCGCCTGGCAGTACGGGAGCGACCGAAGACGAGTGGCTCAGGATCCTTGACGATATCGAACTTCACCACAGCAAAACATGGGCAGGTCCAGGGATAGCCGAACTCAAAGTGTACGGAGCTGCCCCTGACGACGGAGCGAGAGCGGCGTTGCGCGAGTTCGGTTACGAAAATCACCGGCAGGACGGGTTCACAGCCCGGCGCGACAGCGACACCTAACTTTTCCGTCTCAGCACGTTTTTCCTTATGCAGATGACTGATGGCTGGATTGTCGCCGAGCGCTCCTACGCCGGCTTCTTTGCGACACCGCAGAACCAGCCCTTGCTGCTGTTCTCGAATGTCTCGACGTCGACGTAGCCTGCCTCCGCGAACTGTTCCCTTTGCTCGCGAACCGTCAGACTCCTGCCGCCGAGGATCTTCATGATCATCGGGTAGCCGACGGCGTGCTCGCTACGGCTATAGACCTCGGCGGCGATGAGAAGGCGACCGCCCGGTTTCAGGACCCTCAGGATCTCGCGCAGGTCGTTCACCGGATCGGGCCAGTAGTAGTGAGTTTCCACGGCGGTGACGAGGTCGAACGACGCGTCCGGGAACGGGAGACTCGATACGGAGCCGAGTTGCACGTCAACACGGCCCAGCGCGATCGAGTCGCGGTTCGTCCCCCGGGCCACGGCAACGCTCGCGGGCGAGTAGTCGATGCCGTATACCTTCCCCTCGTTCGCGATCGCCGCAAGCCTCTGAATCGTGCGGCCTCCTCCGCAACCGACGTCGAGTATGGTGTCGCCCTTTCCGATCTCGACATGCTCCAACCCCCATGTGGTCAGCCAGAAATGGGTCTGGTTCATCAGCCAGGCGTAGAAGCGGCCCGGCCACCACGTCGGCTTCCGGCACTGCGCGATCAGTACGCCGACCGCGCCAGCCATCACGACGAAGCCGATGATCTTCCTCAAAATGTGGAGTGTCATTGGCGGATTCATACGGCGGATGCCGCCGGACGTTTCAGCCGGCTTCCGACCGGGAGCCTGGCCGAAGCCGGACAGGTACACTTGCAGCCGAAGCCCATTCAGCGCCACTCGGTATCGCTGCGGGCAAAAGAGGAGTCGGAATGTCGCTCGAGCACCTGTCATATCTCGCGCAGATCATCGGATCCGTTGGTGTCATCGTGTCTCTGCTATTCGTCGGCTCACAGATTCGGCAGAACACACGTGCACTCGAGCGCAACGAGCACAACTCCACGATGGCTCA
>DATARP010000146.1:0-6187 GCA_036264075.1 Gemmatimonadaceae bacterium
CCGGCTGTCCTTGCGCCCTTGGTTCTCACGTCGTGCCACAGTGGCGACCCGCTCGGCGCATCTCCTCCACCCACCGGCCCACTCTGGACGACCGTCGCCAGCGGATCGCTCGATTACCTCAATGGCGTTTGGGGCTCCTCGGCTTCCGATGTGTGGGCCGTTGGAGGAGTGAGCAATTACGGAGTCGTCGCCCATTACAACGGGACGGCATGGTCGACGAGCTTCTCGAGCAACTCCATCGGTGCCACCTGGTTTCTCGCCAGCATCTGGGGTACTTCGGCAACCGATGTGTGGGCGGTCGGAGCCACAGCCGGAGCCGCGGGAGTTCTTCACTACAATGGGACGGCGTGGTCAGTAGTGCCAAGCGGCAATGTGCCCCAATCACTTTATGGCGTCTGGGGATCATCGCCCTCCGACGTCTGGGCTGTTGGCGGAAGCACCACCGCGACCATTCTGCATTACGACGGCACGGCCTGGTCGACCGCGTTGACGGGAGCGGCAGGGGAACGCTTCTTCGGAGTGTGGGGCACATCCGCGACGGATGTGTGGGCGATTGGGACGTCAGGCATTCTTATGCACTACGACGGGACTACCTGGACGAACGTTGCGAGCGGCACGACGGACGACATGTCCAGCATTTGGGGAACGTCCGCGTCGGACATCTGGGCCGTGGGCGGGAGCGCGGCGGTTAACGGATCGGGGGGAATCATTCTCCACTACAACGGCACAGCGTGGTCGCCTGCAGCAAGTGGCACGACGCGCGACCTCTATGGAGTGTGGGGCGCGTCCGCATCAGACATCTGGGCCGTGGGCAGCTTTGGGACGATTCTGCACTTCGACGGTACGAGCTGGACCGCCGGCACTTCGAGCGGGAGCACGCTCTTCCTCGGCGGTTTGTGGGGCGGCTCGACCTCTGACATTTGGATCGTCGGCGGCCAGGGAGTGATTCTTCACGGGCCGCCCACCAGTTGAGCGCCCCTGCCGCTAGTGCTCACTCGGCGCTAGCGCTGGCTGTCGCCGGCCGCGAATCCTGGATTTAGCGCGGCTTGTGAATCCGCGCACGCGGTCAGGCAGCTCGTCGAAGTAGGTGTAGAAGACGGGAGTAACGTACAGCGTCACCAGCTGAGAGAACGCCAGTCCGCCTACCACTGCGACGCCCAGTGGTCGACGTGCCTCCGCGCCCGCTCCGGTGCCCAGCGCTATCGGCAGCGTCGCCATCAACGCGGCGAATGTGGTCATCATGATTGGACGGAACCTGACGCTGGCCGCGTGCACAATCGCTTTTTCCGGCGTGATGTGTTGAGTCCGCTCCGCCTCGAGCGCGAAGTCGATCATCATGATCGCGTTCTTCTTGACGATTCCGACGAGCAATATCAACCCGACGAATCCGTAGACGTCGAGTGGCATCTTGAAAATGAGCAGCGCGAGGAGCGCCCCGAAAGCGGCGAATGGCAGGCCGGTGAGAATCGTCGCTGGATGGATGAAGCTCTCGTACAGAATGCCCAGCACCATGTAGATCACGAAGATCGCCAGGACGAGCAGCGCGAGCAGGCCCTGCTGGCTCGCCTGAAACGCCTGCGCTGTTCCGGAAAAGCTCATAGTGATAAGGGAAGGAACAGTGAGCGCAGCGGCCGCCTCGACGGCGGCTGTCGCTTCACCGAGCGCTACACCGGGCCGCGTATTGAACGCAATCGTCACGGCAGGCAGCTGGCCCGCGTGCGTGATCGACAAAGGACCCACGCCCTGTGTGATGTTCGCCACGGCACTGAGGGGAACGAGATCTCCTTTCGCTGACCGCACGTACAACATTCTCAGGGCGTTCACGTCCTGCTGGAACTGCGGCAGCAGCTCCATGACCACCATGTATTGGTTGTTCTGGGTGTAGATCGTCGAGACCTGTCGCGATCCATATGCGTCGTAGAGGGCGCTCTCGATCTGCTGCGCCGACACTCCCAGCGATGCAGCGCGATCCCGATCGATTTCGACGCGCACCTCCGGGTTGGCGATCTGAAGGTCGCTGGTGACATCCTGGATCTGCGGGATGTCGCGCATCCTCGCCTCCAGTCTCTTGGCGGCGGTGTCGAGAAGAGCGATGTCGGTGCCCTGCAGGGTGAACTGGTACTGGCTCTTCGCCGCGCGTCCGCCGATCTGAATCGCCGGAGGCACCTGCATGAACACATTCATTCCGGGCACACTCGACAACTTCGGGCGCAACTCGGCCACGATCTCATCGGCGCTGAGTCTCTCTCCGCGCGGTTTCAATCCGAGAAAGATCCTGCCCTGATTACCGCTGCCACCGCCGGATCCGACGGAAGACATGAACCCCTCTATGTTGGGATCGCGCGCAACTATCGCCGCAATCTGCTGCTGATGCGCCACCATGTCCTTGAACGATGTGCCCTGGGCGGCCTCCGTTGTCGCGACTATCTGCCCCGTGTCCTGCGTGGGAATGAATCCGGTGGGGACGAGCTTGAACAAGACAACCGTGCCGACCAGTACCGCGATAGAGAACATCAGCGCGAGGAATCGGTGCACCATCACCCACTCGAGGCTCGACTCATACTTGTTGAGGATTCGGGTGTAGATCCGCTCCGACGCGTTGAAAAGACGTCCGTGAGTATGAGAAGGCGGCTTGAGGAATCTGCTCGCCAGCATCGGCGTCAGCGTCAGCGAAACGAATCCCGACACGAGAATGGCTGTCCCGATGGTCACGGCAAACTCGTGAAACAGCCTGCCGAGGATTCCACCCATAAACAAAAGCGGGATGAACACCGCGGTGAGCGAGACCGTCATGGCGAGGATGGTGAAGCCCACTTCAGCCGCTCCGTCGAATGCGGCCTGCATCGGATTCTTACCCATCTCCATGTGCCGGACGATGTTTTCCAGCATCACGATGGCGTCGTCGACGACGAATCCAACGGCGAGCGTGAGCGCCATCAGAGACAGGTTGTCGAGCGAAAAACCCATCAGGTACATCACCGCGAACGTCCCGATGAGGGACATCGGCAATGCAAGGCTTGGAATGATCGTCGCCGAAATGTTGCGCAGGAAAACGAAGATGACCATGATGACGAGGAACAGCGTCAGCATCAGTGTGAACTTCACATCGCTGACGGATTCTTCGATCGAAATCGACCGGTCATAAAGCGTCTGCACTTCGACGCTGGGCGGAATCTGCTCGCGCAGTGATGCGAGCAGGGCTTTGACCCCGTTGGCGACTGCGACGGTATTGGTCCCCGGTTGACGCTGAATCGCGAGTACGACCGCACGATCGCCGTTGTACCAGCTGGCGACCTTGTTGTTTTCAACGTCATCCAGCACCTGACCCAGCTCGTCGAGATGGACGGGGGCTCCGTTTCTGTACGCGACGACCATTTGCCTGAACTGCTGTGCGTTCTGGAGCTGCCCGTTGGCCTTGATGGTGGACGCCTTGTTGAGTCCCCAAAGCGTTCCCGTCGGCATGCTCACGTTCTGTGTGCCGATCGCGTCGGCAACCTCGTCGATGCCGATTCCGCGATTGGCGAGCGACGTCGGATCGAGCTGCACACGCACGGCGTATTTCTGGCCGCCGTAAACCTGTACCTGCGCAATTCCCGGAACCATTGAGATGCGTTGGGCCAGGAACGTCTCGCCGTACTCGTCGAGCTGCGACAGCGGCATCGTTTTGGACGTCAGCGCGAAATAAATGATCGGCTGATCGGCGGGATTCACCTTCCTGTACGAGGGAGGGAGAATGCCCAGCGGCAGACTGCGGAGCGTTTGCGAGATGGCCGCTTGAACGTCAGCTGCCGCGGCGTCAATGCTCCTGTCGAGAGAGAACTGAATCGTGATCGACGTCGAGCCGAGTCCGCTCGAGGACGTCATGTTGTCGATGCCTGCGATCGTGGAGAACTGTTTCTCGAGCGGCGTTGCCACTGCCGCCGCCATCGTCTCCGGGCTCGCTCCCGGAAGATTCGCGTTCACCTGAATGGTCGGGAAATCGACCGTGGGAAGATCGCTCACGGCGAGCCGCGTGTATGAGACTGCGCCGAAGAACAAGATTCCGATCATGACGAGCGCGGTCATGACTGGCCTGCGAATGAAGAGTGCCGTCATCTGGGCGCCCCCTTTATTTGGACTTTCGATCCGGGTATCAGACGTGACTGGCCATCCACGACGACCTTTTCTCCCTCCTTCAATCCGCTGGAGATGACGGAGAGGGAGTCGACGGTGCGGGAGACCTGCACCGGCCGCTGTTTCGCGCCGCCGGTGCTATCAATCGTATAGACGTAAGTGCCTTGCTGTCCCGTCATCACCGCAGCGGCCGGAAGCGTGAGTGCATTCGGGTCGACGAACAGCTGCAATGCAACATTGGTATACTGGCCCGGCCAAAGCGTGGCCTGCGGATTGTCGAATCTCCCCTTCAGCAGAACGGTGCCGGTTGTGGAGTCCACGTTGTTGTCGATGAAGGCGAGTGTTCCCATGAGGGGCACGCCCGTTCCCTCGGACGGCGTCGCGCGAACCTGGAGTGCGTTGTTTCCGCGGTAATACTTCTGGATGTCGGGCAGCTGGCTCTGCGGAATGGCGAATCGCACCAGAATCGGCTGAATCTGATTGATCACGACCAGCGGCGGATTGCTGTTTGCCTTTACCAGATTTCCCTGGCGCACAAGCAGGCTACCCGTTCGGCCGGAGATGGGCGCGCGGATGGTACAGTTGGCAACATCGAGGGCAGCCTTTGAGACATTGGCCAGATCCGCTGCGACTGTCGCCGCGGCGGAAGCGGCTGTCGCCTCAGCCTGATCTGCCTGCGACCCGGTGACGTACCCTTCCTTGACCAGCGCCGCGTATCGAGCTGCGTCTCGATGAGCATTCGCAGACTGCGCCTGGTCACGAACCAGCTGGGCACGCGCTTGCTCAAGGACTGCGACGTAGGGTCGCGAGTCGATCTCAAAAAGCACCTGGCCGGCCTGCACTGGCTGCCCTTCGGAGAACGTGACCCGGTTCAGAATGCCGTTCACCTGCGCTTCAACCGCTACGGTCTGCATTGGCTCCGCAACACCGTTCGCGGTCACGACGTACGGGACGCTGGTCCGCTTGACGGTCGTTACGCTTACAGGAACCTTGGGCTGGCGGGGCGGATCGGACTTCGAACATGCCGCCACGAAGCCCACTGCGAGTGCGATCGCGCACATGATGCGCATCGAGGGGTTCGTGCGATTACGCGAGCTGAACGCGGTCATGGACGAATAGTACCAGGAGACTGTGGGGACACGAGAGAATCGGGAGTGAACGAAAAGGGGGTCTCACCCCGCACGCCGAGAACGCCGGCGTCGCGGGCGAGCTGTGCAAGCGATGTGTACCACTGCCAGCGTGATTGAACCTGCTGTGCTCGGGCGCTGGCGAGCGCTGTCTGGGCGGTGAGAAGATCGAGGATGCTTCCCACGCCTTCGCGGTAACGCCCTGCCGCGACCTCCGCCGACTGTTGGGCGCTCGCCAGTAGATCATCCGACGTTGCAACCCGCTGCTCTGCTGTCTGCAGCGCGTAGTAGGAGACGAAAACCTGTGTTACCACCTGCTGGCGCGTTTGATCCGCCAACGCAGAGATCGCCTCCGCCTGTGCGCGCGCTGCCGCGACATCGTACTGGCGCGAGAATCCATTGAACAGTGGAATCGCCAAGCCGAGCGTCACGCTGTACGATGGTCCGGCGAAGGTGGATGGGCTCGTGAACGTACGAGCGGCGTTGCTTCCAAGTGTCAATGATGGAAGCTCGGCCGAGCGTGCGACGCGGATCTGGGCGGCGGCAGCGGCAGCCTGGGCGCGCGCGGCTGCGAGGTCGGGCCTGTTGTTCAGCGCGGCGTTGATGACGCTGTCCACGCCGACCGAAATTACACCTACGGGAATCGCAGCCGGTGCGGGTGCGAGGTCGAATGGAAGGTTGGCGGGAAGGCCCAAGGCCGCCGCAAGACCTCCGCGGGCGGCCTGAAGATTTCCCTGCGTCGTCTCGAGGTTGAGCTGTTCCTGCGACAGCGCCGTTCTGGCCTGGAGAACGTCGGCTATGGTAGCCAATCCGACTTTGAAGCGCTGCTGCGCCGCCGTGAGGCTCGCTTGCGCTTCCGCAATTGCCGACCGCTCCGCCGCGAGAAGGGCCACGGTTGCCATGTACGTGAAGTAAGCGGCTTCCGCCTGCAGCACCGTGTTCTGGAG
>DATARP010000149.1:0-10930 GCA_036264075.1 Gemmatimonadaceae bacterium
TTGCTCGAGCACGCCGTACCAGCGCGGCTGGAGCGCAATCACGCCGACGTTGGCGGTGTCGCCCTTGTCACCGGAACGCGCGTGGGCGATGTCGAGGAGCCGGACCTTCATGAGATGATCTCGACTTTTGGTTTCACGACCGATTTGTCGACGAGTGCCGGCCAGTACGCTACGATTTCTTCAACCTTGGGTCTGCCGCCCGCAAAGCCAGTCACGCTCGGCGGACCATTCAGAACGAGCGGTGCAATCTCACGCGTGAATCGTTCCACCGCTGCTCGATCCGTGCCGCGAACGCCGAATCGAAGCTGAACCTCGGGGGCATCCCGTCTTTCTCCCGCCAGCACGCCATGGGTAGCATTCGCGCCCACGAACTCGGTGAGCATGCGGTCGAACCTCAGGCCGAGACGGTCGAGTCGCTCACGCAGAATTCTGTCGGCGGCCTGAGCCTTGTCGAGCGCTTCGGGCCATGCATAGACGAGCGTGCCAACCGCCTTGAAGCCGGCGCGGTATGCTACCGACACTTTGAGCTTGTCAGTCGGTGGCTTCCCCTTGATGCCCGACACGAGAACGCGATCCTCTCCATCCTGGGCGAGGCGAATCGTGGTGAAATCCGCGATCACGTCCGGCGTGATGTACGAGTGAGGATCGCCCATCTCGTAGACGAGCTGCTCGCTGACAGTTGGCACGGAGACTCGGCCCCCGGTCCCGGGGTGCTTTGTCACGACGAAAGTGCCGTCCGCTCTTGCTTCGACGAGCGGGTATCCGACGTTGGCCAGGTCGGGAATCGACTTCCAGTCGTAAAGACAATTTCCGCCCGAGCATTGCGCGCCGCACTCGATGATGTGCCCCGCGACGATTCCGGCGGCGAGCTGGTCCCAGCTCTCGGCGGCCCAGCCGAACTCGTGACGGAGGGGCGCCATGGTGAGCGCGGTGTCGGTGGACCGCCCGGTGATTACGACGTTCGCGCCTCCATCGAGCGCCTCGACGATTGGCTCGGAGCCGATGTACGCGTTCGCCGACAAAACACGGTCTCTGACGGTCGAGAGTGGGTCGCCCGTCTCCATGTTGGCGAGAGGGTGGCCATGCGCGATGAGGTCGTCGAGGCGACCAAGTAAGTCGTCGCCAGTCACGACACCAATCCGCAATCTGCTGCCGCGACGCTGCGCTCCGACCAACCTGACAGCCTCCGCACACGCGCGTGGATTCACGCCTCCGGCATTGGCGACGACTTTCACTCCTTTATCGAGCACGGCCGGCAGAATGCTCTCCATCGCGCCGATAAAATCCCGCGCGTATCCCAGCGACGGGTCGCGCTCTCTCTGTTTCTGCAGGATCGACATCGTGACCTCGGCCAGGTAGTCGAGCATCAAGTAGTCGATCTGTCCCCCTTCCACCTGTCGTCGCGGAGCGTCGAGATCGTCGCCCCAGAAACCCTGACCGGCAGCGACGCGGACTATATCCTTCAACTGCTTTCTCCCAGGTGGGGCGGCAACACGAAAGGGCCCAGGTGGGGCCCTGGATTGTGCAGCGCGGCGCGAAGAGCGAGGCTCAGCATTTCGCGCGTGTTCTCCGGATAGACGATCGCATCCACAAAGCCGCGCGCAGCTGCGTAGCGCGCATCGAGCTGGTGCTCGTAATCCGCGCGCATTTCATCAACTGCGGCTGCCACCTCGGGGGGAGGCGCGCTACCAGTTTTCTTGGCAGTCTCGAGAGCGGGACCGTGCACGGCCTGGATTGCCGATTCGCCCTCCATCACCGCCATTCTCCCGGTCGGCCAGCTCAGGATGAAGTCGGGGTCGAATCCCTGGCCGGCCATCGCATAGTAGCCGGCGCCCGACGCGTGATTGACCGTCAGGACGATCTTCGGAACGAGAGCCGTGGCCATCGCTTCTACGAAGCGCGCTCCAGCGCGGATTATGCCGCCCTGCTCCGCTTCCGTCCCAACCATGAAGCCCGAGACATCCTGAATGAAAAGAAGCGGGATGCCCAACCGGTCGCATCGATCGATGAAGTACGCGACTTTCTCAGCGCTCTCCGTGTAGACGATGCCGCCAAAATGCGGCTTCTCTCCCTCGCGACCCTTGATGAGCCCGCGCTGGTTGGCGATGACCCCGACGCTGATTCCGTCGATACGGGCGTCGCCGCAGATCATCTCGCGCGCCATGCCCTCCTGGAACTCTTCGATCTTTCCGTTGTCGAGGAGTGCTCCGAGAATCTGGTGCATGTCGTATGACATGCGGTGATCCGCGGGCAGAAGGTCGTAGAGCTGGTTAGCGTTCGCTGCCGCGCCGCTTTCGCGCGAGAACAAGGCGACGTCGCGACTCGACGTCGGCAGACGCTCGATCAGGTCCCGGATTCTCGCGATGCACGACTCGTCGTCGTCGACCGCGTAGTGGGCGACACCGCTGATTTCGGTGTGAGTCGACGCGCCCCCCAACGTTTCAGAATCGACGATCTGTCCAGTCGCACCCTTCACGAGATTTGGCCCGCCAAGTCCCATGAAAGAGCTTCCCTTCACCATCAGAATCACGTCCGAGAGCGCCGGCAGATACGCTCCGCCCGCGACGCACTGCCCCATCACCGCGGCTATCTGAGGGATGCGCAGATACCGTCTCATGATCGAGTTGTAGTAGAAAATCCGCGCGGCGCCGTACTGTCCGGGAAAGACTCCGCCCTGATAGGGAAGATTGACGCCGGCAGAATCGACGAGATACACGATCGGGATCCGGCAGCGCATGGCGATTTCCTGGGCGCGCAAAATCTTCTTGATCGTCTCGGGCCACCACGAGCCGGCTTTTACGGTCGCATCGTTGGCGACGACCACCGTCTCGCGCCCATGCACCCGAATGATCGAAGTCACAACGCCGGCGGCCGGAGCCTGCCCCTTGTACTGATCGTAGGCGACCAGCAACCCGATCTCGAGCATGCTGGATCCGGGATCGCGCAGCAGCTCGACTCGCTCGCGGGCGGTGAGCTTCCCCTGCTTGTGCAGCTTGTCGATCTTCTTCGCTCCGCCGGCCTCGCGGAGCTTTTCTTCGAGCGCTCTTACCTGATCGCTCAGCTCGCGCAGGCGGTTGCTCATTACGCTTCCTGCTTTTCGTGCGCCTGGAACCACTCCTTGATGTACGCGATCAGCTCGCTCGTGGGAGTGCCTGGCCCGAACAGACGGCCGATGCCTTTCTCGGAAAGCGCGTCGACATCTTCCTTGGGAATGATGCCGCCGCCGGTGATCAGGATGTCGTCGCGCCCCTGTGCGCGCACCAGTTCCTTCACTCGCGGAATGAGAGTCATGTGCGCGCCGCTCAGGATCGAGAGTCCGATAACGTCGACGTCCTCCTGAATCGCGGCGGTCGCGATCATCTCCGGGGTCTGGTGCAAGCCTGTGTAGATGACCTCCATCCCCGCATCGCGGAGAGCGGCTGCCACTACCTTGGCTCCGCGGTCGTGTCCATCCAGGCCGGGTTTGGCAACGAGTACTCGGATTGGTCTCATAGAGAGGTCAAAGTTAGCCGTTGCGCCGTAGGAGCGGCAATCTGCTCACCCTTTGCGCGCGACGAGGAGCATCTCCGACGAAGTCCGGCGAAGCGATCGGTCGTGGAATCCATCGAACGCCTCCTCCACGACAAGTCCCGCATCCGCGCACAACTCGGCCAGCCGTGTCGCAGTGTAGAGGCGAAGTTTGTGCTCTCGCGTTCCCTTCCTGGTGCCGCGCCGCCACATCGAATGCACCGTCAAGACTCCGGAAAGCGAATCGAACTCACGCTCCTGCGCGAAGAGCGTTCCGTCCTCTGTTGTCCACCAGTCGCGCTGGAGAAAGCGCGCCATCACTCCGTCTCTGCTTCCGCCGTGCCACACCAGAGTGCCGCCGGGCTTGAGCACGCGCGCGAACTCGCTTATTACGCGCGCATCGTCTCTCGGATGAGCAAAGAAACCGAACGACGTGAAGAGGTTGAGAACCGCGTCGAATCTCCCTGTCCACTTAGCTGGCAGCTTCCGCATGTCGCCCCGAACGTATCGCAGATTCTTCGACGTCCCGCGCTTGCGCGCCACCGCGAGAAGGTCCGCCGAGTAGTCGAGGCCGTCCACATCGTAACCCGCCTCGGCGAGCAAATGCGCGTGACGCCCCTGACCGCACGGCACGTCCAGCACGCGCGCTCCAGCCGGCAAGCCGAGCAGCTCGACGAGGCGCGAAGTCTCCTGGCGGTCGCGCTCGAGCGTGAAAAGAGGGCCGTACTCCAGGAGGTAGTGGGCGTCGAATGCCGACTCCCACCACTCTTTCGATTTCTTCAGAAGAAGACGGGCTCGCGGTACGCGCCGAACACCGTTTCCATGGCAGCGCGAATCTCGTAAAGCGTGCAGTAAGCCCGCGCGCAGTCGAGGATGTACGGCATCAGATTCTCGGATGTCTTCGCAGCCTTGCGCAAAGCGGCGAGACGTTTCTCCACCAGACCGTTGTCACGCTCGGCGCGCATTTCGGCCATGCGCTGCTTCTGCTCGCGCTCCGTTTCCTCGGCAATCTTGAGGAGCTCGATCTTTAGCTCGGGCTCGTCGGTGACGAAATCATTGACGCCGACGATCACGCGGCGGTGCTGTTCGATTTCCCACTGCTGGCGCGCCGCCGACTCGTTGATCTTTCTCTGGAGCCAGCCTGTCTCGAGACCGCGAACTACACCTCCGACTTCCTCGATCTGCGTGAAATACATCTCCGCCTCACGCTCGAGCTCGGTGGTGAGTGTCTCGACATAATAGGAACCACCGAGTGGGTCGATGACGTTGGGCACGCCGGTCTCGTAGGCGAGCACCTGCTGTGTCCGGAGGGCGACCTGGACGGACTCCTCCGTGGGCAGCGCAAGGGTCTCGTCCATCGAGTTCGTGTGCAGCGATTGCGTTCCGCCGAGCACCGCTGCCATCGCCTGATAGGCAACGCGGATGACGTTGTTCATCGGTTGCTGCGCGGTGAGCGTGACGCCGGCCGTCTGGGAGTGAAACCGCATCACGAGCGAGCGGGGATCCTTTGCGCCGTACCGGTCCTTCATGTGGCGCGCCCAGATCCGACGCGCCGCGCGAAGCTTGGCGATTTCCTCGAAGAAATCGTTGTGGATGTCCCAGAAGAAGGAAAGCCTGGGCGCGAACGTGTCGACGTCGAGACCGCGAGCGATTCCGCGCTCTACGTAGGTAAAGCCATCGGCGAGTGTAAACGCCAGCTCCTGGGCCGCGGTGGCTCCCGCTTCGCGGATGTGGTAGCCGGAAATCGAAATCGTGTTCCATTGTGGGACATGTTCGGCGGACCACTCGAAGCAATCGATGATGAGTCTTAGCGCCGGCTCGATGGGATAGACCCACGCGTGCTGCGCCATGTACTCCTTCAGGATGTCGTTCTGGATAGTGCCGCGAAGCTTGTGCGAATCGATTCCCTTTTTCTCGGCGGCCGCGATGTAGAAGCAGTAGAGGATGACGGCGGGTCCGTTGATCGTCATCGAGGTCGAGACTTGGTCGAGCGGGATTCCGTCGAAAAGCGTCTCCATGTCGGCGAGACTCGAGATGGCTACTCCGCACTTGCCGACTTCGCCTTCGGAGCGCGCGTGGTCGGAGTCGTAGCCCATCAAGGTCGGAAAATCGAACGCGACCGAAAGGCCGGTCTGTCCGTGCGCGAGCAGAAACTTGTACCGCTCGTTGGTGTCGCGCGCGCTCCCAAACCCGGCGAACTGCCGCATCGTCCAGAGGCGCCCGCGGTATCCCGTCGGATGAATGCCTCTCGTGTAGGGATAGATACCGGGCATCCCCAGCGCTGCTGCGTCCGTCTCCGCCGCATCGAGCGGCGTGTAGACTGGCTGGACTTCCCTCTCTGAATTCGTGAAGGCGATGTCGCGCAGCTCGCCCTTCTCGTATTTCCTGCGCCATTCCGCGACTTCCTTCCGCAACAGGCGCAGCTCCGCGCTCTGCTCCTCGTTAGTCACGATCAGGTCTCTGTCGGCAGCACCCTTCGATTCGGGGCTCTTGAGTTTGCTCATTTTCTCCCTTCTCCACGTACGAGCTCAGCGCTTTGGCGAAGCAACTGGTCTGCCACCGCGAAAGGTGTCGAGCGACCCTCTTCCACCGAGGGGAGCTGTTCGTCGAGCCAGGCCATCGTGCGAGAGTCCTTCCACAGCCGATCCCTGACCTTTCGCTCTACCACGTCGATGACGCGCTCGCGCATCCTCTCGCGTCTCCGAGCGCGCAGCGTTCCTGATTGCTCAAGATAAGCAAAGTGGCGGTCCAGCGCGGAGGCCATCTCGGTGATTCCCTCCTGCTTCGTGGCGACCGCGCTCAATACCGGCGGCGTCCACGTCGTCGGGCTTTCGGCGGCAGCGGCCTCGCGAGCCAACCGAGCTGGATTCATTCGCTTCAGATCGACGCCGTGATGAGCCGGTACGCTGCCGAACGACACACCCTTGCGAAGTCCCAGCATCAATTCGACGTCGTTGCGCAGGCGATCCGCGCCAGGACGATCAGCTTTGTTGACGACGAAAATGTCCGCGACTTCCATCACTCCGGCCTTGAGCGTCTGAATGGAATCACCCGACTCGGGAACGAGGATCAAAGCGGTCGAATCCGCAGTGCGCGCAACCTCGAGCTCCGACTGCCCGACTCCGACCGTTTCGATGAGCAGACGGTCGAAGCCGAATGCGTCGAGCACGTCGGCTACCTCGCGCGTTGCCGCCGCCAGCCCACCCAGGGATCCACGAGTCGCCATCGACCTGATGAACACTCCCCGGTCGAGCGCGACGTTCTCCATGCGGACACGATCGCCCAACAACGCTCCTCCGGTGAAAGGAGACGTTGGATCGACCGCGATCACGCCGACTTTCAGTCCCGCGTCGCGAAAGTTCTTGACCAGCAGCGCAGTTATCGTGCTCTTGCCAGCGCCCGGTGGTCCCGTAAGACCGATGCGTCTGGCGCGCCCTGTATGCGAATGGAGTCGGGCGAGGATCGCCTCGAATCCCTCACGGTGGTTCTCGACTATGCTGACAACGCGCGCCAGCGCCGCGGGTTTCCCCGCGTTGAAATCATCGAGAAGACCGTCAGATGACGCGGGCAAGGATCCTTTCCTGTCTGCGCCACATCTTCGACGCAGTGCGCGTTTTGCCTTCTGGGTGATCATGTCCCAGCACGTGCAGCGTCCCGTGCACGACGAGCCTGAGCAGCTCTTCCTGGGACGACGCGCCTTCGCGCTTTGCGTTGGCGCGCGCGACCTCCGGACAGATGTAGATGTCGCCGACGACGGGACCTTTCCGGCCGTGTCGACCGAGGCCGAACGAAATCACGTCGGTTGGACCGTGGTGGCCGAGGTATCGGCGATTGAGCTCGGATATCGCGGCGCGTCCGACGAACGTGATGGAAAGCATTGCATCCCTCACACCTTCTGCAGTCAGTGTGGCGAGGGCCGCTTCCCTCACCCGCGGTCTGGACACTAGCAGCCTTCGCACGCTCGAAGATATATCGATCGCGAGTCCGCGCCGCGGAGACTTCACTTTCTCAGACGCGGACTGGCTCGATCAGACGCCCGAGTCCTCGGCGTATGCCTTGATGATCTCTCGCACCAGGCGGTGGCGAACGACATCGGCGTCCGTCAGATAGTAGAACCCGATCCCATCGATCCCGGGCAGAATCCGCTCGATCTGGACCAGGCCGGAATCCTCGCGCTTGAGCAGGTCGATCTGTGTTTTGTCACCAGTGATGACCGCCTTCGAATTCACGCCTAGCCGAGTGAGAAACATTTTCATCTGCGCGGCGGTGGCGTTCTGCGCTTCGTCGAGAATCACGAACGCGTCGGCCAGCGTGCGACCGCGCATGTAGGCGAGAGGTGCGATTTCAATCGTACGCGTCTCGAGCGATTTCTGGACGCGCTCGTGGGGCATCATGTCTTCGAGCGCGTCGTACAACGGTCGAAGATAGGGATCGACTTTCGCCTGCATGTCGCCAGGAAGGAATCCGAGGCTCTCGCCGGCTTCGACAGCCGGCCGCGCCAACACGATCCGGCGAACCCGTTTGCGCGCGAGGGCATCAACGGCGGCGGCAACGGCCAGATACGTCTTGCCCGTTCCGGCAGGGCCGATTCCAACGACGATGTCGTTCTCCGCCATCAGCTTCATGTATTCGGCCTGACCGCTCGTCTTGGCCTGGATGATCTTGCGGACACCCGGCAGGACGATGCGCGTCTCACTGTCCGTGCCGTTCCCATTCCCTTCGCGCGGGCCTTCAATGCTCATGCGGAGGACGTCGTCGGCCGTGAGCGGCATCTGCTGCTTGGCGGTGTCGATCATTCTTTGCGCGATTACGATCGCCCGCGCTACTGACTCCGCGCTTCCGCTGATTGCCAGCGTCTCGCCGCGAAGGTTGATCTTTGCTCCCGTCTGCCGCGCCAGCTCGACGAGGTTCTCGTCGTTCACTCCGGCCAGCGTCAGCATGTCGGCGCCTTCTGTCGAGAGGCGCTGGATCGTTGTCTCTTCTGTCACGTCAACTCGTCATTTTTTGAAGATGGAGAGCCCTCAGGTCCTCGGGTGGAATGGCGGACGGCGCGTCCTCGAACAGCGCCGACGCCGCGGTTGTCTTCGGAAAAGCAATCACATCGCGTAGCGAGGTCGCACCGGCAAGCACCATCGCGAGCCTGTCGAACCCGAAGGCGATCCCTCCGTGGGGCGGTGCGCCGGCGCTCAGGGCATTCAGCAGAAAGCCGAATCGCGCCTGCGCGTCCTCACCACTGATGCCAAGGAGTGCGAGCACTTTGCGTTGAAGCGACGGATCGTTGATACGAATACTTCCTCCGCCAAGCTCCAATCCGTTCAGTACCACGTCGTAAGCGAGCGCACGAACTTTCTCCGGAGCGGAGTCCAGAAGATGCAAATCGTCCGGATGGGGCGACGTGAATGGATGATGAACCGAGCTCAGCGTTCCGTCCTGTTCGCGAGTGAACAGCGGAAAATCAGTTACCCACAGGAAAGACCTGGTGCTCTCCGGCACGATCGACAGCCGCTGAGCAACATCCTGCCGAACCCGGTCCAAAGCGGGATTCGTGACATGCTCCGGCCCCGCCACCAATAGACATAACTCTCCCTCGGCAACGCCGAGGCGCTGCGCTCCGCTCTCGCTCACGAATTTAGCCGCTGGTCCTTCGAGTCCTGCGGCTCCGCGTTTGAGTCTGATGAGCCCGCCGGCACCAGCCAGCTTCGCGATAGCTTCGATCTCGTCGAGCTGCTTCCGCGAGAGCGCCGCCCCGCCCGGAATCTTCAGACCACGCACCCGTCCGCCTGCGGCGAGCGCAGCGTTTGTCACGCCAAACTCCGATCCGCGAAAGGCATCGCTCGCATCGAACAGCTCCAGTCCGTATCGAGTGTCCGGACGGTCGATTCCAAATCTCTCCATCGCGTCGGCATAAGCCAGGTGCTCGAAGGTCGGCGGAATCTCCACGCCGATATCCTTCCACAAAGCCGCCAACAGTCCTTCCGAAAGGGAGAAAATGTCCTGCGGCTCTATGAACGATGCCTCGATATCGATCTGCGTAAACTCGGGCTGGCGATCCGCGCGAAGATCTTCGTCTCGGAAGCAGCGCGCGATCTGAAAGTATCGGTCGAAGCCCGAGATCATCAGAAGCTGTTTGTAAACCTGCGGCGATTGCGGCAGCGCGTAAAAGTCGCCCGGATGCACCCTGCTCGGCACTACGTAGTCGCGCGCTCCCGACGGCGCTGGCTTCGACAGAATTGGAGTCTCTATCTCGAGATATCCGCGCTCGTCGAGAAATCGACGGGTCGTCTGCTGAAGCGTGTGCCGCAAAATCAGATTCTTTTGCAGGTCGGAACGGCGCAGATCCAGGTTTCTGTGCTTTAGCCTGAGCTCTTCGGCAGGAAGCTTCTCGCCTCGTCCCCTAGCGACCGGAATCGCAGGAGTATCGGCCGGGCCAACAATCCGGAAATCGCCAGCCCTAACCTCCACTTCACCCGTCTCCATTTCCGGGTTGCGCATTTCCGTCGGGCGCGCGGCAACTTCGCCTTCGACGAGAACGACTGTCTCGAGACCGAGCTTGCCGGCGCGTTCGATGACATCCTGCGGCGTCCATTTAGGATCGAACGACACCTGGACCAGACCGGCGCGATCGCGAAGGTCCAGGAAAACGATTCCGCCAAGATTCCGGATGCGGTGTACCCAGCCACCGAGTTTGACTTTGGTGCCGGCGTGCGAGGCTCGTAGCTCACCTGCGAGGTGGGAGCGCTTGGCCGTCGCGAAACGGGATGAGAGGGGCGTGGAGGTCAGCGCCGCGCGGTATGGGTCGAGAAAGGCATCAAGAGGGGTTAAATTTAGTAGTTGCATAGACTTGGTGGAAGGGAGCATGGTACAAACAAACACGCGTCGGGAGGTCGAGCCGGCCAAACGAAACCTCCTGAACATGCTGCCTTCCGAGGCCGAGCAGGTTCTGAGGGACTTTGCGGTCGAGCGCGGCGAAAAACCGTTCCGTGGATCGCAGGTGCTCCGCCATCTGTGGCAGAACCCGGCGGCCAGCTTTGCCGACATGACCGATCTGCCGGTGCCATTTCGCGCGCTCCTCGACGGGCAGTTCACGATTCCGCGCCTCGCGCTGGCGACGCGACAGACGTCCGCGGATGGAACCGAGAAGTTTCTCTTCCGGCTCGACGACGGCGAATTCATAGAGACCGTGGCGATTCCCGAGGGATCGCGACTCACGCTTTGCATATCGTCCCAGGCGGGCTGCGCGCTCCAATGCGCGTTCTGCGCAACAGGCGCGATGGGATTCACTCGCAATCTCCAGATGTTCGAGATCGCCGGTCAGGTTCGCGAGATGAAGCTGCTCGATCCACCAAAGCAGGTGACGAACATCGTCTTCATGGGAATGGGCGAGCCGCTCATGAACTGGAAAGCTGTAGATCCCGCGCTCACG
>DATARP010000200.1:0-8464 GCA_036264075.1 Gemmatimonadaceae bacterium
TACGCTCATGCGCGGGGCGTGATTCATCGCGATGTCAAGCCGGAAAACATTCTGCTCGAGCGAGGCAGTAATTCCGCGTTGGTAACGGATTTCGGGATCGCTCGACTGATGGAAGCGGCACCCGCCACGGCAACCGGGCAGGTATTGGGCACAGTGCATTACATGAGCCCCGAACAGGTGCTGGGAGAGCATCTCGATGGACGGAGCGACGTGTATTCGCTGGGCGTCGTCGCCTTCAAGACAGTGACCGGACGTCTCCCCTTCGATTCAAAATCGGCAACCGCGGTGCTGGTCGAGCACGTCACCAAGGAAGCGCCGGGCGTTCGCACTGTGGGATCGAGGGTGCCCGAGACGTTGGCTGCGATAATCGATCGCTGTCTCGCCAAGGATCCTGCGGCGCGGTATCAGACTGCTGGCGCGTTGGCGGCGGCGCTCGACGAGGCGACGCGTTCCATTCCGAGGTCCACCACAGCCGTGGTGCCCTCAGAATCAAACGAGCCGGGAATTGTCTCAGCGCGGGAAGCCAATGCTCTTTGGTCGCGCGCGGCGCAGCTGCAGTCTGAGACAGGAGTCCAGCCGAGCCTGCGGAGTCCGCCGCCATCACTTGGTGCGCCAACTGTCCAGGACCGCCGGACTCTCACCAGCGGCTACCGTCTTAGCGATGTACGGGAGGCGGCAGCTGAGGTCGGCATTCCACAGCGCTATGTGGCACGCGCGCAGTCGGAGCTTGGCTTGAGTGCAACTGCTGCCGAAGGACGGCCGACGCCCGCGTCAGCTCGCGTCACAGGACAAGCGAAGTCTCTTGTGGTGCGCACGGCGGAGCACAACCACCTGGTCGGGGCGCCACTGAACATCATTCGCGAAATTGAAGTCCCAGTGGAGGTGCGCCCGGAAGATTTCGAGATGCTGGCCCTCATGATACAACGCGCGGTTGGTGACCCCGGCCACGTCAGCGCTCTGGGCAGGAGTCTGCACTGGACCGCTGCTCAGCAGCAACGGCGGTTGCAGATCAGCATCGTGCCTCGAAACGGGCGGACGATCATTCGCGCAGATGAACGGCTTCAGCCCCTCGTGGGCGGACTGTTTGGCGGAATAGTCGGCGGCGTGGGTGCAGGAGTAGGGGGAGGCGCCGCGCTACCGCTTGGAATCGCGTTGATGCACTCGGCCGCGGCCGGCTTGGGGTTCTTCGGCGCCACAGTCGTTGGGGCGTACGCCCTGGCTCGCGGGCTATATGTCTCGATCCGCGGAAAGCGCGACCGGGAAATCTCCGGTCTCCTCGACGAGCTGGCCGAGCACATCACTCGCACCGAGGACTGAACTCAGCGAAGCGGCTCTCGCTCCAACGCGGCTCGATCCCACTTCCCGAGATCAGCTGCCGCCTCGTAGGTGCTCTGCAGGAATTCCTTGAGATCGCGCTCGGGCGTCGCCGAGGTGCGGACGCTGTCGTAGGGGAGTATCCATTCGCGCATCGTGTTGTTGTAATAGGCGGTCGCCGGCTTGATCGGCGCGACGTCGCAACCCGCCGGCTCCGGGTACGCGTACGCGTAAAACGCGGGCTCCGCCACCGGCGAGCCGACGGTTCCCGGCCACCAGCCAGCGCTGATGCATTCATGCGAGTACGCTTCACGCGTCACCCAGTCAGGCAGATTGGGAATTCCGCCCGGGTGTTGAGGGGCTCGGCGCCCCGAGAAGCGCGTGCACGAGATGTCGAACCCGCCCCACCAGAAATGGGACGGGCTCGATTTTCCCATGAATTTTCCGCGAAACTGCTTCAGCGCCCGGTCTGCGTGCACCAGAATGTGCCAGCAGCGCTGAACAGCATCTCCATCGTACGATGCGTGCACGCGATCCTCGGGAAACGGCGTCGTGTCCGTCATCTCGGATGGCACCGGCCTGATTTTGACATCGATGCCAAGCGACCGGAGAACCGACATGTAATCGGCGTAGAAGTCGGCGACGGAGCGCGCGACGAGAGGCACCACACCCACCTCGCCTTCGACGGTTCGGATCATCAGGGCGTGGTCGATGAAATCGAACTCCGCCTCGAATGCAGCGGTCCCTGTCGGGACCGGCGATGTAGTAAGGCCGCGGGCGGTGACGTAGAGAGCGACCTGCCACCAGTGGTTCTGCATCGGCGCCAGCGCCAGCCGAGTCTTGCCGACGATTTGCATCCACCGATGAAGCGTCGTCTGCGTCGCCGACCACTCGTCGAGCGGCAGTCGCGGCCAAGTCTCTGTCTTCGGTTCCGATTCCGTCTCGATCACTCCTAATATTCTATACCGGTGCGCTACGCCGTACAGTAGTGCGGGCACAACAATGGCAGGTGAGGCACGGTCGCACCACAGGCCAACAGACTCAGGACCCTCGCCATGCCCACCAATCTCCCCACACGCCAGCTAGGCACCACGGACATCAACATTACCCCCGTCGGATTCGGCGCGTGGGCGGCCGGGGGCGGCGGCTGGGCTTACGGGTGGGGACCGCAGGACGACGATCAGTCGATCGCGGCGATGACTCGCGCGCTCGATCTCGGCGTGAACTGGATCGACACCGCCGCGGTCTACGGACTCGGCCATTCGGAGGAAGTCGTTGGCCGGCTCCTGAAGAAGCTGCCTGGAGCGAACAGGCCTTACGTGTTCACGAAATGCGGGCTGATCAGCGACCCGAAAGATCCGATGAAGGATGCACGGCGCGTCCTCACTCCCGCGTCCATTCGCAAGGAGTGCGAAGCATCACTTCGACGACTCGGCGTCGAACGCATCGATCTGTATCAGATTCACCGGCCGGACGAGGAAACTGGCACTCCACCCGAGGAATCCTGGCGGATGATGGTCCAGCTCCAGGCCGAAGGAAAAGTCCGCGCCATCGGCGTGTCCAACTTTGACGTCTCGCTTTTGAGAAAAATCGAGGCAGTGCAGCACGTCGACTCCCTCCAGCCGCCGTTTTCGCTCATCCGGCGCGAAGTGGCCGCGTCCGAGATTCCGTGGTGCCGGGCCAATCGGACGGGGGTGATCGTGTATAGTCCGATGCAGACGGGAATTCTCACCGAGTCGTTCTCCGCCGAGAGGGTGAAGAGGATGGCACCCGACGACTGGCGTACGCGCGCACCGAATTTCCAGACGCCCAAACTCGAGCAAAACATCGCGCTGCGCGACGCGCTGGTCCCCATCGCGCGCCGCCACAATACCACTGTCTCGTCGGTAGCAATCGCGTGGACGCTGGCTTGGCCGGGCGTCACGGGCGCGATCGTCGGTGCCAGATCGGCGGAGCAGGTCGATGGCTGGATAGGCGCCGCGACACTCACGCTTGCAGCGCAGGACCTGGACGATATCGCGCTCGCCATCGAGAGAACGGGTGCGGGGAACGGTCCCACCCGGCCGGCAGCGCCGAGAATCTTCCGAGAGGAGTCAAGCGCGTCACTCGAAGCGCGGTAGCTCTGGGCGGGTCGCTGTCGCGCGGGTGACAAAATCTGCTGGCAAGAATTTCGCAGCGTAGACAGAAAACTTTACGCCGCGCGAACTGGTGACACACCGACAATTCAAGGACCAGCAGGGCAAGACGTGGGATGTGTGGCAAGTCCATCCCGCCGCGGCGGAGCGCAGGTTTTCAGCGCGGAGAGCGGCACTGGAAGAGCGGCTGGACGAAGTTGAAAGACGAAGCGGCCGCGACCGGAGAGAAGAGAAAATATCGCGCGGGCCCGTGGCCGCGGAGTTCGCCTACGGGTGGCTGTGCTTCGAGACGGTGGGCGAGAAGCGGCGGCTGGCTCCGGTCCCCGAAGGATGGGACCGCGCCGACGACGAGACGATCGAGCAGTGGTGCTGCGTGGCGAAGCCGGTGGTGCGCCGCCCGTCAGGATCGATTCGCGGAGCTGAGAAGCAACCGTAGGCGGAGATCTGAACGAGCGGCCACAGTGACCACTCGTTCAGCTGCGATTACCGCTCTGGCCCGCCCTTCTCGTGGACAGTCGGGTATGGGGGCTCCGGGTAGGGCCCGATCTTCTCGACTGTGTACTCGCTCGCCCAGAAATCCGGTGGGCCGTCGCTATCCTGCACTTTGTGGCTCACCGGCTTGACCCCTCTCTTCAAATACGCGGCGATGGCCCATAGGTCCTGGTCAGGCATGTGGCGCCAGGAGGGCCATGGCATCGGGATGGCCAGATAGTGAGGGTGGAGGGGGAAATTTCCTTGCCCGGGTACGCCCGATGTTATCTCGACGTCTGCTGTCTCCTCAGGTCGCAATCCGTAACGCAACGCGTTGAAGATCTGCCGCTCACTGAAGCGCCCGGTCCCGGTCACATTGTCCGGCGTGAGGTTCTTCGCACGCGTTACGAAAGGACCAATCCGGAACTGCTGGGTGATCGTGTCTCGCATTCCGTCCAGCCAACCCGCCGCGGCTGGATTGTCGCCACCCCCATGACATTCACCGCAAGCATGCGAAACGACCATTGCTCGACCGTGGGCTATCTGGTCCACCGCGGCCTGCCCTGACTGCATGTTGCCGCCGCCGGTGTACGATGAAGGCGCGGGAGCCGCGCACGCGGCGACGCCAAGGAATCCCAGGAGTGAGGCCGCAGTTCGGGAGTGTTTAGTGGCACATCTGGTCACGTTCGCTCTCCTTGTTGAGATTCTTCACTTCCAAAATTTCTCCCTCACTGCTGACCACCCTTTTCAGCGGCGGCTGGGAACGGCGGTGCCGGGTACGGCCCGAAGTTCCTGGCAGTGTAGGTGTCTGCCCAGAAGTCAGGCGGTCCTTCACTATCCTGCACGCGGTGGCTCACCGGCTTCACGCCGTTCTTCAGGTATGCGGCGATCGCCCACAGCTGCTCGTCTCTCATGTGCCGGAAGGCGACCCAAGGCATCGGCGGCGCCAGATATCTGGGACGCGAGGGAAAATTTCCCTGGCCTGGTGTCGTCGAGGTGATCTCGACGTCAGGCGTCTCGCCCGGCCGAAGCCCGTACCGCATGGCGTTGAAGATCTGCCTTTCGCTGAATCTGCCGAGACCGGTGGCGTTGTCCGGCGTCAGATTGCGTGCGTATGTCTTGAAGGGGCCGATCTTGAATTCACCCGAATCGACGGCCGTCGTGCCGGCCAGAAATCCCGGATCCGACGGGCTCGGCACCCCCGAGGCGTGGCAATCCGCGCAGCCATGATCCAATACCAGCTGGCGGCCGAGCGAAATCTGCTGTTGCCGGGCGGACATGTCGTTGCCACTGGAGTACGAGGACGAGCCTGGCGCCGTACACGCTATCGCGAAGAGGACGAGCAGAAACGACATCTGGTGGAGCGGTCTCGGGGTGGGCCGTCGCATCACGTTCCTCTCCTTGAAACAGGTTTCCTATTTGACTTCGAGAACTCCCATCATGCCGTGGTCTTCGTGATCCAGGATGTGGCAGTGAAACATCCACTTCCCGGGATAGTCGTCGTAGCGAACGATGATTCGCGCGGTTGAGTGTTTCGGGATGTTCAGCATATCCTTCCAGGCGCGATACGGCTCGGGTTTGCCATCGCGATCGAGAACCTGGAACTGGAACCCGTGGAGATGAAATGGGTGATCCATGCCGACGATGTTCTCGATCTCCCAGATCTCGGTGGCGCCGACGGTCGTGCTTACGTCCACGCGCGTCATGTCCATCGTCTTCCCGTTGATGAGACCCTGCGAGAATACGATCGTGCGAACGGCAGTCACCTTGCTCGTGTCGAGCGGGATGATTTTGCGGAGCGTTGCAGGAATCGCGACCGGAGTCACCGGCGATTCGTCGGTCGTTTGCAGAGTCAGCAGGTCCCGCGTGATGTCCCAGTCGGCGGGTCTGGTCTGCGGTGCGTAGCGATCGTAAGGAAGATTCTTGAGAACGCTTTTCGTCCCCGGCGGATCGGTGCCGCGCACGAGGATCTCGACACGCTCTCCCGTCGTGAGCAGGATGTCTTTGACGTCGACGGGTTTCTCGAACAGCCCGCCGTCGCTTCCGACCTGCACCAACGAGTGTCCTGGAAGTTCGAGACGATAGATACGGCCCGCCGACCCGTTCACGATTCGCCACCGCTGCACTTCTCCGCTGCGGATCGAAATCACAGGCATTACGTGACCGTTGACGAACAGCACGGGGCCCTCGCGTCCGTTCTCTTCGTCGATGCCGCCGTGGTGTGACATCGGATCTGGGAAATCGATTGCCCCGTCCTTGAGGAACCGATTGTCCGAAAGGATGATCAGCTTCTCCGGCATCTGCGGCAGCGGATCATTGGCGGCGTGGACGACGATCGCGCCGAAGAGCCCCTTCCCAATCGCGAAGCCGGTTCGATGGTCGGGATGGGGGTGATACCAATAGGTGCCCGCCGTGCCAGGGCGAACCGTGAATTCGTAGATGTGTGTCTCGCCCGGCTTGATGGGCTGGAACGGACTGCCATCGGATTCGAAAGGAAGATGGATGCCGTGCCAGTGAATCGTCGTGGGCTCGGGAAGATCGTTGCGGAAGTGCACGATGACGTGATCGCCTTCGCGCACATCGAGCGTCGGTCCGGGAACGCTGCCGTTGTAGGCGAACACCTCGCTCGTCACACCCGGCTGCAGAGAGAGTGTCGTGATGGCAGCGGTGATGTTCACCTCCACGGTCTTGGGCAGTCTCGAGGTGTTTACGAGAGTGGGTGGATTCGAGCTCTCATTTTTCGTAGCCACACGTGTGCGCGCCGAAATTGCGGCTGCACCGCTCTCGTGCTGAGGGGATTGCGCGAGGAGAGAACTGGCCAGCGGCAGTAACGCAAGGAGCGTACATCGGTGCGCCATCGATGACCTCCGGGTTGCGACGCGACGGCAATATCGGAAAGACGGAAGGGTCGGGCAAGAGATTTCTTTTCGCGTTCACTGCCTGAGAACAATGACTAGTCATTGAAAGCGTCTCAGATCACGGCCACCACCTTTTGTTCGAGTAGACGTGACCGAATACCGCGCGTAGCGGAACGCGCGGATCCTCTGTCTTTACGACCAGATCGAGCTTGTCCACCAGAGGCACGACTTTCGAAAAATCCCTGTAGCGCCTGAAGCTGTGAAAGAAGCCCCACGGCCCGCCGTGGACGAGTTTGCCGAGCAGGATGTCGGGGACGAGGGCGATCTCGAAGGCGTAGAAGGAATTGAGCGTCTTGTCCGGCGGCAGATCGCTCAGGATCGTTCCCCTCGGCATCGATCCGTGCTTTCCCCACTGCACGTCAACCGCTGGCGGTCCTTTCTCCTGCCACGGAGTATGAAGCACTGTGCCGTGCCAGTACGTCCACAGGTCTGTTGGCGCGTGGGTACTGGGATCGTAGCCCACCCACACAACCTCTTCGTCGGAAGGCTTGGCCCACGGTACCCACTGGCCGTTCACGTCGTGTCGCCAAAGCAGATGGTACGCGATGATCGGACGCGTCGGATGAACCACCGCGACGACACGGTCGAGCGGAAAAGGCTCGTCTCGCTGCAGGTACAGCACTGGAGCCAGTGATCTCGCGAGCGACGACGAAGCACTGTCGATCGGAAATGCTTCTGGACGCGGCGGCGGTGGCGCGTACGCGCCGCGACTGCAGGCAGCTGCAGCAGCAAGCGCGACGACAAGAAACAGGTAACGGATCATTCGAAAAAGTTAGCGCCCTGACAGGTTGCGGTGACCACGGTTAACACGTTCACCCGGGAGCCGTCTACTAGGTGAACCTCAACCCCAGGAGTGGATATGCGTAAGTCTCTTGCAACAATCGGGGCGAGCCTCGCAGCCGCGGTGTTGGCAGTGGCAGTGCCGGCTCTTGCTGCGTCGTCTCCTTCGACCCCACCAGCTACAGTGTCGCAGCTCTCCGCTACCCCGCAACAGGCGGCAGCTCCGACGAGGCAAGCTGCTGCCGCTCGTCGTGAACGGCACCCGGAAATTCGCAAGGCAATCACGGCGCTCGAGCACGCGAAGACTGATCTCCAACGCGCCAATCATGATTTCGGCGGACACCGTGCGGAAGCCCTTGCCGCGTGCGACAAAGCGATCGAGCAGCTGAGGCTCGCGCTCCAGTACGACAAGCGCTAACTCGACTAACGCCAGCGTGTCCGCCGGCAATTCAGGGAGCGGACACGCTGAAGGTGGCGATGACCCGCTCAAGATAACGGACAGATAACATCGCCACGCAGTTGCGGAATGTATCGTGCGTTAGGACACGCGTCCTTCACTTGGAACGCGCCCTTGGAAGCAACGCAGAAAACTGACTTCGGAAGACTACTGAACAAGGTTCCAGAAGTCACTCTCGTATTCTGGATCCTCAAGATCATGGCGACGACCGTCGGCGAAACCGCCGCGGACGTTCTGTCCACGACGTTCAAGCTCGGCACCGTCAACACCTCGTACGTGATGGGAGTGTTGCTGCTGATCTCGCTCGTCTTCCAGCTCCGCGCGAAGCGCTACGTCCCGGCGATCTACTGGGTCGTGGTCGTATTCATCAGCGTGGTGGGCACTCTCAT
>DATARP010000250.1:0-22490 GCA_036264075.1 Gemmatimonadaceae bacterium
GGGACCATGCTCGAGATCGGAGAAGGCAAGCGCGAGCCCGAAGTGATAGCGGACCTCCTTCAGCAAGAAGACAACAGTCAAGTCTCTCAACCGGCTCCTCCACACGCTTTATTTCTGGAGCGGGTGGAGTATCCGAAAGACCTTTACCTGGAAAGTGAATGAACATCTATCTCGAGAGCGTGAACCTCGATGAGATCAGGAACGCCGCGTCGGCCGGGCTTGCCGACGGCGTCGCATTTTCGCACGGCGCGCTGAGCGTCGACGCTCCGGACTCGAGCGCAAAGGAGAGACTCGAGGAGATATCCCGGGAATTCGCTTTCCCGATCTGCGTTCCGGTGGGCGCGGTCGCCTCGGGCGATATGTACACAGAGGCGCGCGAGCTGGCGAAGGTCTCCGATCACATCGTCGTCCAGATACCGCTCGTCGAGGACTCGCTCATTCCAATGTCGAAGCTGAGCGCCGAAGGCGTGGTGATCTGCGCGACCTTCGTGTTCAATGCCGCACAGGCGATAATCGCTGCCAAGGCCGGAGCGTCCGCCGTTCGGGTCACTCTTGGTGAGCTCGAGGCGTACGGCCAATCGGGCGGCCAGGCGCTCGCGGAAATCAAGAACGTACTCGAGGCCGGTGGCGAGGAATGCGACGTGATGGCGGCGTCGATTCAGTCGGCGATCCAGTTCGCCGAATGTGCGACCGCGGGGGCTGACATCGTCTGCGTTACTCCGGCGTCGTTGCGAGCACTCGTAGTTCATCCGCTCAGCGACAAGGGCGTCGATCGCTTTCTGAGCGATCTCGCCAAACGACCTAAATCCCGCGCTTCTTCATGAATCTCAGAATCGCGCGCTCATTCGTCGCGCTGCTTTTCGTAGCATGCCAGGGCGCTTCCAGCGCCCCCTCAGCCGCACAATCATCAGCGCCCCAGTCCCGAGCGGGCGCGATAAACAACTCGCGGCGTACCGCGATCACGGATGCCGTCGCGCGCGTCGCACCGTCGGTCGTCACCGTCCAGACGGAGGTCGTCGAACAGGTACCCGCTGATGTGTTCGAGCAATTTTTCGGCGGTCGCTCGGGCCAGCGCGCGGCGGCAGGCCTTGGCTCTGGATTCATTTTCCGGCCAGATGGCGCGATTGTCACGAACGCACACGTCATCGCCGGCGCGACGCGCATCCAGGTGGCGCTCCGGGACGGCACGACCTACCCCGCGCGTCTGATCGGAAGCGATGAGGCGAACGACCTTGCCGTCATCAAGATCGATGCAAAGAACCTCCCTGTCGCGCCCCTCGGCTCGTCGACGGATCTGCTAATCGGAGAGTGGGCGATCGCGATCGGGAATCCCTATGGGTTCATCCTCGCCAACTCGGAGCCGAGCGTCACTGCCGGCGTCGTGAGTGGAACGGGGCGGAATCTCGCGACACCGAGCGAGGGTGCCGGTGTGTACGTGGACATGATCCAGACCGACGCGTCGATCAATCCCGGGAACTCGGGGGGCCCGCTGGTAAACGCGGCGGGCGAAGTGATCGGTGTGAATAGCTCCATCTTCTCGCCGAGCGGCGGCTCCGTCGGGATTGGATTCGCGATCCCGATCAATCGAGCGCGCCGCGTGGCCGAGGATCTTCTGGCGCACGGAGTCGTGAGACATCCCTGGATCGGCATGCAGCCGGCGATGTCGCGGCCGACCGGCGTTGCCGGCAACACCGGCGTCGTGGTCGCGTCCGTCGTTCCCGGTTCACCGGCAGCTCGCGCGGGAATTCGCGCTGGCGACGTGATCGTTCGGTCGCGCAGCAGAGCGCTGCACAACCCCTACGACTGGTACGCGGAGCTTCTCGAGCTAAGAGTCGGCGAGAACGATTCGATCATCGTGAAGCGCGGCGGACGGGAAATGCCTGTGAGCGTCCAGGTGGCAGATCTCCCCGACGTGAACGCACCCAGAGTCACCGTTCTCCGTGAGCTGGAGCTCATTTCGCTGACCGCGCCGATTCGCGCGCAGTACCAGATCCAGAGCAGACAGGGCGCGCTCGTGAATCGTGTGAGCGAAAGAGTCCAGCAGCAGATCGGCCTCCAGTCGGGCGACGTCATCGTGCAGATAAATCGTACGCCGATTCCCGACGCGCAAACGGTCAACCGGATTCTGACGAGCTACGGTCGCGGTGGCATTCGTCTGTATTTCGAGCGTGGCGGGCAGATCTATGCGACAGAGTTCAGCCTCCAATAGTGACCAACCGCTATAGCTCTCCTCTCTCAGAACGGTACGCTTCGGCGGCCATGCTCGAGCTATGGTCGCCGGCAACACGCCACGGCTTGTGGCGTCGGCTGTGGCTCGCTCTCGCGGAAGCACAGCGCGAGCTGGGTGTAAAGATTCCCGAGGAAGCAATTCGCGAGATGAAGGCGAATCTGGACAACATCGACTTCGATGCCGTCGCCAGGTACGAGAAGCGCTTTCGTCACGACGTGATGGCGCACGTGCACGCCTTCGGCGACGTCGCTCCGAAGGCAAAGCCGTTCATCCATCTCGGAGCCACCAGCGCGTACGTAACTGACAACGCGGATCTGATTCTGATGCGTCGCGGGCTGGACCTGCTCCGAGGCCGCGCGCTCGACGTTCTTCGGTCGCTCGCGGCGTTCGCCGAGCAGTGGCGGGATGAGCCGACCCTGGGTTACACGCACCTGCAGCCGGCGCAGCTGACGACCGTCGGCAAGCGCGCCACCCTGTGGATGCAGGATCTGGTGCTCGATATCGAGGACATCGACTATCGGCGGCGGACGCTTCCCTTCCGCGGCGTTAAAGGAACCACCGGCACCCAGGCAAGTTTCCTCGAGATCTTCGAGGGCGACCACGAGAAAGTGCGCGCGCTCGACCGACTGGTCACGGAGAAGATGTCGTTTGCCGCACCGCTTGCGGTCACCGGCCAGACGTATACGCGCAAGCTCGACGCGTTCGTTCTTTCATTGGTTGCCGGGTTGGCGGCCAGCGCCGCAAAATTCAGCAGTGATATCCGAATGCTGCAGTCGTTCGGCGAGATGGAAGAGCCGTTCGAGACAGAGCAGGTCGGGTCCTCTGCCATGGCGTACAAGCGAAATCCGATGCGGTCGGAGCGCATCGCCTCACTCGCGCGCTTTGTAAACTCGCTCGAGAGCAACGCGAATCAGACCCACGCGGTTCAATATTTCGAGCGGACGCTCGACGACAGCGCGAACCGCCGCCTGGTGATCCCCGAGATGTTCCTCGCAACGGACGCGATCCTCCTGCTGATGGCGAATGTCGCGAGCGGCCTGGAGGTTCATCCGGCCATGATCAAGCGCAGGCTCGCGGCAGAGCTGCCATTCATGGCGACCGAGGAATTGATCGTGCGCGCCGTGCGCGCCGGAGGGGACAGACAAGTCGCCCACGAGACGATCAGGAAGCACAGCATCGAGGCTGCGAGGGCCGTGAAGGACGGTGCGGGCAAGAACGATCTCCTCGAACGTCTGAGCTCCGACAAATCATTCGGCGTCAAGATGAAGGACCTGGAGGGCGCGATCGACCCGAAGCGTTTTGTGGGACGCGCGCCCGAGCAGGTCGATGAATTTCTGCGCGATGTGATCACGCCGCTTTTCGCCGGCGACACTGCGCACTCGGACCGGTCAGAGGAGCTTCGCGTCTGATGTTGATGGAGGCGAGCGCGCTGCCGCTCGCGCCTCTCCGGCGCGGAAAGGTCCGCGACGTCTACATCGTCGATGACGACAGGCTGCTGCTTGTCGCGACGGATCGCGTCAGCGCGTTCGATGTCGTGATGGCCGAGACGATTCCGGAGAAAGGCGCGGTACTTACGCAGATCACGGCGTGGTGGCTGCGGCAACTCGAGTCCAGGGTCGACCACCACATGCTATCAGCGGACATCGCCGCAATTGTGAGCGAGATTCCTCAGCTTCGGGATCATGAGCGCGAGCTCGCAGGCCGGGCAATGCTGTGCCGGCGGGCGACGGTGTTTCCGATAGAGTGCGTGGTCCGCGGCTATCTCTCCGGATCGGCGTGGAAGGAATACCGCGCGAGCGGCACGTTAGCTGGCGAGCCACTCAGGAAAGGCATGAGGGAATCTGATCGGCTCGATCCGCCTCTGTTCAGTCCGGCCACCAAAGCCGACGAAGGCCACGACGAGAACATCACAATCGACCGCATGCGTTCGGCGATAGGCGCGAAGGCGGCGGCAGAGCTGGAGCGATTGTCGCGTGAGGTCTACGAGGCCGGGCGCGCTATTGCCGCGGAGCGCGGAATCATCATCGCCGACGCCAAGTTCGAATTCGGCCGATGGAGGAGCGAGGACGGGGCCGAAAAGGTTATATTGGTGGATGAGGTGCTCACCCCAGACAGCTCGCGTTTCTGGCCGGCCGATGCTTACGAGCCGGGTCATGGGCAGCCCAGCTTCGACAAGCAACCCCTTCGCGATTATCTCGAGTCGGAGAAACGCGCAGGACGATGGGATGGCAACTATCCACCACCGCGATTGCCGAAAGAAGTGATCAACGCGACGAGAGACCGATACCTCGATATCTATCGTCGCCTGACCGGCCGCTCGCTCAACACTGACGCCTCACATTGAACTTCGCGCGCGAAGGACTGCTTTTCATCGCGATCGCCGCCCTGGTGGCCGCTGGCGCGTTCGGCTTCGCGGTGTCGCGTCGCTCCTGGGGCCTGTGGCTGGCGGCGTTTGTCCTGCTCCTGCTCGCGCTTTGGGTCGCCTACTTCTTCCGCGACCCGGAGCGCATCGGCGAGCGAGGGCCATCGCTCTTCGTAGCTCCCGCCGACGGCAAGCTCATAATGATCACGGAAGTGGATGAGCCGTCCTTCATCAAAGGGCGCGCGATCCGGCTGTCGATCTTCATGAACGTGTTCAACGTCCACGTCAACCGTTATCCGGTCGACGGGGTCGTGACCTACATCCATTACAACAAGGGCAAGTTCTTCAACGCTTCGGCCGAGAAATCGAGCCTGGAGAACGAGCAGATGTCAGTCGGATTGGAGATGGTTCCTGCCGATTCCAGTAGAACAACCAGAGTCGGGGACGTGCATCGCGTCCTCGTGCGGCAGATCGCCGGGCTCATCGCGCGCCGCATCGTGACGTACAGCAAGCTCGGCGAACGGGTGCGACAGGGCGAGCGAATGGGCATCATCCGCTTTGGCTCGCGAGTCGATCTCTTTCTTCCGGTCGGCTCGAGAATTCGAGCGAAGTTGGGAGACATGACCACCGCCGGCACAACGGTGCTGGGAGAGTTACCGCATTGATGCTCCCGGCGGATCAGACTCGCCGGCAACAGGCCAGAGGAGTAGGTGGGGACGTGGAGCGTCCGCGCAATCGCGGCGTGATCATCCTGCCCAACGGGTTCACGCTCGCCAGCCTCTTTTTCGGAATGTTCGCCATCGTGTCGGCATCCCGCGGCGAGTTCGACACAGCGGGACTGTACGTGGTGTTTGGCGGCGTGTGCGATGCCCTGGACGGAAGAGTAGCCCGCGCTACGGGAACGGGGTCGAGATTCGGCTCGGAGCTCGACTCTCTCGTGGACGCGATCACGTTCGGATTGGCTCCGGCGATGATCATGTACTTCGCCGTTCTCAACCGAAACGGGTGGGATTGGATCTTCGCGTTTCTGTTCACGGCCTGCGCGGTCATCAGGCTCGCGCGGTTCAACGTCGAGCAGGCCGGCCGCGCCAAGAAATACTTTCACGGTCTGCCGAGTCCGGCCGCCGGGATGACGCTCGCGACCTACTACTGGTTCAGTCAGACACCGCTCTACAACCAGACCGTGCTCGGCGACCTCAACTGGACGACGGGCCTGCGCGGACTGATGCTGCTGCTCGCATTCCTGATGATCAGCAACGTCTCTTACCCCGCGATCCCGACAGTCGGGTTCAGAAAGATCAGCGAGATTCTGGGCACGCTGGTAGTGATCGCCACGTTCATTGGCGTGCTGTTCCTCAGGAAGGAATTCTACTTCCCCGCCCTCATCTGCTACGTGGTGTACGGCCTGGCCAAGACGGTGATCTTCGGATTGCTCGACAGGCGTCCTGTCGGCGATTCCCCAGTGATCTCCGACGACGACGAGCCGCTTGCTCTCACTCCAGCTGGCGTCGTTGTCGCAGGCAGCGACGCCGCACGACAGCGCCCGACCAGGCGCCGAAGAAGACGCAGGCCGCCCGGCCACGGCGAGCCCCCAGCGGGCGGACCCACCAACATTCCGCCACCCGGTCCGATTGGAGGACAACCCTGATGTCGAAGTTCCGCATCGCCGTCCACATCACGCCCCGAAAAGGATTGCTCGACCCGCAGGGAAAAGCCGTGAGCGATGCACTCCACACACTCGGCTTCAAGGCCGTCAAGGACGTCCACGTGGGCAGGTACATCATCATCGAGACGGATTCGTACGACGCGATCACGGCCGAAGAAGCCGTGACCCAGATGTGCGGCAAGCTTCTGGCGAATCCCGTCACGGAAGATTTCGAGATCGAGTCGGCGGTGCCAGCATGAAGTTCGGTATCGTCACCTTTCCCGGATCGAACTGCGATTACGACGCGTATCACGCCGTGACCGAGATCCTGAGCGAGGAGGCCGCTTACCTCTGGCACAAGGATCACGACCTTCAGGGATCGGACGTGATCATTCTTCCGGGCGGGTTCAGCTACGGAGACTATCTGAGGGCCGGAGCGATCGCCCGGTTCAGCCCCATCATGCAGGAAGTTGTGGCGCACGCCAATGCCGGCGGCCCCGTGATCTGCATCTGCAATGGCTTCCAGATCGCGTGCGAGGCGGGACTGCTGCCGGGAGCATTGATGCGGAACTCGCACCTGCAGTTTGTTTCGGCGCAGGTGCGGATTCGGGTGGAGAACTCGGGCACGCTATTCACGAACCTCTACGAGACCCACGAAACTCTGAGAGTCCCAATCGCCCACGGTGAGGGCCGGTACGTCGCGTCAGGACAGGTTCTCGACAGTTTGGAAAACGAAGGCCGTGTTATCTTCAGGTATGCGGACGCCCAGGGTAATATCAACGCGGACGCCAATCCCAACGGCTCCGAGCGCAACATCGCCGGAATCATCAGCGACGGCGGAAACGTGCTCGGCATGATGCCGCATCCTGAGCGCGCCTGCAGCCAGCTCGTCGGATCGACGGATGGGGTGCGCCTATTCGAATCGATTCTCGCTCGCGTGGCGGCCTGACGTGTCTGCGGTGACTCCTCGGCATGGTGATCCCGCAATCACACCCGCACTGGTCGCGGAGCACGGAATAACCCCGCTCGAGTACGATCGACTCGTCGCGATGCTCGGCCGCACTCCGACATTCACGGAGCTCGGCATCGTGAGTGCGCTTTGGAGTGAGCACTGTTCGTACAAGCACTCGCGGCCAGTTCTGAAAACACTTCCTACCGAAGCGCCCTACGTTCTGCAGGGCCCTGGCGAGAACGCCGGAGTGATCTCCATCGGCGATGGACTCGCGGTCGCCTTCAAGATCGAATCTCACAATCATCCCTCGGCCGTCGAGCCATATCAGGGTGCGGCGACTGGGGTGGGCGGGATTCTTCGCGATGTCTTCACGATGGGTGCGCGGCCGATCGCGATGCTGAACTCGCTGCGCTTCGGAAGTCTGGAGAGCTCCAGAGTCAGATATCTGTTTTCCGGCGTCGTGAAAGGGATCGGCGATTACGGCAACTGTGTGGGGATTCCGACCGTCGCTGGTGAGATCGTCTTCGATAGCGCGTACGCGAACAATCCGCTGGTCAACGCAATGTGCGTGGGCTTGCTGCATGAGGATGACTTGATTCGCGCCAAGGCGGAGGGCGTCGGCAATCCGATCATCGCCGTTGGCGCTCGCACGGGCCGCGATGGAATTCACGGTGCTTCGTTCGCCTCTGAGGATCTTTCCGAAGCAAGCGACGCCAAGCGGCCACGCATCCAGGTCGGCGATCCGTTTACGGAGAAGCTTTTGCTCGAGGCGAGTCTCGAGCTGATCAAGAGTGGACACATCGTCGCGATTCAGGACATGGGCGCGGCCGGCCTCACTTCCTCTTCGGCGGAGATGGCCGAGCGCGGGGACGTTGGCGTCACGATTGATGTGACCAAGGTCCCGACCCGCGAGAGCGGGATGAGCCCCTACGAGATTTTGCTCAGCGAATCGCAGGAGCGGATGCTCGTCGTGGCGAAGCGCGGGCGCGAAGACGCGGTGCGAGCGATCCTCGAGAAGTGGGACCTCACAGCAGCCGTGATCGGCGAGGTAATTGCCGAGCCTGTGTACCGAGTCACTGAAGGCGCGAAGATCGTCGCGGAGTTTCCGGGATCCAGACTCGTCACCGAATGCCCGTCGTATTCGCCCGACGCAAGCGAGTCGGATGCAATCAAGGTTCTGCGTTCCGCGGATCCTTTCGGCGTAGCAGAGCGCCCCGAGGAAGCCGACCCACTCTGGACACTCGACACACTGTTGTCGGCTCCAACGATCGCGAGCAAGGCTTGGGCATATCGCCAGTATGATTCAACCGTGCGGACGAACACTGTCATCGGACCAGGCGGTGATGCAGCGGTTCTCCGCGTCCGCGGCACGAACAAGGCGATCGCGGTAAAGACGGATTGCAATGGGCGGTACGTTTATCTCGATCCTCGCGTGGGTGGACGGATCGCTGTAGCGGAGGCCGCGCGCAATGTCGCCTGCACTGGCGCACGTCCGATGGCAATCACGAATTGCCTCAACTTCGGCAATCCGACACGCCCCGAAGTCTTCTATCAGTTCAGGGAAGCGGTCGCGGGAATGGGAGAGGCTTGTCGCGCGCTCGGTACCCCGGTTACTGGCGGGAACGTCTCTCTTTACAACGAGAGCCCGTCCGGAGGGGTGTATCCGACGCCAGTGATCGGAATGGTCGGACTGATCGACGATCTCGCCCACATAACGCGCGCAACGTTCCAGCACGATGGAGACGCTGTGTTGCTGCTCGGTGAGATGGATGGAGAGCTGGGTGGCAGCGAATACCTCGCGACTATTCACGGCAATGTCTTTGGACCCCCGCCCCGCTGCGATCTCGGTCTGGAAAAGAAAGTGATCGATTCCCTCCTTGAAGCGATTCGTGCAGGCGCTGTGAGCTCCGCGCACGATTGCAGCGACGGCGGTCTGGCGATCGCTCTCGCCGAGTGCTGCGTCGCGGATCTGGAGTGCCAGAGCGGTGCGGAGATCGATCTCTCGTCATTCGGAAGCATTCCGAATCGAGGCGTGCTGTTTGGAGAAACCCAGGGCCGCATTGTCATCTCGAGCTCTGCGCCTGAACGGGTTCTCGAGATTGCCGGAAAAGCAGGCGTGCCTTGCACACGAATAGGCACCGTTCGGCGTCCATCCGATACTCTCACCATCAAACTCGCCGACTCTGTGTTGACACCGCCGCTGGCGAGGCTTCGCCGCGCGTACCATGAGACTATTCCGGCAATAATGTCACGCACACCCGAGCACGCGACCTTCGACGAGCTCTCGCCCGTGGCGGCCCACTAGCATGTGTGGAATCTTCGGCATCTACGGTCATGAGAATGCAGCCGCAATGGCGCACCTCGGACTCTATTCGCTGCAGCACCGCGGCCAGGAATCTTCGGGCATCGTCGCCGTGGACCGGCAGCTGGGCGCGCGAGCCATCAAGAGCATGGGGCTGGTCTCGGAAGCTCTGGGCGTCGACGATGTGCAAAGCCTGCCGGGCGACATAGCGATCGGCCACACGCGCTACAGCACCGCCGGATCCTCCACCATCGAGAACGCGCAACCGATGCTGGCCAGGTTTCGCGACGGACACATTGGGCTCGCGCACAACGGGAATCTGACGAACGCTTCCGAGCTGCGGCGCGACCTCGAAGACGGCGGCTCGATATTCACGTCGACGATGGATTCAGAAGTGCTGGTGCACCGCATCGCGCGCTCAGCGTCTGAAAAGCCGGAGGATAGACTGGCCGACGCGCTCGGCGGCGTTGAAGGAGCCTACTGCCTCGTTGTCGCAATCGGCGATACCCTCCTCGCCGCGCGCGATCCCCGCGGCTGGCGCCCGCTAGTGATGGGCAAGCTCGGCGGCGCGACGGTCTTCGCATCGGAGACGTGCGCGCTCGACCTCCTTGGCGCCACGGTCGAGCGGGAGGTAAAACGCGGCGAGATTATCGCGGTCGATCGGAATGGGGTGCGGTCGAGCTTTCCACTCGCGCCGATGGAATCGCGGAAGTGCGTTTTCGAGTACGTCTATTTCTCGCGGCCAGACAGCCAGGTTTTCGGCGGCTCCGTTGATCGCGCGCGCAGAGCGCTCGGGCGACGCCTTGCGAAAGACTTTCCTGCACCGTCGGCTGATTTCGTATTCAGCGTGCCCGATTCGTCCAACTCGGCGGCTCTCGGATTCGCGGAGGAATCCGGGCTCCCGCTCGAGCTCGCGCTGATCCGAAATCACTATGTGGGCCGAACGTTCATTCAGCCGACGCAAGCCGGACGCGACGCAAAGGTGAAGGTGAAGTACAACGCTGTCCGCGAAGTTCTGCGCGGAAAGAGCGTGGTCATGGTCGACGATTCGATCGTGCGAGGCACCACGACTCGTGGGCTCGTGAGCATGGTGCGAGCTGCGGGGGCGCGCGAGGTGCACCTGCGCGTCAGCTCCTCACCTGTTACGGGACCGTGCTATTACGGAATCGACACGCCGAATCGCGAAGAGCTCATCGCTGCGAACATGACCATCGAGGAGATCACGCAGCAGGTGGGTGCAGACACTCTCGGCTACCTGACACTGGACGGAATGTTGGAGTCCGTTCCCGGCGGTCCCGAGGGATTCTGCCACGCCTGCTTCTCCGGCGACTACCCCACTCCACCCCCTGCCGATTCGGACAAGCTCCGCTTCGGCTGCGGCTGCTGACGTCGATGGCGCAGTCGGTTTTTTTCTTCGGCAACGGAAAAGCCGAGGGGACGCGGGACATGACCGCCGTCCTGGGAGGCAAAGGCGCGAACCTCGCCGAGATGACGAATCTCGGCGTTCCTGTTCCACAGGGGTTCACCATCGCCTGCAGCGAGTGCATCGAATACCTGAAATCGGGAAAGTATTCTGACAAGCTTCGCGCCGAGGTGGAAGGCAACGTGTCGCGACTCGAGGAAGCGACTGGCAAGAAGCTCGGCGATCCTCGCACTCCCCTTCTCGTCTCAGTGAGATCGGGCGCTCCCATCTCGATGCCCGGGATGAGGGAGACGATCCTCAACCTCGGCCTCAACGATCGCACGGTGGTCGGCCTGGCGAGCCAGAGCGCGAACGCGCGCTTCGCCTACGACTCGTACCGCCGATTCATCCAGATGTACTCCGGCGTCGTGCTCGGCGTGTCGACGCACGACTTCGAGCACCTGCTCAAGGCAAAGCGCATGACGGCCGGCGCTGCATCCGACGCTGAGCTGGGAGAGAGCGATCTCAGGAATCTCGTGGAGGAGTACAGGGCGCTCGTCAGAAATCGCACGGGCTCCGACTTTCCGCGCGACCCCGTCGTCCAGCTGTGGGGAGCGATCGAAGCGGTCTGGAAATCGTGGACGCTCAAGAAAGCAAAGGACTATCGCCGGGTGCACGGCATCTCCGAAGATCTCGGCACAGCCGTCAGCATCGTGTCAATGGTGTTCGGCAACCTCGGAGAAGATTCCGGGACGGGCGTCGCCTTCACGCGAAATCCCTCGACTGGCGAGAGACGCTTTTACGGCGAGTTTCTCGTCAACGCGCAGGGAGAAGATGTAGTCGCGGGGACCAGAACTCCTTTGAACATCGACGCCATGGCGCAGCAGCTGCCGGCCGCGTACAAGGATCTGATCGACACCCAGGAGCGACTGGAGCACCACTACCGCGAGATGCAGGATCTCGAGTTCACGGTCGAGCGCGGCAAGCTCTACCTGCTCCAGACGCGCACCGGAAAGCGCACGGCCGCCGCTGCGGTGCGGATAGCGCGCGATATGGTGAACGAAGGTCTCATCGATCGCATCGAGGCGGTGAAGCGCGTTCCTGCGGCGCATCTCGATCAGCTCCTGCACCCGATCATCGATCCGTCGATTCGCGCGACACCACTGTGCACAGGCCTACCCGCGAGTCCCGGAGCTGCGAGTGGCAGAGCCGTGTTCGATCCCGACACTGCGGAGCAGCGGTCGCTCGCGGGAGAAAACGTGATTCTGGTTCGCGATGAGACCACGCCCGAAGACTTTCACGGCATCGTCGCCGCGCGCGCTGTTCTGACTGCGCGCGGAGGAATGACCAGCCACGCGGCCGTAGTCGCGCGCGGCATGGGCAAGTGCGCCGTCGTCGGCTGCAAGGACATCCACGTCGATCTCGAGCGGCGCAGCTTCACCGTCGACGGAAAGGCGATTGTCGAGGGCGACTGGCTCACGCTCGACGGCGCGACCGGGCGCGTATTCGCGGGCGACCTGTCGACGATTCCGAGCGAAGTTGTGCGCGTGACGAGCGGCGCACTCGCCCCTTCACAAGCTCCGCTGTATCAGTCGTACGCGGAGCTGCTCGGGTGGGCTGACGAAGTGCGAAAGCTGCGCGTTCGCGCGAATGCGGATACTCCGCGCGACGCGCGTATCGCGCGCAGCTTCGGCGCTGAGGGCATCGGCCTGTGCCGGACAGAGCACATGTTCTTCGAGGGCGACCGGATAACCGCGATGCGCGAGATGATCGTCGCGCGCGAAGAGGGCGGACGCCGCCGCGCGCTCAACAAGCTGCTGCCGATGCAGCGCGCCGATTTCGAGGGAATCTTCGAAGCGATGGATGGCTTGCCGGTGACTATCCGTCTACTCGACCCGCCGCTGCACGAGTTCCTCCCTCACGGCGGCGAGGAGAGCAAGCTACTCGCGCGCACACTCGACATTCCGCGCGCGGATCTGAATCGCATAATTGAGTCGCTTCGTGAGACGAACCCGATGCTGGGACACCGTGGCTGCAGGCTGGGGATTTCTTACCCGGAGATTACAGAGATGCAGGCTCGGGCCATTCTGGAGGCCGCGGTACGCGCAATGCGCCGCGGAATCAGGGTTCGTCCCGAAATCATGATTCCACTCGTCTCTACTGTGAAGGAGTTCGAGAATCAGCGCGCGGTGATCGAGGACGTGGCGACACGCGTACTAGGCGGCATGGGGGAAAAAATCTCATACTTGATTGGCACGATGATCGAGCTGCCGCGGGCTGCGCTCACCGCGGCTGAAATTGCGCGGTCGGCCGAGTTCTTCTCGTTTGGAACAAATGACCTTACGCAGACTACCATGGGCCTCAGCCGGGACGATGCGGGCCGCTTCCTTCCTTCTTACATAGATAGGGGTATTTTTGCTGATGATCCTTTTCAGGTTCTTGACACCGAGGGGGTAGGAAAGCTCGTACGGATAGCTGTCACGGAAGGGCGTCGAGTGCGTCCTGACATAAAACTGGGAATTTGCGGTGAGCACGGCGGGGAGCCGCGCTCTATCGCTTTTTGTCACCAACTGGGTCTCGATTATGTGTCATGCTCACCTTTCAGAGTACCAATCGCGCGGTTAGCCGCAGCTCATGCCGCTCTTGAAGCGTAAGCTCGGCCACGCGCGCCGGCTCGAGTTGATGCCGGCCGGATCGCTGCCGATGGCGGGCGTGCGCGCCGCGCGCCCACTGCGAATCGCGCTAGTCACCGAGTACTACTATCCACACCTCGGTGGAATCTGTGAGCACGTTCATTTCTTCGCGCGCGAAGCGCGGCGACATGGGCATCAGGTCGACATCATCACATCCAACCTCCCCGGCGCCCGATACGAGCCGCACGTCATCCGCATTGGGAAGAGCCAGCCGATTTACGCGAACGGATCGCAGGCGCGATTCACCTGGGGATGGGAGCTGCGAAAGGATCTGAAGCGCGTGTTCAGCTTTGGACAGTACGACATCATTCACGTGCATTCGCCGCTCAGTCCCGTTCTTCCGGTGCTGGCAATCGAAGAAGCGAACTGCCCAGTGGTCGGAACGTTCCACACGTATTTCGATCGCTCGTTTGGGTACGCCATCGGCAGGCGCTATTTCCAGAAGCGACTCGATCAGCTTCACGCGGCGATTGCCGTATCGCACTCCACGACGATAGCGCTCAATCGATACTTCGAGGCGAACTGGACGATCGTCCCCAATGGAATCGATACCGACGTTTTCAACCCGCACGTTCCCCGCCCCGCTGCCCTTCGCACCGACGTTCCCGTAATTCTCTTCCTCGGAAGATTCGACCCGCGAAACGGCCTCACCACCCTCATTGAATCGTTCAAGAAAGTCCGCGGCAGAAACCGCGAGGCTCAGCTGGTGGTCGTTGGCGATGGCCCGCTGCGCAAGCATTACTATCGCGCGGCCGGTGGCGATCCGGACATCACCTTTGTCGGATCGGTCCTAGGCGAACGACCCGGCTACTACGCCCACAGCGCGATGTACGCCTGCCCAACCACCAAGGCTTCGTTCGGGATCACCCTCCTGGAGTCGATGGCATGCGAGACTCCCGTCGTCTGTTCTGACATCTACGGCTTCCGCGACGTGGTCAAACACGAGCGCGAGGCACTAATGGTGCAAAGCGGAGACATAGATGATCTCTCCGATGCACTGGTGAGACTTCTGGACGACGAGACGCTTCGTGCCCGGCTGGGAAAACGCGGCCGGCTGGAAGCAGAGCAGTATTCCTGGACCAAGGTCACCGAAACCGTGCTCGACATCTACACAGCCGTGCTCCGCCGAAACACACACGAATGATCGGGTTTGCAGCACTTGGGGTTTCCGTAATAGGGGGCGCAGCTCATGGAGCGTTCCACCGCAACAGTCCGATCTTCGGCCGCGCCCTGGGCAAGATCGATAGCGACCGCAAAGTCGTAGCGCTTACGTTCGACGACGGTCCGAACCCGGACGCGACACCGCTGATCCTGGACACGCTTGCGGAAAAGGGCGTGCGCGCGACGTTCTTCGTTCTGGGCAGCCACGCCGAGCGTTGGCCGGAGCTGGTGAGGCGGATCTCCCAGGAAGGTCATCAGCTCGGCAATCACGGCTACTTCCACCGGAAGCTGCACTTCAAGAGTCCGTTCTACGTGAACCGCGACATTCGACTCGGCCTCCGCGCGATCAGGCGCGCGGGCGCGCCTGCCCCGATGTACTTTCGCGCGCCGCACGGGTTTCGAAGCCCGTGGACAAGCTCCATCGCGAGCTCGTACGGCGAGCGGACCGTTGGCTGGTCGCTCGGCGTCTGGGATAGCGACCGTCCGGGAGTCGAAGAAATCGTGAAGCGCACGCTCGAAGGAGTGTCGCCCGGATCGATCGTCCTGCTGCACGACGGCGACGGATACAATCCGGATGGCGATCGGATGCAGACTGCGGCCGCACTGCCACACATCATCGACAAGCTCAAAGACCTGGGCTACGAGTTCGCGACTCTGCCAACGGAATGAGCCCCAAGCTGAAGAAAGGAATTCGCTGGGCGATTTCCGCCGCGATCCTCGTCTTCCTCATTCTGTTCGCCCGCACAATCAACTGGCACCAGGCGTGGAGCTCGATGGTCCACGCGTCGCTTCCGCTCCTGGCAGCGGCGATTGGCGTCAACATTCTCTCCGTCCTGATCAAGGGCGTGCGGTGGTGGCTGTTCCTCCGCCCGATCGGAATCACTTCGCTCCCACTCGCGATCCGGGCCACAATCGCCGGAGCGGGTCTCAACAACGTTCTGGTAGCCAGCGGCGGCGATGCGGCGCGTGTTGTGTTCGTGTCACGAGTGAGTGGCGTCTCGAGCTCCACAGTCCTGGCATCGATGGCGCTTGAAAAACTTTTCGATCCGATCGGCTTCGTGATGCTTCTCGTATTCGGAGTCATCGTCTTTCAGCTGCCGCCGCAGTTCGAGCGTTGGAAAGTGCCGGCGGAGATTCTGCTCGTCGTCATTGTTCTGCTTCTGGTGTTTTTCGTCTATGCCACCAGGCACATCAAGCCCGAGCACGTGCCGGAGCGGCGCGCCAAGCCTCGCACAGTGTGGGGAAAGATTCGCGCGTATTTCACCAGCTTCGGCCAGACGGCGGGGCGCCTCGCTACCGGACCTCGCTTCCTCGCCGCGATGCTGCTTTCTCTGGCAGCCTGGGCCTGCCAGCTCTGGACGTTTCAACTGGCTGCCGCGGCAGCTCACGTATCGATTCCGCTCGCTGGAACTCTCGCCTGTCTGCTCGGCATAAATGTCGGGCTGATCATACGCGCTACGCCCGGCAACGTGGGGTTTTTCCAGTTCGTCTACGCGCTGATGGCCGGCCAGTTCGGGGTGTCGCGCGATGACGCGATCGCGGTGTCCCTGCTCATTCAGACAATCCAGATTCTTCCGCTGACACTGCTGGGAATTGCCCTCGCGCCGGAGTTCATATTCCGCCGCGGAAAAAAGGACAAGGAAACGGAGGCGGTCGCGCAGAGGATCGAGAAGGAGAAGGAGCTCCACGTCGGTCCGCTTTCGACCGCAGAAGAAGTTCTGGAGCGCGCGACCAAGGCGGGAGTCGCTCCCCCACCCAAGAAATCCTAGCGGCTGGCCAACGGCCGCTCGCGGGCGCCCTTCAGGAAGGCGATAAACTTCGCCGGATCCCGGCTCAGTCCGCTGAACGTCGCGCGCACCTTTCCGTCGGGCGTCATCACCGCGTAGAGCGGAAGCGCGACGGTTCCAAACGTCTTCTCCTGAAAAGCCTGCTGGCGCTCGTACATCTCACCGTCGCCGTCGGTGTAGAGGCGCGATAGAACGAACTGTCCCAGCTCCGCGCCGACATCCGGACGGCTGAAGATGTTCGCTTCCATCCAGCGGCAGTTGGTGCAGGTATATCCCGTGAAATCGACGAACACGAGCTTGCCCGTCGACCGCGCAGCGGTCAGCGCACCCTCGTAGTCGTTCAACATCCATGTCGAAGCGGTGCGTCCCGGAGATGCCAGCGGGCCCATTGGTGAGACCGGCGGAAGAAATGCCTCGATCTGATCGAGCCGGCGACGCTCGTTCAGCCCCGATGCCAGCCAGCCAGCGAGGACGAGCGTAGCGGCGATCGCGACGATGGTCTCCACCCGGAGGTCGCGGCCCTGAATTCGCGCGCGCGCGTCACGCGCGAGATAGGCTGCACCGGCTACGGCAAGCGCGGACCAGGCGAGAAGAAGTACATCACGGGTGAAGATTCCCCAGCCGAGCACCATGTCGGCGTTGGAAAGGAACTTGACGGCTGCTCCGACCTCGAGCAGACCAATCAGCACACGAAGTGTTTGCAGCCACGCGCCGGCGCGCGGCAGCCTCGAGACGGATCGCGGCACCAGCGCCAGCAACACGAACGGCAGCGCGAAAGCAACGGAATAAACGATCATTCCGACCACGGGCGTTGCCCATGATCCTCGAGATGCGAGCACGAGAAGCGTCCCGACAAATGGCGCGGTGCACGTGACGGATGTCAGCGTAAACGTGGCGCCCATGATGAGCGCGCCGAGCGAGCTGCCCGGAGCTGCGTTTCGCGACGCACGATCGGCGGCGTTCGCCAGCCGCCACGGTAGCGGCGCGTTGAACCAGCCAAAGAGGTTCGCCGCGAAAACGAGGAACAGCGCGGCGAGAGTGACATTAACCCAGGGATCAGCCGCGAATCGATTGAGACCTGCGGCGCCGAAGACTGCAGCCAGCACGAGTCCGAGGACCGTAAATGTCGCAACGATGCCAAGTCCGAACAGCAGCGGACGTCGCAGACTGAAGGAATTGTTTCCGCTCGGCGACGAGAAATACGCGATGGTGACCGGCACCATCGGGAAGACGCAGGGCGTCAGCAGAGAGAGGAGCCCTGTGGTGGCAGCGAGCCAGAGGAATCCAGCGCTCATTCTCTATCCGAGATCAGAAGAACAACCGGCAGCTTCTCGGTGCGAACCGGAAGACACAACGTCTCGCTACACACCTGGTACCGCACAGCGACCTGAAATTTTCTGAAGCCGGAAAGCGAGCGGCCGGGGACTCCGACTGGAATGGTGAAGCGGGTCTTGCCCGAATAGAGCTCGGTCTCGATCCCAAAGTTCTTGTCGAAGGCTCGTTCTGGCTGCGGCGCCTTGATCACGCCCCGAACGATTACGTCGGTGGCATCGACGAGCTTTATGGACAGCGGGATAGGCCCGCCCGATTTCTGCGTCAGCGAGTAGATGTGCCAACCCTTGGCGATGTCAGCCTGAACCTGGAGCGGTACTGTGCGCCCCGGAGTGACTCGCAGCGGCGAGCTGCGCGGGACGACGCTCCACCGCACAGGACGCAGCGAAAGCGAGGCGCCGCCCGCCAGGTTCAGCATCGGTACGAGAAGAAGAGCGAGCTTTTTCATCGCGTCAAATATATCACCCGGGAGGCGCGATCCCTGCGTAGATACTCGTCGATTTCCACCTTAGGTAGAGAGAACTCAGCATGTTCCAACATTCGCCGGTTGCACACCCTCCGTTCTTCTTTGAGAGCTGGTACAACGTCGTCAGAACCGTGACACTGTCGGTCATCGGATTCACCGCCTTGATTACGATGCTGCGGCTTTCGGGCAAGCGCACGCTCTCGAAGCTCAACGTTTTCGATTTCGTCTTTGTCGTCGCAGTTGGGTCCGTGTTCGCGTCGACGATCATCTCGAAGGACATCACCCTCGTGGAGGGCTTGGCGTCTTTGGCAACGCTCATTGGAATTCAGGTATTCCTGTCGGAGATGGCAGCCCGAGTGCCCTGGGCCGAGAGGATCATCAACGGGGAGCCGGCGTTGCTCCTCTCAAAAGGACAATTTATTCCACGCGCGCTTAGGAGGGAGCGTATCACCGAGGAGGAAGTACGCGCAGCGATTCGCTCCAACGGCGTGAACAGAGTAGAAGACGTGTCCGCCGTTATTCTCGAAAACGACGGCACTCTTTCAGTCGCGTGGGAAGCCAAGGGTCCCGGCAGAAGTAGCCTCGTAGATGCAACCGTCCCGGACGGTGCCCGCGCCGAGGAAAGCCCGAGAAAACCGGAGAAATCCGGCTCCTGAGGTCACATTGTAGGTCGCCGAGCGGCAGAGCTTGGTTTATGTTTTGCGTGCGTTAGACCCCACATTCTGAGCGGATTATCGTGCAAGCCCACGCACCCAAAAACACCGGTTATCGCACTTTCCTCGACCCTCGAGGGCGGCCGTGGGAAGTGTGGATGGTCCACCCATCGTCTATCGAGCGCCGAAGGATGGAGCGCCGGTCGCCCGTGGAGAACGCCGTTTTTCTTATCGAGCAGAGGGTGATGGGCGACAGGCGCGCATCTCCCGGGCGTAGGGGTGCCGTGGCCACCGAATACAGCTCGGGCTGGCTGTGTTTCGCCAGCGACGGAGAAAAGCGCCGCCTCGCCCCGGTGCCAGTCAGCTGGATGAGCGCCAATGACAGCCAGGTTGCCGAATGGTGCAGAATCGCGACTCGCGTCGTGAAGTGCGGACCTACCTGGGATCCGGCTGACGAGATCGGCCATCAGAAGCCGCCAGCCGGCCCACCGACGGGGCGAAGACCGAAGTACTAAAAGCGCCGCACAGCATTGTGTGGCGTGCGCGCAACACTGGTCGATGACCGGTCCGCGTTGACCCCTCGCAGCAAGCCCTAAAGCCCAAAATGGGTCGCCAACACGTGGTCCCGCGATTGCCCACCTGGGTCTCGGTTACTCCAGAGCAGGCACCGGCGAAGCAAGACTCAAAGGGCGCCGGTCCTGCCTTGGAGTGCATTGCCGTGTTCACCGGTGAGTACCGCGAGGGCCCTACCATGCTCGAAGCCGCGACAGGTCATGAGGGCGACGCAGGCATGAGGAGCCACCTTCTTCTGGTTCCCGACCAGTCCAGCGATGAGCAGGCACTGCGCTCGGCAATAGATACCCTCGAGCGAAGGGCGGACGCGCCACGAGGAGATCTTGCAGCGGCGCTGAGCAAACTCGGCAAGCTGACGCAAGACAAGGGGAATCACGCTGAGGCGGAAGCCCTTTTTCGGAGAGCCCTCGAGATTGCGAATGGCGCGCTGGCCCCCGCCGATCCGAGGCTTCTTCCCGCGTTGGCCGCGGTGGCTGGATACAGCATCTCGCGTGGGGCGAGCAACGACGCAGAGCAGATGCTTTTCCGCGTGGTGAAGATCAGCGAGCGGGTTACCGACTCTGACCAGTCGGACGTCTCGATTGTTCTCAACGACCTCGCACGGATTTGTCTCAAGCAATCCGCCTATGCGCTCGCAGAGCCACTCCTGCTCCGTCTCCTGGCGATCAAGCAGGCCAAAGGGGAAGATCGCCCCGAAGTTGCGACGATCCTCGCGAGTCTCGCTGCCGTTCGTCAGGCCCTTGGCCAGCATGAGTCGGCCGAACAATTGTGGAGGCGCGTTGTCGCCATTCGCGAGCGCACTCTCGCGCCGAATCATTTTACAGTGGCATCAGCGCTCGAACACCTCGCGGAATCATGCGCCGCGCGCGGCAAGTTCGACGAAGCCCTTCATCTCTATCAGCGCGCTCTGACAATCCGCCAGCTTACGCTCGGCAGCAACCATTCGAGCCTTCGCATATCGCGGGAGCGAATCGCCGACCTGCAGCTCCAGGCTTCGGAAGATTCGGGAGTGGCTGCCGCCACTCCGCCCTCTCAGCCGACTCCCGTCTCACCGCCCGAGGGATTCCGCCTGAGATTCGCCGCGGAACCGCGGATGATCTCTCCGGTGTTGCTCGTTCCCCCAGAGCCCGAGCCGGTTAATCCAAACAAGAAAGACGCAAGCGCCAAAGTTTCGGCGGAGCACGTCAAGGCCGCGCTCGTTGATACGCCGGCTGCGGCTCCTTACCGCGACATTCTGCTGACCATCGCGGACGAAATGCAGGACGGCGACGACTGGCACAGCGAACAGCCGCATCAAGCGCGCGAGATTCCAGCATGGGTGTCGGCATTGCTCCTTCGGCACGGTCGCAATCTCGCCATGGCAGGCGCGGTGATCGTTGCGGTTCTGGGCGCCGCGTGGGTGTGGGGATCGAGGGCGGGCAACCAACCGGGCGAGCTGAGCACGCAGCTCCAACCTTCGACGGCGTTCGCCGCAGCGCCCGCAGTCGCCGCCGTTTCTCGTCCCAATCCTAGTGACACGCAACCCGCCGCCACGGTTTCGCGTGCGCCGTCGGTTGCTCCGGCACGCGCGAGAGTCCAGGAGGTTTCCGAATCGGCAAGGAAGCCCGGCAATCGAAGGGAGACGAACAACGTTACGATTCCGACGCTGTCCCCCAGCACGATGGTCAACGTCGATTCAGCGGTGAGTGCAGCGGGCGCGAAAACCAGGAGCCTGACCGAATCCATCGCGCCTGACGTTGGAACGCTGCCTTCTCTGTCGGAGCGCTCGAGCTTCGACAACGCGGAGTTTTCTGCGACGCGTGCGCACCGGGCACTTCTGATCGGGAAACTGCCCGCTCCGACGCTGCCGAACTATTCGTCGGGCACGGAAGGAGAGGTTGTCGTCAGCTTCGCCGTCGACACGCAGGGCCGGCCAGTGATGGCGACGTTCTCGGTCGTGAGATCACCCGATCCGATGTTGAGCTCCGCGGTTCGGAAAGTGATACCAGCGCTAAGATTCGAGCCCGCCCAGACCGCTGGCCCGGATCCCAAACGTGTGGTGGATACGGTGCAAGTGGTCTATCACTTCGCGCAGCGCGTCAAACAATAAGTCCGGCATTCACATCGCCAGCTTGTTCGCCGCGTTGAGAGCCGAAACCTTGTAACACTCCGCCAGCGTCGGATAGTTGAAGACGGTCGAGAGGAAGTAATCCAACCCGGCGCCGAGTCCGAATACCGCTTGACCGATGTGAAGCAGCTCAGTGGCGCCGGTGCCGATGATGTGCACGCCGAGGAGCCTGCGGTCGCCACGGTGGAAAAGCATCTTGAGAAGCCCGCTGTCGTCGCCGAGGATCTGTCCACGCGCGATCTCCCTGTAACGTGCGATCCCGACCTCATAGGGAATCTTGCCCTTCGTCAGCGTCTGCTCCGTTGAGCCGACCATCGAGATTTCCGGCACCGAGTAAATGCCGATCGGAAAGTGGTCCGCCATCGGCGAAGCGGGCACGCCGAGCGCGTGGCAGGCTGCGAGACGCCCCTGCTCGCTCGACGTCGCGGCGAGACTCGGATACCCTATAACGTCGCCGGCGGCGAAGATGTGTGGCACCGATGTGCGGAATTGGGCGTCCACCGCGATGCGCCCCCGGTCGTCGGCGGTGAGTCCGGCCTTCTCGAGCCCGAGCGATTCCGTCGCGCCCACACGTCCCACCGAGAAGAGAGCCATGTCGGCGACGATGCGCTTGCCCGACTCCAGTACCAGCACGGCGCGCTTCGGCGGGCCGTCGTTGACCGTTACGCCCTCGACTGCTTCGCCAAACCGGAAATTCACGTTCCGTTTTCTCATCTGGTGTATCAACTCGTCCACGATCTCGGCGTCGATGAACTCCAACGGCCTGTCGCGGCGGTCGATCACCGTAACCTCGATGCCGAGGGACGCGAACATCGATGCGTACTC
>DATARP010000252.1:0-5814 GCA_036264075.1 Gemmatimonadaceae bacterium
TTCGTGACGCGGACTTCGCGACCGTCGATCGACAGAACTTCGACTTGCTCCTTCTTTGCCATCAGCTCCAGGCACCGCGCATTCGGTAAATTGCCGTCGCGTGAACTCGCATTCGTCGAAGTTACCCACGACCTTTGCTGATGCAACGTCTCGTGTTGCGGGGCACCTGGCTGGCAGCTACAGTAGAATCAATAACGCGAATGCTTCTGATCTGTCCCGCTCGGGGGAGGGTGAAAATATGAAAGTTGACATTGTAGAAAGATCAAAGCTTCGCCTGGCTAGCGTGCGACACGTCGGATCCTATCAGGGTATCAGCGAAGCGTTCCAGCGGTTGAATGAGGTCGTGACCGCGGCAGGATTGAGCAACCGCGATACGAAGCTCGTGGGCATCTACCACGATGACCCGTCCGTCACGCCCGAGAACAAACTTCGATCAGACGCCGCAATCACGATTCCGGCGACAGCCAAGCTCCCAGCCGGTCTGACCGAGCAGAGTATCCCTGCGGGCCGCTACGCCCACGCAATTCACACCGGCCCCTACACCGGACTCGGCGCCGTCTACGCCCACCTGAGAAAGGAGTGGCTGCCGCTCTCTGGTGAAAAAGCCCGCGGCAATATGAGCTTCGAGATGTATCGGAATACTCCGATGACCGCGAAGCCGCACGAGCTCGTGACCGACGTCTACATGCCTCTGAGGTAGTCCATTTGCTTCCACTGATATTCGCCGCGATCCTGATCGCGGCCGCGGTCTACGTATATCGGAATCGCACCGTTACTGAGGCGCAGCCTCCGGTCGCCATGACGGACGAGAGCATCAAACAGGAATGGCGCAAGCTCGGCTTCTACTGCGAGATGGATCGCGAGAAAAAGCTGTGGACGCTGACTGGATCCCGAGCAGGGCTTCTCTACTTTCCCGACCTGTTGCTGGGCTACGTCAACGATCCGAAGCATGTGGCGGACAGTGAGCACGAGCATTACGGGCCTTATGGCACACTCGAGATAATGACGTGGCCCGATGCCGGGTTCGACAGCCACGCGATTCGCGGATCCCTCGTCGCGCTCGCCCACCTCGCGGAGCTGGTGGAGGTCAAGCTCGCCAGCGCCGAACCAGGCTTGCCGATTGTGATTCGCGAGGAATACTCGCCGGACAGCCCCTACTCTCTCGTGCTGGACGTCCGAGCCGATGGATTCGACCCGTCGTCGGCTGATCGTGAGCGGCTCGGGGCGACGGGGGAGGGCGACGGCGGGAAGAGGGACGCGGGAAGTGGGAAGGGGAAGGCGACGTAGGGTAAGTGAACGCAGTTTCACCTTTCGGTGAATATTAGTTCACTTTGAGGGACGCTGAGGGATCAGCTCGTCCTCCGCTTCGCGCCTCCCGCTTCCCCAGCGCCTCCTCCGCCCGAACCCCCAACCGCTTGTCGTCGATCCGCGTCGCCCAATCCCCAAATCCCGGCGTCGGACCCTTCCATTCCATCTGGTCGACGTCGGCAAAGAGCGGCGCGTCGGTTCTCAGGGTCGCCAGAGTCTTGAACAGAAGCGCGTGATCCCGCTCGGCGCCGAGCGACTCCGGGGGGAATGACTCGAGCGGACCGTACTTGTTCAACAGACTGGCCGCGGTGCTCGGCCCGATCCCGGGAACGCCCGGATATCCGTCCTGCGCGTCGCCGACGAGGGCGAGGTAATCCGCGATGAGCGCAGGCTCTACTCCGAACTTGGCACGCACGGCCTCGGCGTTCCTTACCTGCATTCCCTTTCGAATGATCTGGACGACGCGGTCGCCGCGCACGCACTGCGCGAGATCCTTGTCATTCGCCCAGATGCAGACCTTCTCCACGCGCGGATCTTCGGCGGCGAGGTGCGCGGCCGAGGCGAGACCGTCGTCGGCCTCGAGCTCGACCATCGGCCAAACCGCCACGCCCATCGCGGCGAGTGCCTCTTCGAGGGGGAGAAACTGGGCGCTGAGCACGCGATCGATTCCCTCGCCCGTCTTGTAGTCGGGCCAGAGGTCGTTCCGGAACGACTCGATTACGTGGTCGGTGGCCACTCCGACGTGCGTCGCGCCAGTCTCGACCATCTCCAGCACGGAGTGCAACACGCCGGCGACGGCGCCGAGTGGCTTGTCCTTTCCTTTATTCCAGCTGCGCTGCCCGTAGAAGTGCCGAAAGAGCTCGTACGTCCCGTCGATGAGGTGGACGATCACTTCTTCTGGCGCTTCGGCGCGCGCTTCAGCAGGTCGCGCATGCGTCCGAGCTCCTTCTCCGTCAGCCGGTGCTGGTCAACGAGATGGGCGAGCAGCTTGATCGGGGAACCTCCGTAAACTTTGTCCAGCACTCGGCCCAGCACGGTCTTGCCGGCAGTCTCGGAATCGATGGCGGGAAAGTAGATGTGCGTCTTCCCCTCTCCGCGCCTGTGGGAGACGTAGCCCTTCATCTCGAGCGTGCGAATCATGCTGGAGATGCTCGTGTACGCGAGGTTGGGATCGACTCGGTCCCGGACCTCGGTCACCGTTGCTTCGCCGAGCTCCCAGAGAACACTCATGATGTCCAGCTCTCGCTGGGTCAGATGGAGATCTGTCATTGTGGGGAAAGTTACCTCGCGGCCTGCGTCGCGTGAGCCGAGTGTGCGTGGGGTCCTTTTCCGAGCACAGGGTGTGGCATCAGCGCGACCAGGACAACGAGCCCGAACGCGGCGGCCGGGAGCAGGAAGCGCTGAACATGGCGGAGGGGAGTCGGCGCCAGTAGCGCGGTGAGGCGGCGCTCCAGTGTGCCGACTCCTCCGAGGAATGCCGGCTGGAGCCGCGGTCCGCCGCTGGTGGCCTGCGCGACTTTCAGGAGTAGCTCACCGTACGCCGTAGCGTCGCCCAACCGGTTGACGACACGGTTGTCGCAGTCCATCTCGACCGCCAGGCACAGCCGCCGGATCTGCCACCACATGGCGAGATTCCACGGCATCAGCAGCAGCGGCAGCGACATCACGAAAAGAAGCCGACCGTCCTGCGCGCGGCGATGCTCCTCCTCATGGCGCACGACGTACTGCTGTTCTTCGCCGGGCAACGTGAGCACCCAGCGCGGGAGCAGAACGCGCGAGCGCCAGAATCCAACGGTGGCCGGCCCCATCGTGTCGGTGACGACCACCGGGACGCCGTCGATCGTGGCCATTCCATCGGCGTTTCTACTCTTGCGCGACAGCCATAAGAGGCGCGACACCTGCCACGCGCTGACCAGTCCCCACAGGACCAGGAGGGCAGATGTGGTGAGCCACACCCGATTGATGCTCGTGTCAAGGGTTTCCGCAACCGTGGCCGGCTTGACGAACACGTCGGCGACTGACCAGGCGTGGTGGAACCGGTACATACCGGGGAGCGCCACCGAAATCGGGATGACGAGGCACCACAGCCAGCGCCGTGGCCAACCCGGCGGCAGCGCGCGCTCGAAGAAGAGGGCAGCGAGTCCGAGACAGAGGCCTACGAGGTTGACGTAAAGGATGCAGAGCATAGGGCAGTTAAAACGAATAACTAAGTAAGGGCGGTATGTAGACGTACGTGGGCATGGCCGGCTGGGTTTCTCGAGGGAGGCGAGACGCGGGGCGCGAGAACGGCTTTATGAAGCGTTGAAACTAAAGATTTAGTTATTCCGTAATACCCGCATGGTCCTCCTCCCAATCCACATCATTGCCGGGTCGATCGCGATCATCGCCGGATTCATCTCGGTCTTTTCAGTCAAGGGGCTCAAGCTCCACCGAAAAACGGGGATTGTCTTCGTCTATTCGATGATCGTTCTCGCGCTCTCAGGGGCGGCGATCGCGACACTCAGGAACCAGCCTCCGAACATCATCGGCGGCTCCCTCGCCTTCTATATGGTGGTGACTGCATTTCTCACCGTCCGTCCCCGCGATGAGTGGTCTCGTTGGGTCGACATCGGTGTCCTCGTCATTGGCATCACAGTGGGTGCCGCCGCTATCAAGATCGGTTTGGACGCCCAGAACAGTCCAACCGGCACGATGAGCGGAGTGCCGTCCTTCATGATGTTCCTCTTCGGCGGCGTGGCGCTGCTTGCCGCGCTGGGCGACGTACGAGTGATCTGGGCTGACGGTCTCCAGGGCGCGCAGCGCATCGCCAGGCATCTGTGGCGCATGTGCTTTTCGCTGTTCATCGCCTCCGGTTCCTTCTTCCTCGGCCAGGCAAAGGTGATTCCGAAACCGATTCGAATCGTGCCGCTGCTCGCCGTGCCGGCGATGCTGCCACTTGTGTTGCTGTTCTACTGGCTCGTGCGCGTGCGCTTCACGAAATGGTACCGTCGCCGCGCCGATTCATTCAGGCCCGCGGCGATACATCGCTCCGCATAGCTGTCGCAGCCTTCCGCGGGACCCACGACGACAACGAGGACCGAAATGCAGGACACGCCAATCGACAACACCCAGCGGTATTATGCGCGGCTCGCTGGTTTCATGTACCTACTCAACTACGCGACGTCAGTGTTCGGCTCTCTGACGCCTGACAAGATTCGAGGCTCGGGAGATTTCGCCGAGCAGGCGCGCAGAGTCGTGGCGTCGGAGTTTCTCTATCGGACTGCGCTCACGAGCATGGCGATCGGGTGGGTATTGATTGTCTTCCTCGCCTTTTCGCTCTACGTCACGCTTAAGCCAGTGAACAGGCGGCTTGCGCAGCTCGCCCTCTTTCTCGAGCTCGGCCAGGCATCGGTCGGCGCGGTGACGGTCATTTTCAGCTTCATGGTCCTCGGCCTCTACACCGCCCAACCGACTGGCTCGTTTCAGAACGACCAGCTTCACGCTCTCATCGGGATCGCCAGCGCGAGTTTCAGCGGCTTCAACATCTCGATGATGTTTCTCGCCGTCGGCTCGACGATTTTCTTCTATCTGTTCAACAAATCCCGCTACATCCCTCGGATCCTGTCTGCGTGGGGAGTGTTCGGGTCGGTCGTGATGCTGCTGGTGAGTGTGGCGATGCTTCTCTTTCCGGCAAGTGCTCGCACGCTCCAGTTCGGGTGGGGTCCGTTGGGCATCGCCGAGATCGGGACCGCGCTTTGGCTCGTGCTCGTCGGCATCCGACAGCCACACGCTTCGGCGACGGCGGGTGAGCTGACAACTGCGTGAAGGGGGTCAAGCTGTCTAAATTCTCGTGATGCTCATTCGAAAGAGCGTGCCCGGAGATTTCGCGGGGATTCTTGGAATTATCAACGACGCCGCGATCGCATATCGCGGAGTCATCCCCGCAGACAGGTGGCACGAACCCTACATGTCCGCGGGCGATCTCAAGACACAAATGGCAGAAGGCGTCGTGTTCTGGATCGCCGAAGGGGAAGGACGTCTGCTCGGGGTGATGGGAATCCAGGACAAGCGTGACGTCGCGCTGGTCCGTCACGCCTATGTGGCTTCGACTGCGCAAAGGAGCGGCGTCGGGACAAAGCTGCTTCGCCACGTGGAAGCCCTCGTCGACAAGCCGATCCTGATCGGGACGTGGGCCGCCGCATCGTGGGCGATCGAGTTCTATCAGCGGAACGGATACACGATCGTCCCAAGCGGCGACAAAGATCGGTTGCTCCGAACGTACTGGTCGATCCCCGCGAGGCAGGTCGAGACGTCTGTTGTCCTCGCCAATAAGCGATGGAGAGGGAGCTCGCAGCCAGCCTGAATTCCTCCCCCTTTCGGTCTGCGCAATGGGTGCTACCTTGGGCCTCGTCAACAATTAAAGGCCATTCTGGCCAGGAGGCTGCTCATGTCTGATCTCACCACTTCCAAAACGGGGCGCCGCGGTTTTCTTGGCGGACTCGCTGGGGTCGCCGCAGCCGCCGGTCT
>DATARP010000173.1:0-5639 GCA_036264075.1 Gemmatimonadaceae bacterium
ACATCCTTGTCGTACTGCGTCCAGACGCGCTCCACATCACCCGGCGAGATGTGCATCGGCGCACCCGACAGAATGCCGGTGACGTTCCGGAACGGCCGGCCCATCTGCATGCCGCCCTTGGTGATGGTAAACTCGCGGATCGCCTTGTCGTGCGCGGACCCGCGCATCTTGAGCACCGTCAGCCCGCGCTTCATTTCGCCGAACATCTCCACGTAGCGCAGCAGGATTATGGAATCCGTAAGCGTCGAGATGTGCGACTCGGTGATCGAGTCGCCGCCCATCAGACTTCCGGTTGTCGACGTGAACAGACCGGTGATCTCCTCGTGCTTGATGAACGACGTCAGTCCAATCACGAACTCGCGGAACGCTTTGACCGTTCCCACGTTCTCCAGCGCCGACAGACTGTCGAGCGCGACGCGCCGCGGCTTGAAGTCGTGGATGATCGCCTGGATCGTGACGAGCCAATCCTCCAGGCCCGACACGTCGGGATAGTCGCAAACGACGCGCAGCATTCCATCCTTTTCCATCTTCTCGAAATCGAATCCCCATCCCGTTGCGTTGCGAACGAGCTGGTCACGGCTCTCCTCGAAGGCGAGCAGCAGGCACTTCTCTCCAGCTGCCGCGCCGCCCTGGAGGAACTGCGACATGGTCAGCGTCTTCCCCGTCCCCGTCGCTCCGGAAACGAGCGTAACCGAATCTCGGAATAGCCCCCCGCCGCACATCTCGTCGAGCTCGGCGTTTCCCGACGAGATCCGCGCCGTCGACGATTTCATGCTCAGCTGCATGGCCGAGAGCGGGATGACGATCACGCCGCCCTTGGGAACGATCGTGAATGGATACTCGCCCTTCTGATGGTCGCAGCCGCGGAACTTGAGGATCTCTATGGTGCGCCGGCGCGTCTCGTCCTCGAGCGCATTTCGCAGGATCATCACGTTGTCGGCGATGAATTCCTCAACTCCGAACCGGGCGATCGGTCCATGATCGTCCGTCCGCTCGGCCGTCAGCACCGCTGTCACGCCCATCGCCTTGAGGGCGGAAGCAATTCGGAACAGCTCGCCGCGAACCATCGACTGATCCGAGAACTGCGAGAACACCGCTCCCAATGAGTCGACCGACACGCGTGTCGCCTTCACTTTCTTGACCGCGTTCTGAATGCGGGCAACCAGCGCGCCGAGGTCGAAGCCGCCCGATTCTACCGTGTCGATGTCGGGGTCGGGGGATGCATCAACGAACGTGAGCTTGCCCTCCGCTTCCCACTTTGCCATGTCCCAGCCGAAGCTGTGCATGTTTTCACGTATGTTGGCGGCAGACTCCTCGAACGTGACGAACACTCCGGGCTCACCACGCTCGATCCCCGCCGCGAGGAACTGCACTGCGAAAACAGTTTTGCCGCTGCCGGCGGTCCCCGATATCAGGGTTGTCCGGTTCTTGGGCAGGCCGCCCTTCGCGATGATGTCGAGGCTGGAAATTCCGGTCTCGAGCTTCGTGACCGACGGACTTTTCGCCGTTTTCGTCATGACCCCTCTGGTCGCGCGGTTGAGGATGAATTTGACGCAGACGGGCGAACTTCGAGGCCGAGCAGAACTTTGTCCTTGTCGGAAAGGTCGCCTATTACTCGTCGGAGCGGAGGCGGAAGCTGCTTGATCAGCGTGGGCGTCGCCAGGATTTTTTCGTCTTCGGCCCGCTGCGGATGCTCGAGCACGTCTACGATCTCCAGCTCGTACTTCCCGTAAAGCTCCTCAGCGCAAATGCGGTTGAGGTTGTCGATCGCGATGCGGGTACGCGGGCTCGTCCCTGTGACGTAAAGCGTCAGGGTGTATTTCGACAGGACTTCCTCCAGCGTGGTTGAAGGCCGTGCGGAGTAAGGCATTCTTGGGCCACAAACTACGACCAATCGGGCCCGGTGGTTGCATTACTTGAGCAAGAAGCATCCCTCAAGGAGGGGCCTTGCCCGCAAGCAGTACTATAACCAGTTGACCACCCTAACGCGGCCTACGCAGGGATGATCACGGAAACGGACCTTCCCCCAACCACACGAGTATCGAGCCTGCGGGCGATCATCGAGCGGCTGCCCGATGGGATAGTCATCGTGGATACTCACGGAAACATCCGGTTTGCCAACCCGGCGGCCGAGCGCTTGTTCGATCGGAGCGCGGAGGACTTGTTCGGGACATCCTTCGGGTTTCCGGTGGTCGTCGGTGAAACCACGGAGATCGACATCGTTCAGCGGGGTGGCGGCGGAGTCGTTTTCGCCGAGCTCCGTGTCGTGGAAACCGAATGGGAAGATGAACACGTCCAGCTGGTTTCTCTGCGCGACATCACCGATCGCAAGCAGTCAGAAGAGCGCGCGCATCAGCTGGTGGCCGAGCGCGAGGACCGGCTCGAGGCGGAGGCGGCGAGCCGCGCGAAGTCGGAATTCCTGGCCATCATGTCGCACGAGCTGCGCACGCCGCTCAACGCCGTACTCGGCTACTCGGAGCTGCTGGAACTGGGAATCTCCGGACCTCTGACGGACAAGATGCGCGAGCAGATTGGCCGCATTCGGATGAGCGGAGTTCATTTGTTGGGACTCGTCAACGACATTCTGGATCTCGCTAAAGTGGAGGCGGGCCGACTGCAGGTGAGGTCGGACCCGGCATCCGCGGAGGGGACCGTTGCAGCGGCCCTGGCACTGATTCAACCGCAAGCCGCGGCTGGTGGTTTGGAGCTCACGATTCAGCCCACTCCCAGACCCGCGCCGATCTATCGCGGCGACGAAGAGCGCGTGCGGCAGATCCTCGTCAACCTGCTGTCGAATGCCGTGAAGTTCACTCCGACCGGTGGAACCATCAGGCTCGAAATCTCACAAGCCAGCGTTCCCGATCAGGAGACGCGACTGCAACCGAATCGATCGTACGTCAGCTTCCGCGTGATCGATACCGGCGCTGGAATTCCTGAAGAGAAGCTCGTTTCCATTTTCGATCCATTCGTACAGGCTGAGAGCGGACATACCCGGCCGCGGGAAGGGACCGGACTCGGTCTGACCATCAGCCGGCGTCTGGCACGGCTGATGGGTGGCGATCTTACCGTAAAGAGCAAAGTGGGCGCGGGCTCCACGTTCACGCTCTGGTTGCCCGCGGATTTATCGGCGAAGGAGATCGAACCCACACCGGCTATCGCCGGCCAGCCGGTGACGGCCCAGGTCGAGGTTGAGGGGCTCGGTGATGTGGGGTTGGTGCTGCTGAGATCGATCGAGAAGACGGTCGAAAGAGTCGTCGATCGAATGCTGGGCGAGCCGAGCCTGAACGTCGCTGCGGGACTCAAATACTCACTGCTGGCGGATCACCTGGCCGCCCTTCTGGCCGACATCGGCGGCGCCCTGGTAGTGATGGAAGAGGCGAAGGGGTCTCACTCGGCGACGCTTGCGGATACGGTGGAGATCCAGCGCCTTATCTCCGAGCTTCACGGCGCACAGCGGCAGCGACTTGGTTGGAGCGAGGCCGTGCTACGGCGCGAGTTCATGATTCTGCGCGAGGAGCTCGAGCGGGTTGTCCGCCATGCGTCGGAGTTTGGAGAGCCGCTCCCGATCGAAGATGGAGTCTCCGTGATCGGCAGATTTCTCGATCAGGCGGAGTACATTGCCGTACGGGCGCTCAATGCGCGCCTGGGCTCAGGGATGGCCTGACCAGCGGATACCTTCGCGGTCTTTTCAATCCGCTATCGCGGACTCGAGAGAATACGTCGTCGGATCCTGCTGATAAAATCGCTGTAGCTGGGCGAACAGGGCAGGGTGTTTTCTCTTCAGCGCGCGCGGTTGCTCGAAGAACACCTCGGTGATCACCGCGAAGAACTCCGCTGGGTTCGTCGCTCCATAGCCGTCGAGCAGTGTCGGCAATCCCGCGTCGCTTGCATTGCGCAGCGCGTTGAACTCCGCGCTCATCACGCGCGCCCACGCGAGATAGTCGCCGTGCGTCTCCAGCGCCGGCGTGCCGTCGCTGCTCTGGTTCTCGAAATCGAGCTGATGCGCGAACTCGTGCAGTACGAGGTTCTCACCATCGTCTGGTGCCGCAGCTCCGCGACGCACCGCGTCCCACGCCAGCACCAGCGCGCCCAACCGCCGGCCGGTGTGCCCGAGCCGATCCTCACCGCCCTCCTCCCAGATTCCGCCGCCGATGTGGCGTTCCTCTCTCGCCGTGTAGCCGGACGGATAGACCACGATCGAAACCAGCTCCGGGTAGTAATCGGTGTCGCGGTGCAACAGCAGCAGACACGCCTGGCCTGCGATCGTGACGCGGATCTCGTCCGTCAGCTCGAGCCCGCCAACTCCCTCGAAGTGCTTTTCCGCCATGAACACCTGCGTATGCCCGAGCAGCTCCGCCTGATCAGCCGCGGAGAGGCGAGTGAAGATCGGGAGATTGCGCTCGAGAATCGCGCGCCACGCGGGCGGAACGGGCTTGGCGCGCAGTCGGGCGCGTCGCCGGGACTTGAACAGATCGAAAACCATGATTGAAGATTAACGCTCGGCCCCCCCATCACGCTGGCGTCGTATTCCGGCAAACGGTCGGCAGCCGCTCGTTGAGTCGCATGACGTTGGGGTTGTCGGCGTTACGATTCTGTCCCTTCATGAGATTGACTGCGAGCTGAGTCAGAGTCGGGCAGTCGAGCGCCGGATTCTCCAGCAGAGCGCCGACGACGCTCGGGTCTTTCGCGGTTCGCGCGATGTCGCCGAGGATTTCTTTCGGCGCCGATGGATTGCCGGCGAACCAGATTGCGAGGCCAGTCATCATGCCTGGGTGTCGATATAGCTTGAGCAGGACACTAGGTGGCGTGTTGTGGTGCGCGGCCAGAGCCTGGAAGAAGTAGTCGGGATAGGATTGCGTTCGATAAACTCGCTCCAGAGTTTCGGGACGGGTGCCCGGATTTCGAACCGCCTCCAACGCGATGTTGAGTCCCGGAGAGTTGGCGAGCGAATCGAGGATGTCCGGCGAGATGGAGTCGTTGGGCAGAGCCGCGAGCAGAAACGCATCGTCCTTCATTCGAGACCGGATCGCGCTGTCCAGCCACACACGCTGGCGGCCCGGATTTGCTTTCAGTGCTGCGGCGATCGTCGCGCGGTCTCTGGCGATCTCCGCCGAAAAAACCGCCTGCTTGTCGTCACGCAATTGGTTCTTTGCTTTCGTCTGGAACCCGCTCCTGATGTTGAACGCAACGACGAGCAGAGTGACCGCCAATCCTGCCCACGCGAAGAGTCTCGTTGAAGGCTCGGCGGCAGATCGATAGCGACCGAAGGCGAGCGCGGGAAATCCTGCGATGGCTCCCATCAACGGAATACCGAGGAATGCGATTCCGGCGGTTGAAGATCTCGACTGGTCGATCGCCCAGATCGCGGTCGCGATCGCTACAGCGGAGAACAGCAGGCTCAGTACGACTCCGGCCGGCTGTCGTTTTACGAGCAGCGAGATCAGCACCACCAGATACGCTACGGGGAGGCCGACCCCGACGAGAAAGATCATTAGGGCCGTTCTCTAGCCAGGATCTTTCAGCCACTTCTCCGAGACAACGCGCGCCTTCGCGATGTCGTCCACCACCAGAATGAGGTGGTTGATGTGATCGCTGTACTGGACTTCGATGTTGACGCCGGCGTCCGCCATGCGGCGCGC
>DATARP010000019.1:0-4370 GCA_036264075.1 Gemmatimonadaceae bacterium
CGCTGGATTCGGCGCCTGCTGGGTGCTCTTCGCGTTGTCGCATTCGTTCTGGTTGTCCCTGGCGCTGCTCCTCATAAGCGGGATGCTCGACAACGTCAGTGTCGTGATCCGTTCGACTCTGCTCACATTGCGGACTCCGCAGCACATGCTCGGACGGGTTTCGGCTGTGAACCAGATTTTCATCGGATCGTCGAACGAGATCGGCTCGTTTGAATCCGGCGTAGGGGCGAAGATTCTGGGGACGGTCCGATCGGTGATCTTTGGTGGGTTGATGACGCTCGGAGTCGTGGGAGTCACGGCCTGGAGGATTCCCGCGCTGAGGAAGCTCGACGTGCTGGATTGAGGGTCAAGATTCGTCTGTTCCGGTGCGACGAACGGTGACACATTAGTGCATGTCTCGCTCGACCCCCACGGACAATTCCGTGACCTTGGCGCCTTCCTCAGCCGTTCCCGGCTGGACCGCTGAATATGCCGTCCCTCTCGGCGGTCCCGGGCACCTCCTTCTGGCCACGTTCGAGCAGGCCGCGATTGGCATCGCCCACATGACCCTCGAGGAGGAATGGATCTCCGTCAACGAGCGCTACTGCGAGATCACAGGCTACTCCCGCGAAGAGACCCTCAAGCTCAAGATCGCGGACCTGACACACCCCGACGACATGCCCGCGACGCGTGAGTTCATCGCGCGCATTCGTTCGGGCGAGGTGCCCGGGGACAAGATGGAAAAGCGGTACATTCGGCGGAACGGCGACGTCATCTGGATCCATCTGACTGTCTTCACGGTGCGATCGCCTAATGAGGACCCGCTCTACCTCGTTGCCTTCATCGACGACATCACCGAGCGTCGCCAGGCCCAGCACGAAGCGAGCAGGACCAACTCCCTTCTGCGCGCGACGCTCGAGTCCACGGCCGATGGCATTCTTGTGGTGGATGTGTCGGGAAAGATTCTAAGCTTCAACCAGAAAATGGCTGACATGTGGGGTGTGCCGCCCGAAATCTTCGGATCCGGAGATGACGAAGCGGCCATCAATGCCGCTGTTTCCAAGCTCGAGCATCCCGACGATTTCATGGCAAAGGTGCGGGACCTCTACGATCATCCGGAGATTGCGAGCTACGATGTCCTCGAGCTGAAGGACGGTAGAACTTTCGAGCGTTACTCGCAGCCTCAGCGCATCGGGAATGTTGCGGTGGGGCGGGTCTGGAGCTTCCGCGACGTCACCGCCCGCCGCCGCGCCGAGGAGCAGGGAAGGGCGCTAGAGCGGGAGCAGGCCGCACGCGCTGAAGCCGAGAATTCGCAGAAGCGCACGGCGCTACTGGCCGAGGCCAGCCGGGTGCTCAGCTCGTCGTTCGATTATCAAACGACTCTGGCTGCGCTTGTGCGGCTGGCGGTTCCTACGCTCGCCGACTATTGCGCGCTCGACATCCTCGTCGGGGACAACAACTTCGAGCGCATCGGTGAGGCGCACGTCGACCCCGCCAAATCGATGCTGATCAGGGAGGTCGCCACCTTCCCCCGAAGCGCGCTGACTGCGAGCCATCCCCTGGTCCGAGTCATCACGACGGGCCAGCCAGTGTTGGAAGCTGAAGTGACCACTGAATTCATCCGCGCGGCTTTCGCCGAGCCGGCGCAGGCGAAAACTGTGGAGGCTCTCGGACCGAGGTCCCTCATCTGTGTGCCACTCGTCGATTCCGGGAAGGCGATTGGAGCGCTGACGCTGGTGACGTCTGGTTCCGGCCGGATCTACGACGAGGCAGATCTTTTTCTCGCGGCGGACGTTGCGCGCAGGGCCGCAGTTGTCGTCGAGCACGCGAGGCTTTTTCACCAAGCGGAGCAGGCGACGCGCGCGCGCGACGACGTCCTGGCCGTAGTAGCGCACGATCTCAGAAATCCGCTCAACACCGTGACGATGGCCATCAGTCTCATGCTCGAGACGACTCCCGTTGAGCGCACGCAGGAGCGCAGGCAGCAGGAGATAGTGCGCCGCGCCGCTGATCGCATGAATCGCATGATCCAGGATCTGCTCGACGTGAAGCGAATGGAGAGCGGGCATCTCTCGATCGACGTGAAGGCCGAATCACCCGACGACCTCGTGAACGACACGATCGACATGCTGCGTCCACTCGCCTCTGGCAGCTCGATAGAGATGGTGGCGAGCGTCGCCGAAAACCTGCCATCGGTCCTCGCCGATGCGGCGCGAATTCAACAGGTGTTGTCGAATCTGGTGGGGAACGCGGTGAAATTCACGCCACGGCAGGGCACGATTACCGTCGTCGCCGACCTCCTCGACACGGAAGTAAGATTCGCAGTAATAGACACCGGTCCCGGAATTCCTCCTGAGCAGGTGCCCCACATTTTCGGCCGCTTCTGGCAGGCGAAATCGTCCGACCGCCGCGGAATCGGACTCGGTCTCGCCATCGCCAAAGGGATCGTGGAAGCGCACAACGGACGCATCTGGGTAGAGAGCCAGGTCGGACTCGGCAGCACGTTTTATTTCACGCTCGCCAGCGTGTCATAGGGGCCCAAGGCCCCATATCCGAAGCGGACCCTTTTTTCAGGCGCGGAGCTCGTTGCCGGGGGGCCGCTCTAGCGTCCATACACGACGCCCCGCCTCTCAGGCCAGCGGCCGGAAGCGTGATCACAAAGCGTTCGTGTTGAGGAGGAAAGCTGGGACAGTCCGTTTCTCACGAGTATATGGAGACCGCAGCTGCCGCGGGTCTCCGATACGTCAATGATGCGATGCCGGGTATTCGCCGGGAACGCCATGGCCGCGGGTTCAGATACATCGATCCCGACGGCCAGGTGATTCGCGCGCCTGAGCAACTGGGACGATTTCGCGGGCTCGTGATTCCACCCGCCTGGACCGACGTGTGGATCTGCCCGCACGAGGACGGACACCTCCAGGTCACCGCTCGCGACGGCCGCGGGCGCAAGCAGTACCGCTACCACCCCGGTTTTCGAAAGCATCGCGATGGCACCAAGTTCGAGCGAATGTTCGAGCTCAGCGACGTGCTCTGGAAAATTCGTGAGCGCGTGGAGAGGGACATCGAGCTGCCCGGTTTCACGCGCGACAAGATCATGGCTACCGTCGTCTGGCTGCTGGAGACCACGCTCATTCGTATCGGCTCGGATGAATACGCGAAGGCGAACAAGTCGTACGGCCTTACAACTTTCCGCCGAAGGCACGTTGCAGTTGTCGGGTCCGAGATGCGTTTCGAGTTTCGCGGCAAGAGCGGAATCCAGCACGCCGTAGCCGTCACCGACAAGCGGATCGCGCGCATCGTGCAGCGTTGTCAGGAGCTGCGGGGAGAGGAGCTCTTCAAGTTCCTGGACGACGAGGGAAAGCGGCAGACCGTTCAGGCCGAGGATGTCAACGCGTACCTGCAGGACATCACGGGACGCGACATCTCGGCGAAGGATTTTCGCACGTGGGCCGGAACCATGTTGGCGGCCGAGGCCCTCCGCCAGACGGGGCCGGCCAAGACAAAACGCGAGGCCGATCGAAACATCGTCGCCGCCGTGGACCTCACTGCGAAGCGATTGGGAAACACGAGAAGTGTGTGCAGGAAGTACTACATCCACCCCGCACTGATCGAAGCGTATCTGGAGGGCTCGGTTCTTCCGCCGTTGCCCGAACGCAAGGGGTGGAGTGCACGCAAGCCGGGCGGTCCCGCACTTCGCCAACACGAGAAGGATGTGCTGAAATTCCTCAAGGCGAGACTCAAGCCGGAAAACCGCCGTGTCGCCGCGAGCCGTTACAGGAAATCACCGAGCTTGAACGAGCCCGATTCTGACAGTGCAGACGCGCGACCAGTGGAAGTGACGGTTGGGTCGTCTTCCGGGGAAGGCGAGCCGGACCCGACGGACTCCTAGTCCAGATACGGGTAGTCCGGATCGGCCAGGCGCGCAGCGCGGGCCGTAGCCTCCGGCCCGGCAATCTCCTTGGCGAGGTCCAGCAGCATGGGACTCAAATGTCCGCCATAGCGAAGAAGGCTCGCCGCTCGACTTCTACGACCCAGCAGAAAGGCAAGGAATGGCTGGTCGGCCTTGAGTGCGTTGCAGGCGGGACACGCGAGCACGAGGTTGTCCCGGCGGTCGTACGCAGTCTTGCCCTTTCTTGGCGTGACGTGATCCATGGTGATCGCCTTCGCGCTGACTCGGCGCTCGCAGTAGGCGCAGACGGGACCGTGCTGGTCGAGCAGCCACTGGCGCGTTTCCATGTACGCGTTGCGGCTCGTCGGGAGCGATGTGTGCTGGTGCGTCGGCCGACGCCCCGCGCGTTTCCGCGGCTTGCGTGATCTCTTTCGTGGTGGTGTCAAGTTGGACGGGTGTGGATTGGTGCTGATCAACGTTTCTGAACGATAATAAGTAGCGC
>DATARP010000148.1:0-8028 GCA_036264075.1 Gemmatimonadaceae bacterium
AATTCCGGTTTACTACGTCCTCGCGCCGGCCGAGGCATCGTCGAACCTCGCGCGCTTCGATGGCGTGCGTTACGGGCTGCGCGTCGATCCAGGCAAAGGTCTCAAGGCGATGTACGAGGCGACTCGCTCCGAGGGATTTGGCCCGGAGGTTACACGAAGGATCCTGCTGGGCACCTACGTCCTCTCCGCCGGCTACTACGACGCCTATTACAAGAAGGCGCAGGCGGTGAGGACGCTCATAGCCGACGATTTTCGCGCGGTGTTCACGAGCGGAGTCCACGCGATCTTCACTCCGACCACTCCGACGACCGCCTTCACCATCGGCGCGATCAGCGATCCGTATGAGATGTACCTGAACGACATCTTCACAGTCACAGCGAATCTCGCCGGCGTCCCGGCGATATCGGTTCCGATCGGGCGAGTCAAAAGACTTCCTGTCGGCGGCCAGCTCATCACGGCGCACTTCGATGAGTACGCGATGTTTCGCGTCGCGTACGCGCTCGAGGCGGGACTCGGAGCGGAGGCCCATCAATGAGTTCCGGCCGCTACGAGATGGTAGTGGGACTCGAAGTGCACGTGCAGCTGAAGACGCGCACTAAGGCATTCTGCGGCTGCTCCGCCGATTTCGGCGGCCCTCCAAACGTGAACACGTGTCCGGTGTGTCTAGCGTTGCCGGGTGCGCTGCCGGTGCTCAACGAGCACGCTGTCGAGCTCGCCGTGCGGGCGGCACTCGGACTTGGGTGCAGGATCGACGCGATCTCCGTTTTCGCGCGCAAGAATTACTTCTATCCGGATCTTCCGAAGGGTTATCAGATCTCCCAGTTCGATCAACCGCTCGCCGTGGGTGGGTCGGTCGTCATCGGACAATCCGACAGGGGAACCGATCTCCGGATCGGAATCACTCGGCTCCATATGGAGGAAGACGCGGGGAAATCGGTTCACGATCGGTATCCCGGCGAAACCGCGATCGATCTCAATCGCGCGGGTGTGCCGCTGATCGAAATAGTCAGCGAGCCCGACATTCGTTCGTCTGCAGCTGCCGGTGCCTATCTCCGCACCTTGAAGCAGATTCTCCAGTATCTCGACGTCAGTGACGTGAGCATGGAAGAGGGAAGCCTTCGCGTCGACGCGAACATCAGCGTCCGTCCTCCTGGCCAGACGAAGCTCGGGACGAAGACCGAAGTGAAGAACATGAATTCTTTCTCGGCGGTCGAGAAGGCGCTGGAGGCTGAGTTCATTCGTCAGTGCGCACTACTCGAGTCCGGTGGAAGAGTGGAACAGCAGACGCTCCTCTGGGACGGTGTCAGGGAAACTGTGCGCCCGAGCCGCACGAAGGAGGGAAGTCACGACTATCGATATTTCCCGGAGCCAGATCTTCGCCCGCTCCTGCTAGACACCAAGTGGGTCGATCACGCGCGAAAAGATCTTCCCGAGCTTCCCGCCGCCAGAAAGGCGCGGCTGGCAGTAGCGTACGGACTTTCGCCGGTTGAATTGGAGCAGGTTACCGCTGGCCCGGCGCTCGCCGAATATTTCGAGGACACCGCGCGAGCAGCGGGCGACGGAAAGGCCGCCTACAACTGGGTGATGGGCGAGGTGCAGGCGATTCTACGCGCGTCGGGCGAGGAAATCGCACACTTCCGTGTGCGACCCGCTGACCTGGCGCAGCTGATCACACTCGTACGCGATGGCACGATCAGCAACACGGTGGCGAAGCGCGTGTTCGCCGAAATGGTTCACACGGGGAAGCCCGCGGCTCAGGTCGCAGCAGACGAAGGACTCGTGCAGGTCGGCGATGAAGGTGCTATCGCAAGGTGGGTGGACGAAGTGCTGCAGGAGCATCCCGAGGAGGCCGCGCGCTACCTGGCGGGCGAAAAGAAGTTACAGGGAGTGCTTGTCGGTTTCGTGATGAAGAAATCAAAAGGCAGCGCCGACCCCAAGCGCGTGAATCAGCTGCTTTCCAGTCGGGGCGGATAGAGCGGCTCGGGCAGCTTTACCGCGAACTCGAGCTTCGTGGGAGGCATGCCGAAGTGGTGCTGTGCCTGCTCGAGCACGTGGTCCTCGCCACCACGTCTCAATGCGGCGCGCCTGACTTTCTTAGCTTCTCGGAGCGCATCTGTTCCCGCTGGGTCGAGCTTGTACGGCTCGGCGTGGTCCAGTCGGGTCATCAGATCGATGATGTAGTCGAACGCGCGCGCCATGTACGTCTCGACTTCGCGCTCCGCCAGATCCCAGCGGCTCTTCTCCTCGACGAGGTGGAAGATCCGCTGCCACGACTCGCTGTCCGCCACGTACACCATGCCGCGAAAGATTCTGCGGTTGGTGGGAGTGCTGAAGATCGTCGGGCTCAGAATGCGATCGAGATGCTCGTCCGAGTGCGTGTGATCGCGCAAAATGAGCTGCTTTGCAGTGCGGCTGAATCTCTCGCCGATGTGCATGTCGAACCGGCTTTCCCAGTAGCTGTGGCCGAGCGCGGCTGTCGACGATGTGATCGTCAGCTGGTGGGGCACGAAGTAGTTGTGAGCAACCGAATCGGCCGCGAGATGCGCAAGGTAGCCGAGACCAAAGGCGCGCAATGGCTCTGACTCGGCATTGTTGTGGATCTCGAATCCGACGTTCCACGAGTGACAGTGCCGGCCGGCAGCCGCGTACTTCTTGGCGATGCTGGTGTCGGCGGCTATCGACCCGTACAGGAAATCGTACGGAAAGGCTGCGAGCAGCTCGGATATGCTCGACGGCAGGAGAGGCAGTGACCGCATCACTGCCTCTCCGAGAAAAATGTGGGTGCCGGGAGTCCACGCGTGCGCGACCGCCGGCGTCAGCATCAGCGCGAGCAGAATGGCCAGTGCGAATCCACCGGCTGATACTGCGCGCGGCGTGAAGCGCCGCATCGCGCCGGCCCTAGATCCCGATGCGCTTGCGCTGGCGGCGAACGGCTTTCCGAAGATCAGTCAGCTCGTCCTTCACGACGTTGTTGATCGCGTCGCGCGCGGTGTCGACGTAGTCGCGCACCTGCTCGACCATGTCGTCGACGGGAATTCGCTCGATCAAATCCTCACCGCGCTCCACTGCCGTGTTGAAGCCCCGCTTCGCGCGCGGCGCGGCCCAGCGCGCACCTTCAACCGCTCTGTCGCCGGCCCACCGGGCGCCTTCCATTCCGCGACCGCCTGCCCACTTTGCTCCCTGGAATCCCGCCAGGCCCGCGAGCGCTGCGCCGCGTCCGGCGTACCGCATGAGAGGTCCGACCGGACGATTTCCCGACGGCCCGCGTCTGAGCAAGAGCGTGATTCCAGCGCCTACCGCCGCGCCAATGAGAGCCGCCGTGAGCAGGTCGTATTGCTGCTCACGCTCCTCGTCCACTTCCATCTCTGGGTCGGACGCGGGGGCGCGGTTTCTCCCAGCCGTCGGCTCCGCTTTCGTCGTAGTCCCCATCGAACAAATCCTCCTCGTCAAATGCCTGATTGATTCCCGTTTGCACTCCGCGAATGGTCGACGCAGTCGAAACGAACGCCGACTCCGCTTCTTCCTGAACCACATCGAGCAGAGCGTTGAGCTGCTTCATGCGATCCTCTGCTCCTTCGATAGCATTCTGCAGCCGCTGATTCACTGCGGCGACAGTCTGACTCACCTGTTGAACATCGACGCGAATCGAGGTCGTGATGTAGTCCACGTTGTCCGCAATCGCGCTGGCGTGGCGCATCAGCGGATTCACGTCCCCGTAAATCTTGTCGAGCATGTCGCTGACTTTCTTGTAGCTCTTTCTGAAATTCCACGCCGCGGGAACGAGTGCGACCGTCAGGATGATGACGGTGATCGTCATCACGCCGCTCGCGACGCTGGTGATCTTCTCCCACAGTCCCGGCTGCGCTACTACCTGCTTGGTGTAGATCGTATCCGGTAGCGTTCGAGCGACCTGCTGCAGGAGCTCGGCGCCGCTAATGATCCATCCTGACATGCGCGGTCAAGTGTGCAAGGGAGAGGCCAGTTACCTGCGTGTTTCGCCCAGCGGTACAAAGAGTGCTCAGTGATTTATATTTTCGCAACACGCCGCACGCCACCGTCCGCCTGGATTCAGGAGCAAAATGCCCGCAGTACAGTTCGTCGTCGAGGGAGGGAGACCTCTCAGCGGCTCGATTCGCCCCTCTGGAAACAAAAACGCGGCGCTGCCGATCGTCGCGGCTGCCCTCATTTCCGAGAAGCTGGTTCACCTCGAGAATGTTCCAAGAATTCGGGACATCGAGACGCTTGTCGAGCTCATTCGCTCGGTCGGCGCGTCGATGGAGTGGGTTGGACAGAACGCTCTCGACGTTCACGCCAAGGATCTCAGGCCGGCCGACCTCAATCCGGCGTTGTGCGCAAAGATCCGCGCGTCCATTCTGCTCGCCGCGCCGCTCCTCGCACGCTGCGGTCAGGTGACGCTTCCTCCGCCCGGCGGCGACGTCATCGGACGCCGGCGCCTGGATACGCACTTCCTCGCTCTCGAACAGCTCGGCGCGAGCTTCACGCACGGCAAGATGATCGAGATGAAGGTCAACGGCTTCAAGGGCGCCGACGTGTTCCTCGACGAGCCGAGCGTGACGGCGACGGAGAACGCGCTTGTGGCCGCCGCTTCGGCCACGGGGACGACAGTTCTGCGGAACGCGGCCAGCGAGCCACACGTCCAGGACCTGGCGCGCTTTCTCATCGCGCTTGGTGCGCAAATCGAAGGCGTCGGCACCAACACCATCACGATTCACGGCAGCCGTAGCCTGGGTACCAAGACCATAACTCATCGTATCGGCCCGGATCACATCGAGGTTGGCTCCTTCATCGGGCTCGCCGCGGTCACGAAGTCGGAGCTGAGAATCCAGGACGCCGGCATCGAGCACCTTCGTTCCACACGGATGGGATTCTCGCGGCTCGGCATCGAGTGTGTAGAGGATGGTCCTGACCTGATCGTGCCCGCGAAGCAGTCGCGCCAGATCCAGGCCGACATGGGTGGCCACGTTCCGAAGCTCGAAGACCAGCCCTGGCCCGCCTTCCCGGCCGATACTATGTCGATTGCGATTGTCACGGCGACCCAATGCGAAGGCCTCATTCTCATGCACGAGAAGATGTTCGAGTCACGCATGTTCTTCGTCGACAAGCTGTCGACGATGGGCGCCCGCATCGTTCTCTGTGATCCGCACCGGGCGCTGGTGCACGGACCGTCTCGTTTGCGCGGGGCGTTCCTCGAATCCCCCGATATCAGGGCGGGAATGGCCCTGCTCCTCGCCGCCCTTTGTGCGGAAGGAACGAGTTTCATCAACAACGTCGGACAGATCGAGCGCGGCTACGAGCGAATCGACGAGCGACTCAATGCGCTCGGCGCCTCGATCACACGCGTCGACGATCGGCGCCACTAGGCGTGAGTGATGTGCCGAAGGAGGTAATCCCCGACTTCGAGAGTTGGGGAATTCGCGCATTCACCACCACCCGCGAGGCGGGGACATTCAGCCTCTCCAGCAAGGAGCCGGTCGACGACGTCATGACACGCTGGACCGCGCTGCAGCGCGAGATGTCCGCAACGGCCCGGAGACTCGTCTCGATCAGGCAGGTCCATGGGACTCGGGTGCTCGTCCACGTTGGTGGATGGGAGGGTTGGCTGCGGGCGGGCGAAGAGGCCGACGGACACATCGCCGCCGAGAAGGGAATCGCGCTCACGGTCGGAATTGCTGACTGCGTTCCGGTCTTCATCGCCCACCCGTCGGGTACCATTGCACTGCTCCACTCCGGCTGGCGGGGGACGGCGGCGCGCATTACCACCGAAGCGATCGCGGCGCTGGCCCGTCACGGCTTACCCCCAGATGAGCTGGCGGTACACCTTGGACCCGCGATCTGCGGAAGGTGCTACGAGGTCAGCTCGGAAGTCCGCGAGCAACTGACTGGAGAGCCGGCAACCCGGCCGGGCAAGGTGGATCTGCGATCGCTCATCGCAGAGCACGCGACTGAGATGGGAGTGCAGAAAATCACCGTCAGCTCCTCCTGTACCCGCTGTGACAACGACCGATTCTTCTCGCATCGGGCAGGGGACGCCGGTCGTCAGATCGCAGTCATTGCTGCCGCCGTGTCGCCGGACTCGTGAGCTGGCCGCTGCTGGCGCAATTTGCGGTGGGAGGGCAACCACTTCCATATCCCATTGCACGCCTCGTCTACACACTCGTCTTCATGGTGTTCGTGGTCGGTGCAGCCGTAGTAGCCGTTCGCATCAAATCCACGAGTCACCTCTTCTCCCAGATCGTCACGACGCTGGGAATTTTCTTGTTGATCATCGGCGCCATCGTCTACACGGTCGCGTTCCGCGGGCTTCAGCTGGTCGAGATGGTCCTCAGCTGGACGATTTCGGCCGGTGCCATTTACTGGTTTCTGGGCAAGATGAACAAGATCGCAAAATCAGAGACCGATCTGAGAATTGCGGCGATGCAGGAGAGCGAGACTCGCTTTCAGGCGATCATCGAAAATGCTGCCGACATAATCTGGATAGTCAACTTCGAGGGGATTGGGAGGTATGTCAGCCCGGCTGTGACGCGAATCCTGGGGCTCGATCCCCACGACATGGAAGGAAAACACATCTTCGGTTTCTTGCATCCGGACGATCTTCCGGCCGCCCGCGCTCTTTTCACAGGCCTGGCAGCGGAGGCAGGGGCCGTCCGATCGGATCAGGCTCGATTCCGCCACCTCGACGGAAGCTGGCGAACGCTCCAGCTGACGGCAAAGAACCTCCTTCAAGTCCGGGGAGTGGAGGCAATCGTCGTCAACGCGCGTGATATCACGGACCAGAAAGCGCTGGAGATGGAGCTGCGCCAATCACAACGAATGGAAACCATCGGACAGCTGGCGGGAGGGATTGCGCATGACTTCAACAATCTGCTGACTGCCATCACCGGTCGGACGGAGTTCCTCGCCGAGGCTGAGAACCTCGGAGATGACCAAATGGAGGATGTCGAGGAGATCCGGTTGGCGGCCGAGCGAGCAGCCGCGCTTACGCGCCAGCTTCTCGCGTTCAGCAGAAAGCAGCTGCTCGCTCCTCGTGTCATTGATCTGAACGACGTGGTCCGAGGCATGGAGCCGATGCTGCGCCGCCTTATCGGGGAAGACATTGTCGTCCAGGTCGTCGCAGACGAAGATCTTGGTCATATCACGGCCGACAAGCGTCAGGTGGAGCAGATCCTTCTCAATCTCTGCCTCAACTCTCGCGACGCGATGCCGGAAGGTGGCGTCTTGAGAGTCAAGACGGCAAACGTCACCCGCGAGGATGCCGGCCTGCCGCCCGGCACCGGCCAGGATAACCTGGTGATGCTGTTCGTTTCGGACACGGGCGAGGGCATGACCGAGGAAACGAGAGACCGCATCTTCGAGCCGTTTTTTACCACCAAGCCCGAAGGAAAGGGAACAGGTCTCGGACTATCGACCGTGTACGGTATCGTCAGGCAGTCTGGCGCGAATATCACGGTCGAGTCGGCGCTCGGGCGAGGGACGTCGTTCCGGATCTATTTTCCACGGACAGACGCCAAGCTCACGCCGACGCAGGCGCCTGGCACGCGCCGGAAAGGCACCGAGCGCCTTTTGCTCGTTGAAGACGACAGGTCGGTTCGCGAGCTGGCGGATCGAATTCTACGCTCTCGCGGCTACAAGGTGACCGTCACAGCGGATGGGAAGGATGCGTTGCGGGCGTTCGCCAAAGGGCCCGACGAAGTCGACATGGTTGTGACGGACCTCATCATGCCAGGCATGAGCGGCCGGGAGCTCGTCCAGGCGCTCCGCCAGATCCGGCCAGGTCTCGCGGCGCTCTATGTTTCGGGGTACACGGAAGACGAGCTGATTCGGAGAGGACTCTACGACCCGGGTGTCGCGTTTCTCTCCAAACCGTACACCGCCGATGAGCTCGGCGACAAGATTCGCTCTCTGCTGGATGCGCGCGCCCGGTCTCCTTGACTCGTATCAGCCACCTTTCTACATTGTATAGGGCGTTCAACTCGGCGGCCAACACTGATGTGGGGATCCCCCCACATT
>DATARP010000168.1:0-2802 GCA_036264075.1 Gemmatimonadaceae bacterium
CTGATGGACAAGGGCGTCGTAGTCGATATCGGGAATGACATCGAGGGCTTCGTCCCAGTGAGCCAGCTCAATTTTGGCCAGCCGGTAAACAGCCCCGCGGACATTGTGTACGAGACGATGAACCTCGACCTCAGGGTTCTCGAGGTCGACCCGATCCACCGTCGCATTGTTCTCGCGGTGACGGCAATTCCGGAGGAGCAGCCGCCGCGTCCGGAGACTCCGTCCAAGGTGATTCCGATGGAATCCGACGATTACAACCTGTCTGACCCCATTCCGACACCGCCGGATTCTTACGTCGAAGAGCCGGCTTAAGCGCGGCAGACAGCAACAGCAAACGGCCCGCTCTCCCGAGCGGGCCGTTTTGTATTCTGGGTCCAACGTGATCGAGATTTCTCCTGCCCGCGCAGGTCACTCCCCGAAGTTTGAACCAGGCTCCGATTACTCATTGCATGCCGGAATCGTCTACATAGGCACGATTCCGACGTATTTTGACCTCAGGGTTCCTCCTCTCCAGCAATTCATGATCAGCCCCGGCTCTCCGCACGAAGCTCTGGTGGTTCTCGACACAAAGCTCACGGTACGCGCTGCCAACCAGGCCTTTTACTCGATGTTCAGAGTCGCCCCGGAGGAGTGCGTCGGGCACAAGGTCTATGAAGTAGGTGGCAGAAGCTGGGACGCGAAGCTCAAGCCGATGCTCGAAGAAGTGCTGCACGGAGCGCCGCAGTCAGATCACTTCGAGCTCATACACGACGGAAAGCCGGGCGGCCAAGCGGTGCATTGGTTGAGCGCGCGGCTGGTTCCTTCTGCAGACGCAGGCGATGCGACGATCCTTCTCGCCATCGAAGACCTCAGCACCGGTGGATCCGCCGAAGAGAATCTGGCACTCCGGACGCAGGAGCTCAACAATTTAGCGGATCTCGCCGGACGCTCGGCCCACGAGCTGAACAACATGCTCACCGTTATCCGGATGAACGCCGACCTGATCGAGGGAACGCTGAATCAGGCCAAGCTCTCGGCAGGGGAAGCCGTTGACATTCGAAACGCGGCAGACCGAGCTGAAGCTCTTACGAAAAAACTGCTGCTGGCCAGCCGTCGTACTCTCCCACAGCCCACCGGTCTCGATCGCGGAGTCGTGACGGTTCCACTTCCAGGGTCGCCACTGAAGGAATCGCAGGAAGAAGTTGCCGCGCGCGAATCACTGGAGGCGCAAGCCGGACGAGTGGGACGCCTCAAGCACGGCAGAGCGACGGGCAAGGAGACAATTCTTCTGGTCGACGACGAAAAGGCTCTGCGCAAGCTGGGCAAGCGCGTTCTCTCCCAGGCCGGCTATCGCGTACTGGAAGCGTCGGACGGAGCCATGGCGCTGCGGATAGCGGCGGAAGAAGTGGGTGAGATCGACCTCGTCCTCACCGACATCGAGATGCCGACGCTCGGCGGCCGCGGAATGGTGGACGAGCTGCACGAGATGAGCCCTGAGATCAGAGTGCTGTTCATGTCCGGCTATACCGACAACGAGATTCTGCGGCGCGGAATTCGTACGTCCGAGACCGACTTCCTTCAAAAGCCTTTCACGGCCGAGTCGCTGTGCGCGGCCGTCCGCTCCGTCCTGGAAAAACCCTCCACTCCATCGACGTAAAGCGAACGCAGCTTCGACTTACTTCTATGTCGAAGGGTAACGCGGATGCTGCGGCTGCACGCTCTAGAGCGCGATCGCGAGGCGGCTACAGGTAGCGAGCTCGCAAAATCTCACGATGGTGCAGCTCGTGGCCGGCGATGATGTATGCCAGCGCTCGGACGGTTACCTCCGCACCGTTTGCAATTCCGCGGCGCATCCACGCATCCTCCTCGAGATGCTTGAACAAGAAGACCGTAGATTCGCGCACGCTCTTCAACTCTGAAGCCAGCTCCCTGAGCGGATAACTGTCGAAGCTGGAATTGCTGACGTAGTCATCCTGCTCGAAACCCGGGAGCGGCGTGGGATCGTTCCGGGCGAAGCGGAGCGCACGCGCAGCGAAAATTCGCTCACTGTCGGTCAGGTGTCCGATCAGCTCGTTGACGCTCCACTTGTCGGGCGCGTACCGATAGGTCGACAGAGACGCGGGCAAGCTGTGCAACAGCACTTGGGTTTCCGCCATCTGTCTTGTGAGCGTGGCGATGACATCGCCGCTACCCACGAGCGCGATGTACCTCTCATAATAGGGAAGGAACTCGCCCTTTTCTGGCTTGACGGCTGCCGACGCCACTCGATGCTCCCCGGGATTCGGATGTACGATTACAAATAGAATGTGAGGCGACGCCGCGCGCCACCGTATGATTGCCCGCTGAGTCGCGCCTGCGTATCATCCGGCTTCCTGAATCTCGTCCCCCGAGGGAATGGCCGAGCAACACGATCCGTACGTATCACTTCGGAATCCCAATTTTCGCTGGTACGTAGCGAGCCTTGTTCTGATAACACTCGGCACGCAGATCCAGGCGACGGTGGTGGCCTGGCAGATATACGCACTAACAAAAGACCCGCTCTCCCTCGGAATCGTCGGCCTCGCTGAAGCTTTGCCATTTATCGGTGCGGCTCTTTACGCGGGTCACGTAGCCGATCGTCACAATCGAAAGACGCTCGCGCTGATTGCCATCGCGGTTCAGGTGTTGTGCGCGGTCGCCCTTCTGGTCCTCACGATTCACTCGGATTTGCTTCTAGTCGGGAGAGTGTGGCCGATCTACGCCGTCGTCGCCGCAAGCGGGCTGTCCAGAAGCTTCTTCCAGCCGGCGAGGACTGCGCTCGGGGCAGACATAGTCCCGCGGGAG
>DATARP010000209.1:0-5242 GCA_036264075.1 Gemmatimonadaceae bacterium
GCAAACTGCAGACAAGCCTTACAAGTGGGTCGGCTATTACCTGTCTGCTCCCTGCCACACCGATTCTTCGTGGGAAGGCAAGCGCGACACGCTTTCCAGCATGGGTTGGGGGATGGCGGTGATCTACGTTGGCCAGCAGACCTGGGGCAAGACACCGGGAGCGAAGGTCGCGGTGACTCGATTCGTCACCAAGCGCGTGCGGCAGGTCAAGACCCGCAACGGGAAGCGCGTCGTCAGCTACGTCAACAAGCGAGTTCCAGTGCGCGTGATGGTACAGCCCAGAGCGTCTCGCAACACGAGCTGCTCGACGCAGTTCGTCAACGCCTCTCGCGGAACAGCTGATGCAAACGACGCGATCGCGAAAACTGCGGCAGAGGGATTTGCCAAAGGAACGGTGATTTTTCTAGACATCGAGCGCATGGAAGTCGTGCCGCAGGCAATGCGCGATTACTACACTGCGTGGACAAAGCGAGTGCTCGAGGATGGCCGGTTCAAGCCCGCCTATTACGCCCACAGCTTCAATGCAAATCTCGTCTACAGCGACGTGAAGCAGGTGCTGGCCGGAGCGGGAATATCAGCCGACCCGCCTTTCTGGATCTCTGGCGGCGGTGGATTCACAAAGGATAAAGCTCCGTCGGACGTGGGGCACGCGTTCGCACAGGTCTGGCAGGGAATCATCGACGTAGTGGAGACCCACAATGGCGTCAGGCTGCCGATCGACGTCAACGTCGCACAGCTTCCCTCGCCGTCCCAGAACAGCGCCGCCGGCGAATAGCGGAATGCTATTTCACGCGAGTGATGAAATCCTCGCGGTTGGGCGGCCGGAATGTGAGATCGATTGCCAGCCATGTGGTCTTAGCGAAAGGATAGCACAGCACAGCGCCAGCGATTGAGAGCACCACGCCGCCGTACTGGAGAGCCATCCACGGCGGGGTCGGCCACGTCATGAGGACGACGACGAGAAAGGCCAGGGCCAGCAGTATCTCCACGACAATCAGATTCAGAGTGTACGCGCCGATGAAGTAGTCGGACTCCCCGCGCTCGAGAAGAATTCCGCAGTTGGGACAGCGGTCTCTCATTTTGAAAAACCCGAAAAAGAGTCCTCCCTTTCCGCAGTTGGGGCAGCGGAGGAGCAGGGCTCGCCCCAACATTCTCCAGGGGGATTGGCGGGAGATACTTGGGTGCGACTCGGCTTCCATGCGCGTCCGGATCGAAATAGTTCACCGAGAACGAGCATAGACTGCGCCGGTCCTGGAGCGGAACAGATGATTCGCGACGGGTATCATATGATGTGGGTCAGGCGGTTAGTTTCGCCTAGGCCTCGTGAATATTATATAACCCTCGAAGCGTGTTCTTTTCGTCTGGACACGCTCGTCGTAGACGTATGCGGGTACTCATGATGCGTGAACTGGTCACGCGCACCAGTGTGCGCGTTCATAACTCGTTTATGCGATTTCACCCAGTCGGCCCGGCGGTGATTCCCATCTGCCTCTTTACGCTGGGATTCTTCGTTCTGCCCGCGCCATCGGGCGCGCAGACCGCGAGTCAGGCATTCATCAACCTCTTTTCGGGCGCGCGACTCTATGTGGATCCCGCGTCTGCGGCGAAGCGACAGGCAGACGCCTGGAGACGATCACGGCCCACCGACGCCGAGCTGATGGACAGAATCGCGTCCCAGCCGGTGGCCCAGTGGCTCGGCGGCTGGAACGTCGACATCGGTCGTGACGTTGCCGATGCGGTCTCGCGAATTACCGGATCGAAGGCGCTACCCGTTTTTGTCGCGTACAATATTCCAGGTCGTGATTGCGGCCAGTACTCGGCCGGCGGCGCCAACGGGAGCAACGCCTACAAGAGCTGGATTCGAGGCTTTGCCAACGGACTCGGCAATCGAAAGGCGGTGGTGATCCTCGAGCCGGACGCGCTTGCTGGAATGACGTGCTTGAGCCCGGCTCTCCAGCAGGAGCGGCTCAATCTCATACACGACGCGGTGCGAGTCCTTAAGGCACATGGAGCCGCGGTTTACATAGATGCCGGCCACGCGCGCTGGGTTGCACCCCCGGAAATCGCAGATCGCCTCAATCGCGCGGGAATCGCAGATGCGGACGGCTTCAGTCTGAACATCTCCAACTTTCTCGCCAACTCTGTGAACATCGCCTACGGGACAGAGGTCTCGAAGAGAGTGGGCGGCAAGCACTTCATCATCGACACCAGTCGTAACGGACAGGGCTCGACCAACGCGGGGAATTGGTGCAATCCCACCGGACAACGAGTGGGCCCCGCTCCGACCACGCACACAGGAAATCCCCTCGTTGATGCGTTCCTCTGGATCAAGACGCCCGGCGAGTCGGACGGTACATGCGGCGGCGGCCCCGCGGCGGGCAAGTGGTGGGCTGAGTACGCCTTGGGCCTCGCAGGAGGGGCATGGGATCGCCTGCTCGGACGGAAGTAGAGTCACCACTGCCACGAGAGTTGACCAACCCCTCACGAAAGTGGAGGGGTTTGTCATTTTATGGGCAAAAGCCGCGGCCTCGCGGGGACGCCCGCCCATAGCGGCGGGCGAGTTCTCAACCCTTTCCTGGCAGCGGTTGTCAGAAAGTCGACAATGGAGCTGGCTGCCAACGAGTTTCGGAGCTCGGTGACCGATATCGAACTGATCGCACGGGTGGTTGCTGGCGATGCTGCCGCCGAGCGTGAGCTCTACGAGACATACGTCGATCGCATTTTCCGGCTGACATTTCGTCTGGCCGGTGATGACGAGCTTGCACGGGATTTCACTCAGGCAACCTTTATCCGTGCGTTTGAAAAGATCGGAAGCTTTCGGGGCGAGTCATCGCTTTCGACCTGGCTGCACTCGATCGGAGTCTCGGTTGCGCTGAACGGGCTTCGGAAGACGAAGCGGATGAAGACAAGAGAAGCGCCGATGGAAGAGGGGATGACGGTCGGGGTCATCCCGGTGGAAGCGGAGCCCGATTTGAAAGAGAGGCTGGCGAAGGCGATCGACTCTTTGTCGGACAAATACAGGACGGTATTCGTGATGCACGATGTAGAGGGCTACACGCACGACGAGATCAGCGGGACACTCAACATTCCCATCGGAACGTCGAAGTCCCATCTCTTTCAGGCACGTAGCAAGCTGCGCGTCGCATTGGCCGATTTTGCTCCGGAGTGGCTGTCATGACTGAAGACAAATTCGAGGACTTCCTCAAGAGGGCGGCGCAGGGCTACAACGTGCCGCCGGTCCGCACTCCACGCGACGAGATGTGGAGCGCGATCCAGGCGAAACGTGCCGCAGGCCCGCGGGTCGTGTACGGCGGTGGCTCTTTACGCCAACCTTCCGAGCGCAGATTAGGCTCGAGGATCTGGCTCGGCGCTGCGGCTGCGGCGGTTCTTCTTCTTGCGACAGGTGTTGGCCTCGGGCGTTGGAGCGCGACGAATCAGGCTCCCGGCAAGGTCGCCTCGGCTGATCCTCACGCGGCAAATCCTCAAACCGCGAATCCGCAGTCGGCGAACCCGCAGACAGCCGTGCCTGCAGGCGTAGCGACCACAGACGTGAGTGGCGCCAATCCGGGTGTTATTGCAACCGGGTCGGCAACCGAGCGGTCCGCCACGCGAGCGCGGGCGATCGTTCCCCCCAGGTTCGAAGGTCAGCGGGAAAACGTTCGCGTAGCATCTGGAACGGGCGGCGCGTCTGCGTCACCTGGCTCCGGGTCGTCGTCGGCGTACCAGCTCACCGCGGTACGTCATCTCAGCGAAGCGGAAGCGCTTCTCACTTCGTTCAGAACGCGCACGACGGCAGACCAACAGATGGATGCGCAGCTCGGGTCATGGGCGCGCGAGCTCTTGAGCAACACCCGTCTATTACTGGATTCTCCGGTCGCCAACGATCCGCAGCGGCGGCCGTTGCTGGAAGATCTCGAGCTGGTGCTCGTACAGATCGTCCAGCTATCGCCCGGAAGCTCGCCACAAGATCGGGAGCTGATCGAGAAGACTCTGCAGCAGGACCACGTAATGACGAGGCTGCGCACCGCGATTCCCGCGGGACCGCAGCGCGGCAGTTGAGACCACTTCAATGACAATGCGAACGATACTCACGGCAGCAGCAATCATCTCCTCGGCGGGATTCGGGGCCAAGTCTCCCTCCAGCCAGCCTTCCTCACCTTCTCCGGTCGGCGCGTACGCTATCACGAGCGATGACGCTCAACTGGCCAGCGCATTTGCATCGCTTGGTGACCAGTCCGATCCGCTTCCACCCGCACCGTGGGCGAAAGCGGATCCTGCCGATTCGCTGTATCGGCTCGCTCGTGAGGCGCTGTCGCGCGGCGACTACAAGCGCGCGGCAGAGATCTTTCACCGGATTCCCGAGCGCTACCCTCAGTCGGCGTACGCGGGGCAGGCGCTCTACTACGAAGCATTTGCGCTTTACCGCAGTGGCGGCGACGACGACCTCGCTGCCGCACGCGACCGTCTGAATCAGCTGAAGCAGCGCTACCCCGCGATCGCGAAGCAGGATGGAGCGCTACTCCAGACGCGCGTCTGCGGCGAGCTCGCCAAGCGCGGCGACCAGTCGTGCGCCGCGTCAATCGGAAGCACAGCTGAAAGTACCGCCGTCTCCTCTGGCCAGACGCTCATCGGCCCGGGCTCGCAGGGCAGGAATTGTTCTCCCGATGCAGACGAGGACAGCGACGACCGGATCGCCGCGCTCAACGCGCTCCTTCAGATGGACGCCGATCGCGCGATGCCGATTCTGCAAAAGGTTCTGGCGCGTCGCGACGCGTGCTCAGTTGCGCTTAGACGCAAGGCTGTGTTCCTCGTATCACAGAAGCGGACCGCCGAGACTGCAAACATTCTCATGAGTGTTGCGCGTAGCGATCCGGACCAGGAAGTCCGGGAGCAGGCAGTGTTCTGGCTCTCGCAGGTTCCAGGGTCGACGGGGCTTCTCGAGGAGATTCTCAAGGGCAACAGCGACGAGAACATCAAGGAAAAGGCGCTGTTCTCGCTATCGCAGCAGAACGAGCCGAGGGCGCAGCAGATATTGCGCGACTTCGCGATGCGCGACACGGAATCCGAGGATCTTCGCGACAAGGCGATCTTCTGGCTCGGACAGCGCCGCTCGACTGAGAACACGGAATTTCTCCGCACTCTCTACTCACGGCTCACGAACCAGGATCTGCGGGAGAAAGTTCTTTTCTCGCTGTCACAGCAGCGCGGCGTCGGAAACGAGCAGTGGCTGATGAACATCGCC